>CAZSZH010000052.1:0-18842 GCA_964610785.1 uncultured Flavobacterium sp. | reverse complement strand
GAATTAAAACAGAAAAAGTTTAAAATCAATATTAAAAACCACACTAAACCGCTACATCATATTCTCTCAACGCTTCATTCAAAGAAGTTTTTAAATCGGTTGAAGGTTTGCGTTTTCCAATAATCAAGGCACAAGGTACTTGATAATTACCTGCAGCAAATTGTTTAGTATAACTTCCTGGAATCACTACCGAACGTGCAGGAACATATCCTTTATATTCAATAGGGCTTTTACCAGTTACATCAATTATTTTGGTAGAGGCAGTTAAGCAAACATTAGCTCCAAGAACAGCTTCTTTTTCAACACGAACACCTTCCACAACAATACAACGAGAGCCAATAAAGGAGCCATCCTCTATAATCACAGGCGCAGCTTGCAAAGGTTCCAAAACACCTCCAATACCAACACCTCCAGAAAGATGCACGTTTTTACCAATTTGAGCACAACTTCCCACGGTGGCCCATGTGTCAACCATGGTGCCTTCATCTACATAAGCACCAATATTTACATAACTAGGCATCAAAATCACACCTTTAGAAATATAAGCGCCATAACGAGCAACAGCAGGAGGAGCTACTCTAATTCCTTTTTCAGCATACCCAGTTTTTAGTAGCATTTTATCGTGATATTCAAAAATTCCCACTTCATGAGTCTCCATTTTTTGAATAGGAAAATACATCACTACCGCTTTTTTAATCCATTCATTAACTTGCCAGCCAGAATTTATTGGCTCTGCAACTCGTAAAGTACCACAATCTAAGGCATGAATTACTTCTTTTATGGCATTAATAGTGTTTTCGTCCTTCAATAATTCTCGATTTTCCCAGGCAGTTTCGATTGCAGTTTGTAGCTGATTCATGATAGTAAAGTTTGATACAAATATAAAAACAAGTTTGGTTATTTATTATCTTTACAAAAAAATAAAATGCCAAGAATTCTCGCTATTGATTACGGAATTAAAAGAACAGGAATTGCCGTCACCGACGATTTTCAGATTATTGCTTCTGGTTTAACTACGCTCCCTTCTGAAACTTTAATTTCTTTTCTCAAAGATTATTTTCTTAAAGAAAAAGTTGAACTAGTGCTCATAGGAGAGCCAAAACAGATGAATGGGCAACCTTCAGAAAGTACCGAAATTATTGAGAAATTTGTTCGTAAATTCATAGAAACTTTTCCGGAGATGAAAGTTGTGCGCACCGATGAACGATTTACATCTAAAATGGCTTTTAAAACCATGATTGATAGTGGATTAAAGAAGAAACAGCGACAAAACAAAGCGTTAGTAGATGAAATCGCTGCCACTATCATGCTTCAAGATTATTTGTATAGAAAAGTGATTTAATAACATAAAATTAAGTCTTGCATCAGACAATTTATATTTTTAATTACTTTTGCACATTAACTTAAAGGAAATACAACCCAAAATCTCTAATAATGATTCTACCAATAGTTGGCTACGGCGATCCCGTTTTGAGAAAAGTATGTGATGATATTTCAGAGGATTATCCTAATCTAAAAGAATTTATCTCAAATATGTATGAAACCATGTATAACGCTTATGGTGTTGGATTGGCGGCTCCGCAAGTAGGAGAAACTATTCGTTTATTTGTTATTGATACCGAACCTTTTAGTGATAGCGATGATTTAACGAAAGAAGAACGAGAACAATTAAGTGGGTTTAAACAAACTTTTATTAATGCCAAAATGATAAGGGAAGAAGGCGAGGAGTGGGCTTTTAATGAAGGTTGTTTGAGTATTCCCGATGTTAGGGAAGATGTGTACCGTAATGAGAAAATCACCGTGGAATATTATGACGAAAATTTTAATAAAAAAACAGAAGTGTACGATGGCTTAATTGCAAGAGTTATCCAGCACGAATACGATCACATTGAGGGAATTCTTTTTACCGATAAAATCGCAATGCTCAAAAAAACCTTAATTAAGAAGAAATTACAAAACATAATGGATGGAAAAGCACGTCCCGATTACCGGATGCGTTTCTGTAATAAAAAAGGGCGATAAATTTTATAAAATTTAATTTTGAATTTTAAAACTCAAAATTGGATCATGTTCCTAAAATTGGTATTTCGGTTTTGATTTTTGGAATTTTATTTAGTTATATTTGCCTCCGCTTAAAAATAATTTTAGAAAATGAATGTAGAAAAAATATTAGCCATTTCAGGTAAGCCTGGATTATTTGAATTAAAAGTACAAACTCGTTCAGGTTTTGTTGCTGAATCGATGATTGATGGTAAAAAGATAACGGTGGGGATGAAAAGTAATGTGAGTTTATTGTCTGAAATCTCAATGTATACCTACAATGAAGAGAAACCTCTGGTAGAAATATTAAGAGCCATTGCTGTAAAAGAAAATGAAGGAGTTGCTATTTCTCACAAAGAAGATAATGCAAAATTAATTGCCTACTTTAAAGAAATTCTTCCAGATTATGATGAAGAGCGTGTATATCCGTCAGATATTAAAAAAGTACTAAATTGGTATAATATACTTCAAGCGAAAGGAATGGTCTCTAAAGAAGAGCCAATTATAGAAAATTCGACTTCAGTTAAAGAACAAGTAGTGGAAGAAGTAAAAGCCAAAAAAGAAGCTACTGCAAAACCAAAAGCCAAAAAATAGTTAATTACTTTTTTATAAATACAAATCCTATTGCGCAATGATGTAATAGGATTTTTTAATTTTACAAGGTTACTCAAGCTTATATTAAGCATAGGCGCAGTATAAAAAGGACTTTTATTACACAACATTTAAATTAAAAACTATGAACTCTCGCCAACTTCAACTTGACGCTTTCGCAAGACTATTAGACATCATGGACGATCTACGTGCCAAATGCCCATGGGATAAAAAGCAAACTCTTGAAAGTTTACGTCATTTAACGATTGAAGAAACCTATGAACTTGGTGATGCAATTCTAAATAACGATCTGCAGGAAATCAAAAAAGAGTTAGGTGATTTGTTATTACATATTGTTTTTTATGCTAAAATTGGGAGTGAAACCAATGATTTTGATATTGCAGACGTATGCAATGAAATTTGCGACAAATTAATCCATCGTCATCCTCATATTTATGGAGATGTGGTAGTTGCCGATGAAGAAGAAGTAAAACAAAATTGGGAAAAGTTAAAATTAAAAGAAGGTAAGAAATCCGTCTTGGAGGGGGTTCCCAAAGGATTACCCGCTTTAGTAAAAGCCAGTCGTATTCAAGATAAAGTAAAAGGTGTTGGTTTTGATTGGGAAGAACCACATCAAGTGTGGGATAAAGTACAAGAAGAACTTCGAGAACTTCAGGAAGAAGTGGTGTCGGGCAATCAAGATAAAATGGAAGCCGAGTTCGGAGATGTTTTATTTTCTATGATCAATTATGCGCGATTTTTGAAAATCAACCCAGAAGATGCGTTAGAGCGAACCAATAAAAAATTCATTAAACGATTTCAATATTTAGAGAATAAAGCCAGCGAAGTAGGTAAACCTTTAATGGACATGACGCTTGCCGAAATGGATGTTTTTTGGAATGAAGCTAAAAAATTATAGATCTGCAATATTAAGTAAAGTAGCACTTAAAAGATTACTCTAAAAAGAAAACGATTGTACTAACTACTCTTGCTTTTTGAATATAAGGTAACTTAGGTTTTTCACTATCATTAACTGCTCCATCTTCATTGTAATTATATTGTCCTGCAATAGTAATTTGACCTTGAGAAGCCGTTTTTATTTTACCTAAACTAGCTTTGGAATCATTAGCAAACTGCTCTCCAGCAACTCGTGCATTTTTGGTGCTTTCTGCTATGAGTTTTGGTTTAATTGAATTTAATTCAGGAAAAGAATAATTGGCAGAGACATTACAAGTTAAATTTTTACTAACTAAATCTAGTTTTATTTTTGAAGATTCATCTTCTGTAGTTTTAACATCTTTAGATTGAATCGTTATGCTTTGTGAAGTTGAGTATCGATCAATTTTGGTTTTAACTTCTTTACCACCTAACCACTCATTTTGATAATACTTTTCCTTGTCCGAAATATCAATATTTGAAATTTGAATGCTATTTTTTTGATAGCCAATACTAGAGAAATATGAAATAATAGCCTCTTTTTTCAACTCTGAATTTTTAATAGTCTCTTGTAGATTATCTCCTGAAAAAGAATATTTTAGCGTAATTGAAGCTTTTGTGGCCGTAATATTCATTTCTGCAAGTCCTTTTACAGTAACTATTCGATCCTTGTCACTAAATGTCTTAAGTCCTTTAAATATAAATATGCCTAAAGAAGCTAATCCTAGTAATATAGAAAGTCCTAAAATAAATGATTTGGTCAAAGGTTTGTTTTCCATGTTTCTAACAATAAGTAATTATTAAGTTTAAACGAATAATAATCGGTTTTATTTTAAGTACTTTTTTACATTGGTAGTCTTTTTTAAAATTTCAATGCATTCTTATCTAATTTGTGCAGCATTTCCAGGCTACTCCAGGAGATTTTTCACAGCAACTACAAGAACAAGGAGGTGGTCCTTTGGTTCCTGAAAGTCCTTTTTCATTAATGGCATGATATAATGCACTTGCAGGTGTTATCGAAATGGTAATAGGCAGGGAAACTACGTTTTCTTTCGTAAAAGTATAAACACCTGGTAAAATCGATACTTCTTCGACACCGATAGATTTTGCTATTTTATTATCTAATTTTAATTTGGATGCAATAATTATCTCTTTATTTGCCAATGATTTTGTCGATTTTGGACTGGCTTGATATACTAAAAAGGGAGTGCTATTTAAATAATCTGTGGGAATAAAAAACGAACCGTGTGAAGTTCTATCTGTTTGATAGCCGTCACAACCGCATACCTCTCCCCAATCGCTATCACAAGTTCCGCTATGTGTCTCCGTACAAATGCAATCAATAGCTGGTTCCATGATTAGATTAGGTCCGCCGTTGATATGTTCACTTGGATTCGGCAGATTTTGAATTGTTATGGCACGTAAACCATCCAAGAAATTTTTGGTTACTACTTTAGTTGGAAAAGGATTTCCATCATCTGGACTATTTGGTTTAGGCGATCTATCAGACATGTTTTTATAATATTCATATCCTTTTTTGCTGAGCCACATTTTAATTAATAATCCTGCCCCAACGCTAAAGTTACTGGTCAATCCTTGAGTCGATTGGGTCACTTTTGGAGCGATAAATAATTGCTGATTTACAATATCTATAGGTTTTGTAAAATCGACATTGCTTAAGTCTTTGTATGTATAGGTATATTCTTTTGTGCCCAGGTTTATTTGATACTGTGCAGTAACGTTAAAGCCTAACCAATTACTGATCATGTATACAAACTCAAGTTTTGGTTTTACAGCAAAGTTGGTTTTGTTGTATCCATCTGGAGGCATATTACTTAAAATAGCATAATCTTTTCCATTAAAAGAACCAGTTATGGATTGATTAGGATATGAGTTAAAAACAACACCGCTACCCAATATAAAATTTAAAGCTTGATGTCTTAAAATTTCAGCATGCTTTAGTTTTAAACTATAACCGAAATTAAAAAATAATGAAGTATTTTTAAAATCATTATTGCTATTATTGACACTTATTGATGGATTACTGCTGAAAGCCGAACTATAAGTGTCTAAATCTAATTTTGGTTTTGCTGATAAAAAACTTCCCTCTAAACCCAATAAAACATTTCTTCCTACGAAGTAGTTGATACCCATGCTCGGATTGAATTTTGTAGAATGACTAACATTATCTCCCGCTGGAACATTAGCATTACCATTCAAGTAAAATTCTAAAACACGCGGATGCTTTATACCTCCTTTAATTACTACTGCATTAGGACCTACTCTTTGCATGATATTATGTGCAAACAAACTAGGAGGTAATTTCTTTTTTTTGCTAATGGTGTCTTGTGCCCAACTATTATTTGAACAAAGTAGTATTAAAATTGCTGTTATTAAGGAGAGCTGTTTCATAATTTTAGTTTTAACAATTAGAAATAAGCTGATTTCATTACGTGTGCCGTCTTTCGTAAAGGATTTTTATGGTCATTTTTTTTGCTATAAATCGAGTATGTTTTGCGTAAACTGCTGTCTATCTTGTGCTAAAATATAAATTTTTTGTATTAATTGTTAAAAAAAAAGGTATTTTTTTAATTTTTGTCTATGCGTATCGAGTATTTGTCTTTATTAAAATGTGCTTTATCTAATGACATAAAAAAATTAGTTTGGTTAACTATTAATGCAACAAAAGTTCTGGTAATTATGTATTGATAAAATTTGTGCCTATTAGATTGTGTTTCTTTCGAGGTGCTATTCTCTAAAATCTATTCCTTATATTTGAGGTCTTACTAATTCTTTTTTTTATGTCAGAAACAAAACATGAATTAAAACGTTCCTTGGGTTTGCTTGATGCTACAAGCCTTGTGGCGGGTTCCATGATAGGCTCGGGTATCTTTTTAGTAACGGCCGCTATGGCGAGAGATGTTGGTTCTGCTGCTTGGATATTAATTATTTGGTTGGTTACGGGCTTATTAACCATGTCGGCAGCATTGAGTTACGGCGAATTGGCAGGTATGATGCCTAACGCAGGCGGTCAATATGTGTACATTCAACGGGCTTATGGTAAACTGATATCTTTCTTATATGGTTGGACGGTTTTTACCGTGATTCAAACAGGTGTGATCGCAGCGGTTGCCGTGGCTTTTGCCAATTACACAGCTGTTTTTTTTCCTGTTTTAGAGCATGAAATTTTCACCATAGAAAAGAGTTTTGTTTTTACCAATAAACAAATATTGGCTATGTTTAGCATTGTTTTACTGACCTTCATCAATACCAAAGGGGTAAAAAACGGAAAAATGATTCAGTTAGTTTTTACTTCTGCCAAATTAATTGCGCTTTTTGCTTTAATTATTCTCGGATTATATGTGGGATTTCACACCGATACTTTTATGGCCAATTTCACCAATATGTGGGATGCTAGTAAAACAGTGTTGAGCGATAGTGGTATGCTAACGGTCACTAAATTATCTGGAGTGGCATTGTTGGGTGCCATGGGTGCTACTATTATTAATTCGCTATTTTCGAGCGATGCATGGAATAATGTGACATTCATTGCAGGAGAAATTAAAGAACCGAAAAAAAATATCCCTAGAAGTTTATTTTTAGGAACGTTAATTGTAACCGTGATTTACATTTTAGCTAATGTGGCGTATTTGGCTTTGTTGCCACTACATGGCGCACCAAGCGGTTCTGTTTTGCAACACGGAATTATGTTTGCTAGTCAAGATAGAGTAGGAGCAGCCGCTGCTAGTATGATTATGGGTAATGTTGGTGTTTTTGCCATGGTAGCTTTGATTATGGTTTCAACGTTTGGCTGCAATAGTGGTTTGATTTTATCCGGAGGAAGATTGTTTTATGCTATGGCAAAAGATGGTTTGTTTTTTAAAAAAGCAGGCGATTTAAACACATCTCATGTTCCTGAAAAAGCGCTTTGGTTTCAATGTGTGTGGGCATGTATATTATGTGTTTCTGGAAAATATAGTGATTTGTTAACTTATGCCACCTTTGCCTCTCTATTATTCTATATCCTTACTATCGCTGGGTTGTTTATTCTACGAAAAAAAGAACCGAATGCCGAACGACCTTATAAAGCATTTGGTTATCCAATTATTCCATTACTTTATATTTTGATAACATCGTTAATCTGTTTTACATTGTTGATATATGATACTAGAAATACTGGTTTAGGTATTTTTATTGTCGCATTAGGATTTCCAGTCTATTATTTGTTTTTGAATAAGAAAGGAGAATAACAATCAAACTGTCATCGAAAATAACTCGGTTTTTGGTGCATTACGTTTTAACCGTAAATCAAATGCCATACAGAGATTGCGCACAAAAGGTTTTCCTTTTTCGGTGACGACGATTTTTTTACTTGCAATTTCAATTAGTCCATCGGTTTCCATTTCGTGTAATTGAGCAATAATTTCTGGTAATTCGGTAAAAAAATCTTGTTCCTTTTCCCATGAAGTTTCAAATTGACACATTAAATTCAGGATGTGTTTTCGAATCACCAAATCTTCATTCGTTAAGATATGACCTCGAAAAACAGGTAACTTATTTTGGTTTAGTTTGTTGTAGTATGCTTCAATAGTTTTTTCATTTTGAGAAAAACTATACCAACTGTCACTTATAGATGAAACGCCTAAACCAATCATCAATTGTGTTTTGGATGAGGTATAGCCCATAAAATTACGATGCAGTTTTCCGTTTGTAAAAGAATCATACATACTGTCGGTTTCTAATGCAAAATGATCCATTCCAATTTCATGATAATTGTTAAGAGCAAGACGTTTTTTGCCCTCTTCATATAGCTTTCTTTTTTCGTCGTCTTTGGGTAAATCGACTCCATTAAATCCTCTTTGTCCATTTCCTTTGATCCAAGGCACATGAGCATAGCTATAAAATGCCAAACGGTCGGGTTGTAGCGATTTTGTTTTATCAATTGTATCTATTACATTTTCTAATGTTTGAAATGGTAATCCGAAGATTAAATCATGTCCAATAGAAGTATAGCCAATTTCTTTCGCCCAAAAAGTTACTTTGGCAACATTATGAAACGGTTGAATGCGGTGAATGGCAGTTTGAACTTTTTCAGCATAATCTTGCACTCCAAAACTGACACGTCTAAAACCTAAATCGAATAGTATTTGTAAATGTGATCTGGTGGTATTATTAGGGTGTCCTTCAAAACTAAATTCATGTTCGTGGGCTTTTGTGGCACATTCAAAAATCCCTTGAATTAAAGTCTTTAGATTTACTGCCGAAAAAAAGGTTGGGGTGCCGCCTCCCAAATGAATTTCTTTGATGATGGGTTGGGTAGGAAATAAATTACAATATAAATTCCACTCTTTTAGTAATGCAATTATATACGGATTTTCAACCTCATGATTTTTGGTAATTCGTTTATTACATCCACAAAAAGTACACATGCTTTCGCAAAAGGGTAGGTGAATATACAAACTGATACCTTCGGATGCATTACTTTCTGAAAAGGAATGTATAAATGTTTCCTTCCATTGTTCAACAGAAAATAATTCTTCTTCCCAATAAGGAACCGTTGGATAACTGGTATATCTTGGTCCCGGCACATTGTATTTTTGGATTAATGAAAACGACATGATACATCACATTTATGTTCCAAAAATACTAGCCGTTAAGGGAATAAAAAATGATATTTATCATATAAGAAAAAAGCCCACTTTTATAGTGAGCTTCTTTACGTTATTCTGATTTAAAATTTTTAATCTGTTTTAATTTATCTTTCCAAATCACCAAATCTTCTTTATGTCTTTCAATTGTTTTACGTACTTCCGTTACAATAGAATTCTCTTTTTTAGCATTTTTAGTATTTTGGAAAAATTGAATGTTGTTTTCTAATTGGAAGATTTCATTTTGAACTTCATCAATTTTTCGCATGATGAAGATCTTTTCATTATCCAATTTTCTGCTATCTTCTGAACTTGACAAATTACCTAGTTTGTTGGCAAAACGTAATTGTTCACTTTCTTTCTTGCTAGAACTTAATTTTTCAAATAATGCGTCTAGAATTTTGTTGAATTTGCCTTCGATATGTCTTCTATTAAAAGGAACTTTACCAATAGATTTCCATGCTTCAATATGTGCTTTGATAGCGTCTAAATCGGTTTTGTGATCACCAACTAATTCAAAAGAACGAAGGGTTTCCAAATATTCTTTTTTCTTTTCAAAAGCAGCTATTTCTTCTGCATTTTCTTCTTTCTTACTGTCTTTTAAACGCTCAAAATAGTGGTTGCAAGCCGCTTTAAATTCTTTCCACAATTCGTCTGAAAATTTTCTAGGTACATGACCAACTAATTTCCATTCGTCTTGAATTTGTTTCATTAAAGGTGTTGTGGTAGCAAAATCATCACTTTCTTTTAACTCATTGGCTTTGTCAACTAAGGCTTGTTTTTTACTTAAATTATCATTTTGGTCTTTTTTGATTTCTTTGTAAAAAGAATTTTTCAAGACATTGAAATCTCTAACCGCCGTTTTGAATTTTGCCCAAGTTGCTTCGTTTACCTCACTTGGTACTTTTCCTGTAGCAAAAAAATCGTTGCGCAAAGCTTCAACTTTTACGATTTGGTTCAACCACGCTTGATGCGAATTCACCTTTTCTTGTGCTAAAGCTTCAAGTTGTGTGATAATACTGTTTTTCTTTTCAAGATTTTCGGTTTCTTTTGCTCTAAAACTTTCGTAAAATGCTTCACGCTTGTCGTGCATTTGTTTGGTTAATTCGCTGAATTGTTTCCAAAGCTCTTCACGGTGTTCTCTTGAAACCGGACCAATGTCTTCTTTCCAAATTTTATGCAAATCTTGCAATTCGCGGAATGATTTATTGATGTCTGTTTCATGAACTAATTCAGCTACACGGGAAATAATACGTTGTTTGTGCTCTAAATTATTTTTGAATTCAATATCACGAGCTTCTCGATCTAAATGTAAAAAGTCGTAGAAATTTTCAATATGAAAATGAAAGTTGTTCCAAACGTGATTATATTTATCTTTTGGAATCGGTCCTGCTACTTTCCAACGTTCTCTAATGTCATTAAGTTGTTTTAGCGAATTTGCAATATTGGCTCCGGGATTGTGAACCAAATTTTTCAATTCTTCTACAATCGCCATTCTGTTTTCTAAATTCGCTTTTAAGTTGTTTTGTAATGACTTAAAGTGCGCATTTTTTTTATCTCGGTACTGATTATATAAAGTATCAAATTTTGTTTTTAATGGAAAACTGTACTGGAATTCCTCGGTAGTATCTGGATTTTCGGCATAGAATTCATCTTTTTTCTCGTCAATGAAGTGATAATATTTTGATAAAAAAGCCTTTTTAATTTCTTCAACATGGTCTTTTACAGACATTAATGGTTCCACTGCGATAAGAGTTTCTAATTCTTCTACCAATTTTTCCACTGGTAAAGCTTCATAATCTTGCAACGGAATATCGTGGCGACCTTTTATGGTTTCATCTTCACTCTCTTCAGCATTGGCATTGGCAATTTCGTTAACCGCAATGTTCTGTTCTTCTTGCAGTTCTATTGTGTTCTCGGTTGCCACTTCAGTAGGAGATTCAATAATATGTTCTACATGTGATTCGGCAACTGGAATTTCAATTTTTTCTTCTTCTATTGTCTCTTCAACCGCTGCAACCACTTCTGGTTCAGCTTCGATTGGGGTTTCTTCAATGGTTTCACCCACTAAATCTTCCACTTCAAGAACAGGTTCTTGGTCTGTTTCAGCAATTAATGGCGCTTCAATTTCAGTGTCTGGAACTAATTCTACAACGGGTTCAATTTCAGTGGTAACTGTTCCAACTTCTTGATTTTCAGAATCAATTAAGGTTTTTGATTCCGTTTTTACGTTTCCGTCTACCGCGTTTTCGTTAAATGGTAGGTTATCATTCAATTCTTCTGACATTTGTTTAAATGTGTAAGGTTATACAATTATTTTCCCTTTTGGAGGGCGAAAGATAGTAAAGACGCATCAAAATTCAAAGAAAGTCAATGGTTTCTGTTAAAATTAATTTTAACATTGCAATAAAAAGTAGTTCAAGGGATGTTTATTTATTCCATATCCTCCAAGCTTTTTCGGCCTGAAAAACTAACATTTCGTATCCATTTTTTATCATTGCACCCTTTTCTTTCGCTTTCTTTAAAAAAGCGGTTTCTTCGGGGTTGTAAATTAAATCAAAAGCAATGTGTTTATTTGAAAAAAACTCATAGGGAATAGGAGGGAATTCTGCTATATTTGGATTTGTGCCAACGGGAGTGCAGTTGATTATAATGTGGTAGTCATCAAATGTAGTGTCATCAATTTTTTTATAATCAATACTACTATTGGTGGCTTCTCGAGAAACATAAGTATAATAAATTCCCAATTCCTCCAGGGCAAAAGCAACTCCCTTGGCGGCTCCTCCAGTTCCCAAAATTAGAGCTTTTCTATGATGAGATTGCAGCAGTGGTTCTAAAGACTTCATAAATCCATACCAATCTGAATTATATCCTTTTAAGTTTCCTTTTTTAGTAAATCGAATAACATTTACTGCTCCAATTTTTGACGCTTTTTCTGAAAGTGTATCCAAATAAGGAATGATCGTTTCTTTGAAAGGAATCGTAACATTCAATCCCTTTAAATCAGGATTATTTTTTAGAATATCTGGAAATTCTTTTACGGATTGAATATCAAAATTTTCGTATACACAACCCTTGAATAATTCTTTGGAAAATTTGTTGGTGAAATATTTTTTGGAAAACGAATAGGAAATATTGCTACCTAGTAATCCGAACTTTTTATTGTTTTGTGGCATAAATCATAATAGGAATCATGAAAGAACATCTTACTTTTTTACCATTTTGTATTGCAGGATTCCATCTTGGCATTTTTTTTAAGGCTCTTTCCGCTTGTATGCCCGTTCCAAATCCTAAATCACGTATGATTTTTATATTGGATATTGATCCATCGCGCTCCAAAATAAATGATGCTACTATTTTTCCTTTTACCTCATTTTCTTTCATATCATCTGAAAGTTCCATATTTTTAGAAATATAGGAGAATAATTTATCATTTCCACCCGGAAATTCAGGTTGGACTTCTACTCCAGCAGAGGTATAAATTTTATCAGTTTCATCTTCTTGAACTGCTGTTGGCATGGGCTCAACAACTAAATCGGAATCATTGTTTTTATTTACTTCTACAATTTTGATTTTTTCAACTAAAGAAGTATCATTTTTTGAAATAGTTTTACTACTATTTTTTTTGGTAGTTTTTACCTTATTTGTTTGTCCGTGTGTTACTGCTATGAATAACAAAAGGATCAATGCCAATATTTTTTTCATCTATTTGCTATATTTTTCAATCAAATTTTGTACTTTTTTTCTTGCCCAAACCACGGGAAATGATTTTTCTAGTATAGTTCGTTTTTTATAATTCAATCGCATCGCATTACTCAAATGAAAACTTCCTTTTTTATCATCACTAGCCATAAAATACAATCCTGCTAAACGATATTCTATTTCATATTGTTCTGGAAAATATTCTGTGGCTAATAATAAGGTTTGAATAGCGGCATCAAATTCACCTAAAAATTGTAATAAATCTGTCCAATTTATCCAAGTATCTAGCTCATAATCACCAAATTCAACAGCTTTTCTGTATCCTAATTCCGCTTCTTCATAAAACTTTAAAGCTTGATTTATGGTAGCATATCGTTTCCAATATTCTTTATTTTGATTATCAATTCCTAAAGCTTTGTTTACATAAAACAACGCTCTTTGATAGTTTTTTTGACGTACATAAAAATCAGTTATGGCAATCCATCCTTTATCTAAAAGCGGATCTTCATGAACGGTTTGATTAAAATATTTTAAAGCTTCGGCTTTGTTTCCTAATTTTTCATGGCATTTACCAATTCGCAATAAAGCATAGGAAGTTGGATCGTCTAATTCAATTGTTTTTTGATAATTTTCAATGGCTTCTTGATAACGTTTTAAGCGTTCTAGTGCTTTTCCATTTTCCATAAAAGCACCAATAAATTCATCGTCGATATAAGTTGCAAATTCAAAGGCTCGAACGGCATTTTCGTATTCTTTTAAACCATAATATAAGCGCCCTTGTTGATGCCAAGCAATCTCGCTATAAGGATTTTTGTCGATGTATTTCTTAAGGAATTCGATGGCTTCTGTATTTTGATCCAAAAATTCATAGCAATAAACTACATTGTAAAGTGCTGATTGATCTTCCATTTCTTCCTCAAGACATTTTATAAAGTTCTCTTTTGCTTTTTCTAAATTGTCCATAAAAAGATACTCCATTCCGATAAGGTTGTAAACATCGCTAAAGTCCTCGGTAAATTTCAGAGCCTCTTGCAACAATTCCACTGCTTTTTCGTGGTTATCTCTTTTTGAATAAATGTTTGCTTTTTGAATAAATATTTCTTCATTTGTCGGCTCAATGGCATATAATTCATTGAGCATTTTTTCAGCTATGTCTAATTTGTCATCATAAACCAACATTTCAATCTGAACCAATTTTAATCCCGTAGATTTTGGATGCTGTTCCAAACCCAATTTTAAAGCTTTTTTCGCTAGATTAGCCTTACCCATATCCAAATAATGAAGAATAATTTCTTCAAATTCCTCCGAATCAAAGAAGAAAACTTTATTAGTTTTCAACATCGATTCAAACTTCGATAAAGATAAGTTGTAGTCTTCTTCTTCGTGATCCAAATACATAGCTTTTTTGTTTATAATTAAACATAATAAAAGTAGTCAACTCTTGTTTACAAACGAAGAATTCTGTTTTTTGTTTTGAACAATTTAATTAACAGAAAATCAGTTATGGATTACTAAATGTTGCTAGAACTTCATCCATTACTTCTAAAATAATCTGACACCCTTCCCTAATTTCATCTTCAGAAATCGTTAATGGAGGTGTTATTCTAATAGCTTTTCCTTCAAATAATAACCAAAACAATATTAACCCTTTATCTTGACAACGCAAAATAACTTGATTGGTTATTTCGGTATCTGAAGTCATTGCGGCAAGCATTAATCCTTTTCCTCTTACTTCTTGTATCAAAGGATGTACCAAAAGCTTTCTAAATAATTTTTCTTTCTCTAGAGATTGTGCAGTGTAGTCTTTTTCTAAAACTTCTTGCAGTGTGGCTAAGCAAGCTGCCGCAATGACAGGATGTCCGCCAAAAGTAGTAATATGGCCCAGCTTCGGGTCATGACTCAATAAGTCCATATATTTTTCATGGGCTATGAATCCTCCAACAGGCATTCCACCTGCCATACCTTTACCAATAATAACCACATCGGGAACTACATTATAATTTTCAAAACCAAATAATTTCCCGGTTCTACCAAATCCCGGCTGAATCTCGTCTACAATCATTAAGGCTCCCACTTCTTCACAACGTTTTTTGACCTTGGCCAAAAAGTCGTTTTTAGGTTGAATGAAGCCAGCTCCTCCTTGAATACTTTCTAATATTATTCCAGCAGTTTTTGTGGTTATTTTTTGAAGATCTTCTTCGCTGTTGAAAGTAATAAAATCGACATCGGGAATTAAAGGGCGAAAAATTTGTTTGCGTTCTTCAAATCCCATTACGCTCATTGATCCCATGGTGTTGCCATGATAAGCATTGTGACAAGAAATCAGTTGGCTTCGTCCTGTAACTCTTCTTACTAACTTTAAAGCGCCTTCACATGCTTCGGTTCCTGAGTTAACGAGGTAAACTTTATTTAAGGTCGGAGGCAAGTGTTCTACTATTAATTTACAATACTGCACGGCGGGGCTTTGCGAATATTCCCCATAGACCATCACATGTGAATATTTATCTAATTGGTCTTTAATGGCTTGATTTACTCTTGGGTGTTGATGTCCAAGTGAACAAGCCGATACGCCTGCTACAAAGTCGAGGTATTTTTTGTTATTAACATCATATATATAAGAACCAACAGCATGTGAAACTTCCATTCCGAGAGGATAGGGAGATGTTTGTGCTTGGTATTTTATAAAGTCGGTTTTCATGGTTTGTTTAAATAATTGGCGGCAATTCGTAGAATATTGTATGCATTGTAATGGTTAAATTTCGTTTTCAAGTCATTATAAATAATCAAATAATTCTATTGCAAATTTATGAAATAGAACCCAACTCAAAGGATTATTAAGATTTTTTTATTCTCTGTTTAAAATGCGATTCAAATATTTATATTTGTTGCATCATGTTTAAAACAACAACATCATGAAAAAAGTTCTGTTGCTTGCTCTAGTTACGTTTTCACTCTTTGGAAACGCACAAAACAAAAAAACAAAGTCTAATGCTAATAGTAAAAATGTGACCGTCGTGGAAAAGAAAAAAGTAGTTTATCAAGTTTTTACTCGATTATTTGGAAATAAAAACAATACCAACAAACCATGGGGAACAATCGAAGAAAACGGAGTAGGAAAGTTTAACGATTTTACCGACAAAGCCTTGCAAGAAATTAAAAAATTAGGCGTAAACTATATTTGGTACACGGGCGTTCCGCACCATGCATTAGTGCGGGATTATACCAAATACGGAATTTCTAATGATGATCCTGAAGTAGTGAAAGGACGTGCCGGTTCGCCTTATGCTGTTAAAGATTATTATAACGTAAACCCTGATTTGGCAGTAGATCCAGCCAAACGATTAGAGGAGTTTGAAGCTTTAATTGCTCGTACACACAAAAACGGTTTGAAAGTAATCATCGATATAGTTCCAAACCACATCGCTCGTAAATATACAGGCCTTTCGAATCCTCCGGGAGTGCGCGACTTTGGTGCAGATGATGATACCCAAGTCGAATATGCTCGCGATAATAACTTCTATTATATTCCAGGTCAGCGTTTTCAGGTTCCTACTTCAGATTATTATAAACCTTTAAATGGAGAAAAAAATCCAATGATTGACGGCACTTTTGATGAAAATCCAGCTAAATGGACCGGCAACGGATCGCGTATGGCAAAACCAGATATCAATGATTGGTATGAAACCGTAAAAGTTAACTACGGCATTCGTCCTGATGGTTCCAAAGATTTTCCACAATTACCTGAAGGATTTGATAAAAAATCTTATCGCGAGCATTTCGAATTTTGGAAAGATAAATCAGTACCAAGTTCTTGGACTAAATTTCGAGATATTGCCTTGTATTGGACGGCTAAAGGGGTGGATGGCTTTCGATATGATATGGCAGAGATGGTTCCGTATGAATTTTGGAGTTACATGAATTCATCCATCAAAATGAAAAATTCGACTGCTTTTTTATTGGCAGAAGTATATAATCCAAATGAATATCGAAATTACATTAATCTTGGTAAGATGGATTATTTATATGACAAAGTAGAAACCTATGATCATCTAAAAGCAGTCATTCAAAATAAAACTACGCCCGACGGACTTTCAGATATTCAACATCGTATGGCTGATATTGAGCATCATATGATTCACTTTTTGGATAATCATGACGAACAACGCTTGGCCAGTCCAGAATTTGCGGGCAGTGGCGAGAAAGGAAAACCATTAATGGTGGTTTCTGCTACAATTAGTTCGTCACCAACCATGATTTATTTCGGACAAGAAGTTGGTGAGGCTGGAAATGAAAATGGTGGTTTCGGAACCCGTTCTAGAACCTCTATCTTTGATTATGTTGGTGTGCCAAATCATCAACGTTGGATGAACGGAGGTAAATTTGATGGCGGACAATTATCACAAAGTGAGAAAGACTTACGAGATTTTTACAAACGATTATTGAATTTTACAATAAATAGTGATGCTTTAATGGGTAAATTTCAAGAGATACAAACCGTAAACCGACAGGATACAGCCAACTATGATGAGAAAATTTATTCCTATGTGCGTTGGTCAGACAATGAAAAACTAATTATAGTAAACAATTTTGACCCGAACCATACAAGTACATTCGATTTAAAGTTGCCTAGCGATATAGTAAACGCTTGGCATTTAAAAGATGGTGTATATCCTATTAAAGATCAACTTTATGGAACCAACACAACGCTGAATATTGCCCATGGAGTAGGTCTTATAAAAGTGACTATTAAAGGAAGTGAAAGTTTTATCTTTAAATTTAAAGATCTTTCGTACTAATAGTCTTTCTTAAATTAGAAGGTTAATCAGGTTTTAAATAAAATTTTATTATTGAAAAAGTCTTGAGTAATCAAGACTTTTTTAACTATATGAAACTACTAATTCAATAATAATTGCTTATTAATGAATAGGTATGTTACACTCGAATCACAAAATGTTCTTTTTCTTGTTCGCTTCTAAAGAAAACGATTCCCCATTGAAACGTATCAATTGTAACAGTAACTTTGGGATGGTTTTTAATAATTTCCCAAGCGTCTTCCATGTCGGCGCTCCAGTGAATATCGTCAAAAATCCAAACCGAATTATTTGATATAGTGGAAAGTAACAATTCGAAATACGCTAGAGTGGCTTTTTTAGAGTGATTACCATCAAAGTAGATGAATTGATAATTGATAATTGATAATTGATAATTATTTAAGTAATCTTCAAATTTAGTGTTTACAAATTCAATGTTATTTAGATTTTGAAATTGAGATTGACTTTCTGCAATTGCCATTGTTTGAGGACAACCTTCTAAAGTAGTAATTTTTGATTCATTGTGTCCTTGCGATAAAGCAGATGTTGCTAATCCAAGAGAAGTGCCAATTTCAAGAATGTTTGATGGTTGAAAATAATTTACAATTCGGAATAATAATTCAGCTCTTTTTCTCGAAATTCCGGCGTTTTTGGCGATTTTATTAATTGCTCGAGTGTTGCTTTTAAACACTTTGGAACCCGCACCAAAATCGCTAACTTCAATCGTATTTTTGTTTTGTAGGAGCGAATTTCGGTAGTTTTTTAAAATAGAATATTCGGGATAGTTTTTGGTATCATAAAAGCACTTCGTAACTAAATCGAACACAAACGGCGAATGGACTCCGTGTTGATTCTTGGAGTGCCATATAAAGTTTAGGTATGATTTAATCTGAAATAGCATTTTTAGTGATTAGTGATAAGTGATTAATAATTAGTGATTAGCTGAAGTTGCTATTGACTAATGACTCTTTACTAGTTACTCAAATTATTCCATTTTCGAACTCAATTCAAACCAACGTTCTTCTTTTTCTTCTAACAGTTGAATCACTTTTTGCAATTCGTTGGCTTTCGATTCAATATCGTTATCAGCCACTTTTCCGTCAGAGAATAATTG
>CAZSZH010000051.1:0-18989 GCA_964610785.1 uncultured Flavobacterium sp. | reverse complement strand
GCATAGGTCATGGAGAATGTAATATCGTTTTGATGGTATTTTCGGTACACGCTTTCTTTAGAGAAATACTGCAACGTATCGTGCATCCATCCCATCATCCATTTCATTCCGAAGCCCAAACCACCTAGAAATGTTGGTCGGGAAACCATTGGAAAACTGGTGCTTTCCTCGGCAATGGTTTGCACATCTGGGCAATTGGCATACACCGCTTCGTTGAAATCTTTTAGGAAACTAATGGTGTCTAAATTTTCTCTACCGCCATAAATGTTGGGTTCCCACTCGCCGTCTTTTCTGGAGTAATCTAAATATAACATAGAAGCGACCGCATCTACTCGAAGTCCGTCAACATGGTAATATTTTAACCAAAAAATAGCGTTACTGATTAAAAACGAACGCACTTCATTGCGTCCATAATTGAAAACTAAACTTTTCCAATCGGGATGATAGCCTTTTCTTCGGTCGGGATGTTCGTATAAATTGGAACCGTCAAAATAACCTAATCCATGGGCATCATCTGGGAAATGTGACGGAACCCAATCCAAGATTACTCCTACTCCTGCTTGGTGGAGTTTGTCTACCAAAAGCATGAAATCTTGTGGTTTTCCGAAGCGAGAAGTTGGGGCAAAATACCCTACTAATTGATAGCCCCAGGATGGATCGTAAGGATATTCCATAATCGGCATGAACTCGACGTGGGTAAAACCCGTTTCTTTTACATAGGAAACCAATTGGTCTGCCAGTTCGATGTAGGTTAAAAACGTACCTTCGGCGTTGCGTTTCCAAGAACCCAAATGCACTTCGTAAACCGAATAGGGTTTGTCGAGTGCATTTTTGTCTTTACGCGTTTCCATCCATTGGGTGTCTTTCCATTTGTAATCTAGATCCCAAATTACTGATGCTGTATGTGGTGGATTTTCGCAATACAATGCAAATGGATCGGCTTTTTCGGTAATGGTGCCACCGTTGTGGGATTGAATTTTATATTTATAAGTGGTGCCTTTGTCGATACCAGGAATGAAACCTTCCCAAATTCCGGAGGCATCCCAACGCACGTTGAGTTGGTGTTCGCCTTGTACCCAAAAATTGAAATCTCCAACAACAGAGACTGAACGGGCCGATGGTGCCCAAACGGCAAAGTAAACGCCTTTTACGCCATTGACTTCGGTGAGGTGCGCGCCTAGTTTTTCGTAGAGTCTGAAGTGTTTTCCTGCTTTGAATAGGTCGATGTCGAAATCGGTGAATAAAGAATGTGGTTGTACTGGGTTCATGTGATTATTTGTAGTTTATTCTTTAATGAATTTTTCTTGATAAATTTCTCCATTAGATAAAATTCGAATTATATAAATTCCTTTTTGAAAATTCTGAAAATTAATATTGTTGTTACCCGCTTGTTCAAAAACTTTTTTTCCATTAATATCTATGACTTCAATCTTATCTATGGTTTGATTATTTACATTTATAATATTCAAGGTTTCTTTTACTGGATTTGGATATATATAAATTTTTTGATTACCAAAAAAATTCTCGTCGTTTAAAGAGGTGCACGATATTTGATTTAAAATATAACTATTGTTTCCTGTTGAACCGATTCCCAACTGTCCATAATAATTAGACCCAGAGGTCCAAAAAGTCCCATCTGTTTTTATTGCTAATAAATGTATAAAACCTGCATTTACTGTTTGCCAGGTTGAACCATTACTAATTTGTGTAAAAACATTCAATTGAGAATTTACGGCATCAACTAATTGTCCACAACAATTAGCTCCACAACCCCAAATTGTTCCATCTGTTTTTTTTGCAATTGTAAATTCATCACCAGTAGTTAATGATTGCCAATTAACACTTGTTCCAATATTCATTGGTATCATATAACTAGTTGTATTTCCATACCCTAATTGTCCAAATGAATTATAACCCCAAGCCCAAAGAGAACCGTCCATTTTAATAGCAACAGAATGATGACCGCCTCCTGCTATGGCTTTCCAATTTGCTGCTGTACCAATTTGTATTGGAATACTTTTATCAACATTCGTACCGATACCAAGTTGTCCATAATTATTTTGACCCCAACTCCATAAAGTACCATCACTCTTTATAGCTAATGAATGCCAATGACCCGCAGAAATAGATACCCAGTTATTAGATGTTCCTATTTGAGTTGGAACATTTCTTGAAACTAATGTACCGTCTCCTAACTGTCCGTTACTATTATAACCCCAAGCCCATAAGGTTCCATCTGTCTTTAATGCTAATGTGTGGTCTAACCCAGATTCAACTACTAACCAGTTTGTCTCAGTTCCAATTTGAACAGGGCTACACTTGTCTATATTTGTACCATCTCCAAGTTGACCAGAAATATTAGAACCCCAAGACCACAAAGTTCCATTAGTTTTTATTCCTAAAGAAAATGAATCACCAGTTGCAATGGAACTCCAATTATTATCAGTACCTATTTGAATAAAATTACTTTTTGGATAATATGTCCCATCTCCCAATTGACCATAACTAGCTTCTCCACAAGACCATAAAGTTCCATTAGTTTTTAAAGCAATAGAATGATTATAACCTCCAGAAATTTTTGACCAACATTGACTAAAAACAATATAATTAGAGAATATGCATATTAGTAATAATTTTTTCATTATAAAAATTTAAAAAATTTAATACCCCATTATCGTTTGAATGCCTCGCAGCGGAATTACAGCCCAACGTGGGCGTGAATTGAGTTCGTAACCAAGTTCGTAGACCGCTTTTTCAAGAATGCAATATTTGAGTAAAAAGTTGATTTCGTGACTGTAGCCGATGTTTAAATTCCCCGATTGTGCTTTCTCGATATAGGTTTCTAGGAACGTACCCACCATGTATTTAAAGAGCAATTCGCCGGCTTTGAAAAGCTCTTCTTGCTCGAACGGATATTTATCGGCGTTGTTGAAAATAGTGGCGTAAATGGCGTAATGAAAGGAACGGAACATTCCGGCAACGTCTTTGAGTGGCGGTTGTTTTACCTTTCTATCACGTATGGTGCTTTCGGGTTCGCCTTCAAAATCGAGGATGTAAAAATCGTCGCCATTGACCAACACTTGACCCAAGTGATAATCGCCGTGAATGCGGATGCGTTCGGATTTCATTTTAGTCCAATCGAAATCGACAAAATGTTTACGAATGAGTTTTTTGTTTTCGAGGAATTGGTGCGCTAGTTCGAGTGCCATTCCGTCGAGTTTGTGCAAACTGTTTTCGATGATGTTCAATCGGTTTTGAAATTGGTACAGCAAACGGTTTTTTAACCAAACGGTGTAATCTCCGTTGTAGGTTGTGGGTGTGAATGCGGTTTCGTGAATGTCGCTTCCGAGTGCAATGTGCATTTCGGCCGTGCGCAAGGCTAACGTTTGGATGCGAAGAAACAGACTTAAACCCACCCAATCGATGATTTCGGGCGGAATTTCGTTAATTTTTAATCGTTTGAATAAATCTACATTTGGTAATTTGTCTATTTTGATTTTCTTTCTGGAAAGGTTGTCAAAAACGCCGTCCATTTGTTCGAGCATGAACTTCCAAGCATCGCCTTGATTGGGTACTAATTCTTGCATCAAGCCGAGCGTAATGTTGCCTTCGGGAAGCGCTAGGTTGATACTCCCGGTGTAGGCTGGCGAACTTTGAAAGTGCATTCTTTCGGTTAGAAATCGGCTAATTTCGTAGTCGGGATTGGTGCTTACATAAATACGACGGAAAATTTTTAATACGAAGGCATCGTTATAAATTATGGACGTATTGCTTTGCTCCACTCCCATAAATTTTGACGATTTGTATTCGGTTTCTTCCAATAAGGTACCTTTATGAAATAGTAACTTATCGGTATTTTTATCTTTAGAATTGATTATTTTTTCGAATAGTAACTTTCTGAAATCATCTTGATGGAGTGCATCTACTAAATATCCGCTAATATGACCGAATTTCACGGGAGCTATTACGGTATTAGTATCCAATTCTTCTTCTTCCATAAAAGCTAACGGCATAAAATAATGCTGGTAAAAGGCTTCCTTGAAATTAACTTCTAGTAAAACGCCATAATAGGTATTCTTTTTTGAGGTAATTTTGAAATGATCAACGACTTCAATATACTTTAACGTACTTGCTTTTCCGCCATACCAACGTTTATTGATGATGTAGTTTTCTAAGATATCGGACGAAAATATTTTAATAAATTCATCGTCTTTAAGGGCATCTTTCCATTCATTTTTAAAGACAAATGGAGTTGAAAAAGTTTCTTGATTATCGTTTTTCATAATGCTTATTTTAACATTAATTATTTTATTAGAACCACTAAGAGATTAAGTTTCATTAAGTCTTAACAATTAGCTTTATTTGTGGTTAAGTTCTTATTTTTGAATTTTGAATAGATGAAATGGTAAGGCGGGATGCAATTCGACAAAATTCCATTCTTTATCCCAGTGGTAACTGTTGCCAGTGATTAAATCGACTACAGTAACCGTTTGTCCTTCATAAATACCTAATGATTTTAGTGGCAATTTTATCCAAGCTTGTTTGGCGTAATAAGCATCTAAACTGGCAATCATTAACGTTTCATTTTCTTTATTATCGTCAAATTTATAGAAAGCAATAACTTGATCATTATCGGTATCACAAAACTCAATGTTATTGGTTTGTTGTAATGATATTTGCTCTTTTCTAATTTGGTTTATCTTAGAAATTAAAAGTGTAATTTTGTTTTCTTTATTCCAATCCCATAGACGCGTTTGGTATTTTTCGCTGTCCATGTATTCTTCTTTTCCAGGAATGGCATCAGAAACCATATATTCAAATACAGGTCCGTAAATTCCAACCGATGAACTTAAAGTAGCGGCTAGAAAATATTTTTGCAAGTGCGTACTTTCATTAGCTCCTTGCAATGGAAATGGATTGATATCGGGTGTATTGGGCCAAAAATTAGGACGAAAAAACTCCTTTTGAGAAGTTTGCGTTAACTCTGTAAGATATTCTTGCAACTCGGCTTTGGTGTTGCGCCAAGTATAGTATGTGTAAGATTGTGTAAAACCTTGTTTGGCCAATTCGTGCATAATTTTCGGACGCGTAAACGCTTCAGCTAAAAACAATACATCGGGATATTTTTTCTTGACTTCAGCAATCAACCAACCCCAAAAATAGAACGGTTTTGTGTGCGGATTATCGACACGAAACACACGAATGTCACATTCTTCAACCCAAAATAAAGCACAATCTAAGAGCTCTTTCCAAAGATTTTTCCAATCGGCACTTTCAAAGAAAATTGGTAAAATATCTTGGTATTTTTTGGGAGGATTTTCTGCATATTGCACCGTTCCATCAGGTCGCCATTTGAACCATTGCGGAAATTCTTTCACCCAAGGATGATCGGGAGCCGCTTGAAGTGCAAAGTCCATGGCGATTTCAATCCCTAATTCTTTAGCCGTGTTGACCATAGATTTAAAATCATCAATCGTTCCCAATTCAGGATGAATGGATTTGTGTCCACCGTATTGTGAACCAATTCCCCAAGGCGAACCTACATCGCCTGGTTGTGCATCGGTTGCATTATTTTTTCCTTTGCGGTTTACTTCTCCAATAGGATGCACGGGTGGAAAATATAAGGTATCAAATCCCATTTTGGCCACACGAGGCAACAATTTTTCACAATCTTTAAAAGTACCATGTTTACCTTCTTCATGGGAAGCCGAACGCGGGAAAAATTCATACCAAGTACTGAATAACGCTTTTTGTCTGTCAACATAAACACGTAATTCTTGCGTTTGATTGGCTAAAAATTTGGTTGGATTTTCTTTGAAAATAGTTTTTAATTTATCTGAAGTTGCTTCTGTGATGGCTCTATTATAATGCAATTCATTCGAAAATAAATCGACAATTTCATTCAAATATTTTTTATCAGAAGCCGAAACTTTAGATACCAATGGTTTGATGTACTCTACTCCTTCTAATAATTCTGATTTTACGTGTTGGTTATCATTGATTTTTTTACCAATTCCGTATTGCCAATTGAGTGCATAATCAATCCAAGCTTCCACAAAATAAGAGTAATATCCTTGTTTTTCTACTGAAAAAGTGGCTTCGAAAACATCGTTTGGAAATTCAATCATTCGAATTTCAGTCCATTTTTTTTCTTTTTCATGTTTGTATTGAACAACCGCTTGCATCAGATCGTGTCCGTCAGAAATTACATCAGCAGTTACCGTTACTTTTTGTCCAACAATTCTTTTTATAAAAAATGCCCCATTGTCTATTTGAGGCGACACATTTTCAATTATTACGCGTTTTTGATTTTGCATTTTAACTTTAATTTAATGATGCCTAATGTATAAAAAAAAGATAAATTAAAGTAACTTGCATTAAAAATTTATTGAAATGTCAAAAAATCAAGAAATACAAGCCCAAAGATTAAAAATTCCGAAAGTAATCGTATTGACAGCTAAATTATTTCAAGCAATTTCAACAAAATTAGTGACGCGTTTTGCAGCCAAATTATTCACCACTCCCATAAAACACAAAATTCCTAAACGAGAATTTACTATGGATCAACAAAGTATTCAGGAAAATATTTTGGTACGATCCATAAACAAAGAAATTGTCGTCTATCGATATGGAACCAATTCAAAAAAAGTTTTATTGGTACACGGATGGTCAGGCAGAGGTACTCAATTGGTTAAAATTGCGGATGAATTGTTGCGTTTGGGATATTCGACTGTAAGCTTTGACGCTCCTGCTCACGGTAAATCCAAAGGCAAGTCAACCATCATGATTGAATTTATCGCATCAATTGTAGCTGTAGAACAACAATTTGGTCCCTTTGAATTTGCAATTGGTCATTCTCTTGGAGGGATGTCTATTTTGAATGCGATTAGAGAACACTTGAATGTTAAAAAAGCAGTAATCATTGGAAGCGGCGACCTTATTGAAGACATTGTTGATGATTTTATAAAAAAATTAGAATTAAAACCTGAAATTGGCATCCAATTAAGAAACCATTTTGAGCGTAAATATGGTAGCCCCATGAATTATTATTCCTCTTCAGTTGCTGTGAAAGATTGCACCACACCAATTTTGATCATTCATGATGAAAATGATGAAGAGGTGAACGTTAAATCGGGTTATCACATCCATGAAACGATAAAAAATTCCGAACTGATGATTACTCAGAACTTAGGTCATCGAAAAATACTTGGAAATACAGAGGTCATAAAACGAATTATGGAATATATAAAAGAATAATTATGGAACTATTTGAAAACACTAACAATTGGACTGAAAAATTACAACCGTTAATCCATAAATATAAAGGTAAAAAACACCCTTTAAATTATGAAAATATTTATCAACTAATGGTTGCCGTAATTTTATCTGCACAAGATTCTGATGCTAATATTAATAAAATTGCACCATCTTTTTTTTCTACATTTCCCAATTTAGAAACACTATCAACCGCTAAACCTGAAGATTTATTTTCTTATATAAGCAAAGTTAGAAACTTCAACACTAAATCAAATTGGCTGATTGAAATCGCTCAAACTTTAAAAAGTGATGAAAAAATCCCAAATAATATAGCTGATTTAATTGCCTTAAAAGGTATTGGAAGAAAATCAGCCAATGTAATTATGCGTGAGATGAAAGTTCCTGCTGAAGGTATTATTGCTGATTTACATGTAATAAGAGTTGCGCCAAGAATTGGCCTTTGTGATGAAACTAAAGATGGAAACAAAGTTGAAAAACAATTAATGAAAGTTCTTCCAAAAGAAATCTGGGGCGAAATTGGAATGGCAATTTCTTTTTTAGGAAGAGAAATATGCCGTCCATCCAATCCAAAATGTTCCGAATGTCCCATAAACAATAATTGCAACTATCAACATAAAAAAAATTAGATTCGAGATTTTTTTTTACCGTGAAAGCCTTATAAAATTGAGATGATTTTTAAATTCTTCCAAATTGATTTATATAGATAAGAAAGTAAAAAAAATGATTTTTCCTACCTATACAAAAGTGGCTTGGTCTTTGTAATCTTATTCCATTTAAAACTAATAGTAATGCATATCATTAAAGAACATAAATTTGTAAGAAACATAGCATTCTTGTTATTTTTCATTTTGATCCATGTCTATTCGCAAAAACAAAACAACTATAATGAATTTGACTTGGAATCGCATAATTCTAAAATAAGTGCTATGCAAGGAAAATGGAGAATAAACCATTTAATTACTAATTCAGAAACCAAAGAATATACATTAACCCCGCAAAGTACTGATAGATTCAATAATTATGGAAACAACATTTCTTTTAATTCGGATCAAACTTTTATCAGTGCTTATAGTGCAGATTGCGGGAACGATTGCTTTACTACAACTATTGGGAAATACAAAATTATAGATGAAAATTATATTTGTTTTTATTTAGAAAAAATTCAGCATCAGGGCAATTGTAAAGGCAATTCTGAACCAAACAAAGATTTAGGAGTATACTACTTTTTTAAAAATAATAATGGGTTTACTCTTATTAAAAGAAGCGGTAATCTTGAACGAGATAAAATGAATGTTCAATACAGAGATATGATCATTACGCAATGTGCCGATTTTCAAAATTACGATTATTATTACGGTGCTAATTTTCTCTACAAATGGAAACTAACCAATCTTAAAGATGAAAATGAAATTGTTGCGTATTGCATGGCCGAAAATCAAATAGAAGACTATGAGTTTTTATATACCAAAATTACTGACGATTATAGAGCCTCATGGGTTGCTTTGGTAAAATTTAATAATGAACTTCATTATGTGATATATGATGCTGGCAATAAACAAGTTGGTTTATTTGATGATTCTCAAGTTAAAAAAATCGATACAATAGTTACTGAAATTAGTAACACAAAATCTTTAATAAGCAAAAAATTTAAAGAAAGTTACAATCCAATTACCTCATCATCAGATAAAAACACCATTGCAGTTTATAAAAACAAAAACGAAATTTTTAAAGTGCAGCGTGTTGAATATTATCAAAATAGCGAAACTTTTACGACAACAACTATTTATCTTCACAATTTAAATCCGATATATATTGAAAAGCAACTAACAACCTTGAATAAAAATATAAGTAAAACGTCTGTAAAAGGTATTTATGTTTTGAATTGGGAAAAAAGTCAAGCCATCAATAAAGTTGTTTCTGAAGATTCTGGTCAAATTAATACCTCAATTTATATTGAAAAGCCTAAAATTAATACCATAATGGACGAAGTTAAAACTCATAAATTATAAATGAAAAAACGCTATTATCTTTTACTAATAATTACAATTACTCCTTTTGTTGCGTATTACCTATTTGTCAATACAGAGTGGTTTGTTCCCAAACAAAAGGAACTATCCAATTCAAAAGGGTTGTTCAAAGAACTTTTTAGGGAAATTACAAAATTTGATAGAGAATCAGATACTATTTATTTTTCAGAATGGACTGTACGACCTTGTGGAAATAATGGGCCCTATGGTTTGTCAAAATATAAACAGAAAATCAAAAAAATAAATTACATAAAACAAAATCCATATTTTATGCATATTGACAGAAGATCCATCGATGAAGTAAGTTTCATAGATAATAAAATGATTATTTCAGGAATAACAGGAGGTTGTCCAGGTTCTAATAATTGCTTTCGTTCAGGAGTAACCAATTTTGACATAAATTCGAAAAAAGGCATTATTATTTACAGACAAAACTATAAAATTGTAAATGAAAATACTGTAGAAATTGTTGTTACCGCCAATTTTGAAGAAAAGATGAAATTATTGATGAAGTATAAAAATGGGAAATGGACCTCCTTATTACTTACATAAAAAAAATGAAATACATAAAAAACATAACGTTACTATTGATTTTATTATCATTAAATCAATGTAAACCAAAGCAAAACTTTACAACGAATGATGTCAAAATAATAAAGGGTATTGTTACAGAGAATATTGTTGGAGTTGAAAACCGTATCGTACTGCCGCTTCATGGTGTTAGCATTAATATAAAAGGATAAAAAAAATATTTAGAAACAGATACAGATGGTAAATTTGAAATTGAAGTAAAAAAAGGAGATACTTTATTTTTTACCTTTACTGGCTATGATTCTAAGCAAATTATTATTAAATCTAAAAATTATTATAGAGTGGTTTTAAAAGTAAAAAAAGCACATATATTGTAGACTAGCTCTTGGAAATAGTTCTTTAAAAAAGATTTAAAGAACTAATAATATATAACACTAAATAGTACAATAACATAAAACTCAGTATCGCTCTGTGCCAAACTTTGTGTAACTCTGTGCAACTATAACCTACACTGCTAACCTAATTCTCGCCATCGTTAAAACAAATGCAGGCAGTGGTCCATCGATCAGCCATTGCATATCAATTTCATAATAATTACATAGATTACCTAAAAAAAGGGCAATCTATTTTCGATTGCCCTTTTTACTAATTCAGATATTTAATACCCTTCTACAATTTTAATGAACTTTCCATTTACATCGAGTAAAACATCATACGATTTACCTTCTTTCTTTATTTCGGCTTCATAAGTCACCACGTTTTTATCATCGGTAATTTTAGCAGTTTCAGTAATCTTGTTAGTAGGATAGCTCTTTTTTAAATATTCCATTACTGAAGCAGGTAATTCAGATGCTTTGATTGCTATTTCAAGTGCTTTTCTGTGCCCTTTACTGTCGTAAACAGCAGAAGCTTTAGAACTATTGATTTTGAATTCAGCTTCATAATCGCCATCTTCCATACCCCATTTTGCTTTTTTGTCTGGAAATTCTTTTTTGAACATTTCAGTAACTGTTGTAGGAACATTTATTTTTTTTGATTTTTTTTCAGATTGTGCAACCATAGTTACACTAAAGGCAATGGCTATTGCCAAAAAAATATTTTTCATTTTTGCTTGATTTATAAATTTAATAATTTGAATTTTTCCTTAAAAAAGGATTCTAAAAAAATTTAGTAGCAAAAATTGGTGGTCTAAATATAGATGAAATTAGTTGGTAAGAATACAAAGTGTTTTTGTAGTTAGATATTTTTATTTGGTAAGATGTCACAAATGGTTTAAGATTTTTAAAATCAAAATATCTAAATTCTTGAATAAATTGTGAAATAGAATTATGAATACTGTATTCATAGGGCTTGTGAGGCTTCTGTTCATCTCCGTTTTGATGTTGGTCAAATAATCTGTCAATATTAACTAGATGGTCTGTAATGAAGTCCATCACTGTCATGTCTTTATCTTCTGTTGCTTTACAATGTTCATACATTTTTTGTAAATCTCCCACACTTGAAAAATCTCCCATTGGTAAAAACATCGTTCCCAACGTGTAATAAATGACAAGAAATTTTACTAAAATAATTTTCATTAACAAAAAAACGTGATTTATTCTATTTTATTATCTATTCAATTTGAATTATTGTTGTCCGTTATGCTAGTATTGTAACACTCATTAAATTATTTATTAGCCTAAGTAGCAGCGAAGTCATTTACTTTCCTACGACTACATCAAAAAACTCCGGCATTCAGCATCTAAAGCTTTGTACAATCCTGCGCTACAAAAAACTTCAAACTAATAACCTTATAGCCTTATATACTTTAAACAGCCACAATTCTGTGATCGTTACTAATTACTTTTTCTCAGAGGCCAATTGTTTTCGGCTGTGGTAGGCTTTCAAAAACTCGCCTTTTGGAGTACCATCCGAAAATGAACTAAACATAAATGGGAAGGCTGCCTGATGACGCGCCTCTTCATTGCTCCATCCCTCATATTCTATTCTATAGAGTGCCGAATATAATTGTGCTCTTCCGATACCATGATAACAATGAATCAACACTGGATAATTATCTTTATTATCCATTATTTTAAAAAAACTATCCAAATTTTCCTGTTTAGGCACTTGATCTGAACCATTATTAAAATAATTCACTCCTTGAATTTTGGCTACTGCATTTTTCTCGGCAGTTAATTCGGCAGGAATCTCGGGGTTATTTACCTCATCACCAGTGCCAGGAAAACGCAAATCAACAATCGATTTAATATGATACTTCTTTACATAATCTGCTATTTCATCGGGAGGTATCACGCCACTTTTATATACTTTTCCTTCTGTAATTGTCATGAAATTATGATTAATATGTCGATCATAAACATATTTCCCCGTGATTCCCAAAATCACAACCACTGTAGCAATAAGTAATTTCTTTTTAGTACCCATCTTATTTGTCTTTTGAAGTTAATTTTTTATCAATAATGCGCTCCATGTAATCTTGTAAAAAAGCTTTACATCTGGTTTCAAGCAGATTCATCTCGATATTTCGATGACCAATTAGGTTATGTTTTAATTCTTTATCTTCTTTATCGAAAAAACCAACTGCTTTTTGTCCGTCAAAAGTACAAATATAATTCCCACTCATCATTTCATAATTATCAGAAGAATATCTCATTACGAAAGGTGTAATCCTATCGTTAGCAATCAGACTTCTTCCCCAACTTCTAAAAGGCTTGTCGTAGCCAATCATGTCTAATAACGTTGGATAAATATCAATTTGTTGTGCCCACTCTTTATTGACTCCTTTATATTTTTCATTCGGCGTAAAAAACAAAATTGGTACCGTATGTATATTTTGGTCTTTATAATAATCCTCATAATAAATTAAATTATCATGATCGGCAACCAAGACAAAAATCGTATTATTATACCAAGCTTCTTTTTTGGCAGCATTAAAAAACTTGCGCAATGAGAAATCGGAATATCCAATACATTGATGCATTGCATTATCTCCTTTAGGAAATTTTCCTTTATATTTTTCAGGAATTACATAAGGTTCGTGTGAAGATACCGAAAATAAAGTCGCCATGAAAGGTTGCTTTTTTTGTGAAATGGTTTTGTTGAAATATTGAAAAAAAGGTTCGTCCCAAATTCCCCATGAACCATCAAAATCGGCATCATCATTATACTCATTCTTTCCATAATAGTGGTCAAAACCTAAAATATTTCCGAAGCCCAAAAATCCCATAGAACCATTGGGTGCTCCATGGAAAAAAGAGGTATCATATCCTTCACTTTTTAAAGTAGAAACCAACGATTCAATATTTTGTTTAGGATAAGGAGACGACGTAAAAGCATCTTTAAAGGAAGGTATTCCTGCTAACACCGATGACATGGCATGAATTGATTTGTAACCATTGGCATATCCATGTGTAAAGATTAAACTGTGTTGTGCCAACGAATCTAAAAAAGGCGAATATCCTTTGTAATTTGGAATATTAGTATCTTTATTGAATGCACTAATGTACTCTTTAGCATAACTCTCTAATATAAAAATAACCACATTAGGTTTCGTCTTCGGATTGTTGTGGTATTGCTTGATTGGAGCGATTAAATCATCAATGATAGTTTTATCAACTAAATTTACTTTTTGATACGAATCAACATCCCACGTTCTAAAAATGGCAAATGGTGTGTTTAAAACAAAATCAGATTGAGACGCATCTGAAACATAACGGCTAGCATCAACCAAATTGATTGGACGAGTACTTTTTTTGAAATCACCTCTAATTCCTCCAATGCTCAAAGTAGTGATAATCAAAAATAAAATTGTTGACATCAAAAAATATTTGATAGAAAGAACAGGTCTTTTATAGTTTAGATTAACTTTTTTATAAAGATAAATCCAAAGGAAGGCACATAAAAAGAATAAGAAGAATACATGCCAATATTCTCGCAGAAAATTCAAAAAAAGTAAACTCTTATTGGATTCATGTTCTAAGGAGTCGAGAGCAGATCTGGTACTTCGGTTAAAAGTATATTTGTAATAAATAAAATCAACAAAATTAGTAGCGTAAGCAATTAAATTGGTAAAAAAATAAAGGTAAAACAAAAACTTTTGAAATCCTTTTTTAGTATTCACCACTAATGGAAGTGCTGATAATACTATAAATAAGGCATTGATGTATAAAATGGCAGTGGTATCGAAAGCGATTCCATGATAGGCAAGGAAAACAAAATCTACAAAAGAATTTATTTTAATCAAACTTGGGTTATAGGCAAAAAATAAAATTCTTGCTAGCATATAAAAAATATAAGCCAAACCAATTCTGTAAAACAATACTTTATATTCTGAAAATCTTGGAAATCGATTCATTTCGTTCAACTATGATTGTGCAAAACTACTAAATACAATAACTATAAATGAAAATATATTGTTAATATATAATTTATTGATTAATTTGCATCAAATTATTAATTTCAAAATGAGCAACATCACTCGTCTCTTCGATTTTCCTTATTATCAATTGGAGAAAAACAATATATCCGATTGTCTTGTCACCAAATATAATGGAGAATGGATCAAAACTTCAACCCAAGAATATATAAATAAAGCGAATACCATTTCGAGGGGGTTACTTCGACTGGGTATTGAAAAAAATGATAAAATCGCCATCATTTCCTCATACAATAGAACTGAATGGAATATTATTGATATTGGTGCGTTACAAACAGGTGCTCAAACGGTACCCATTTATCCGACCATCTCTGAAGACGATTATGAATATATTCTCAATCACTGTGAAGCATCTTTTTGCTTCGTTTCTGATGAAGAGGTACTACGAAAATTGAATTTAGTCAAATCAAAACTACCTTATCTAAAAGAAGTTTTTTCTTTTAATGATATTGAAGGTTGCAATAATTGGAAACAATTACTGGAACTAGGACAAGATACTTCTAATCAAGATATTGTGGAAACCAGAAAGAATGATGTAAAACCTGAGGAATTAGCTACAATAATCTACACTTCAGGCACTACAGGAAAACCAAAAGGCGTGATGCTTTCGCACAACAATATCGTCTCCAATGTGTTAGACAGTTCGCCTAGAATTCCGTTTGAAGAAGGGAGCAGTAGAGCATTGAGTTTCTTACCTGTCTGCCATATTTTTGAGCGGGTAATTCTTTATATCTATCAATATTATTCGGTCTCAATCTATTTTGCAGAAAGTATTGACAAACTTTCTGATAATATTAAGGAAGTAAAACCAACTGTTTTCTCGGTAGTTCCTAGACTTTTAGAAAAAGTATATGACAAAATCATTGAAAAAGGGTCAGAACTTACTGGAATTAAACGAAAACTGTTTTTTTGGTCGGTAGATTTAGGTTTAAAATACGAACCTTATGGTGCTAATGGTTGGTGGTATGAACTACAATTAAAACTAGCTCGAAAACTTATTTTTAGTAAATGGCAAGAAGGATTGGGTGGTAATCTAACGGTTATGGTTTCAGGAAGTGCCGCACTACAACAACGTCTTTCCAGAATATTTGCGGCTGCGGGAATGCCTGTTATGGAAGGCTACGGATTGACAGAAACTTCACCAGTAATCACTGTAAATGACACTCGAAATTATGGTTTTAAAATTGGTACAGTAGGGAAACCAATTCAAAATCTAGAAGTTAAAATTGCCGATGATGGAGAAATTCTTTGCAAAGGACCAAACGTAATGTTGGGCTATTATAAAGATGAGAAATTAACCAATGAAGTTATTTATGACGGTTATTTTCATACCGGCGATATTGGTGAAATTGACAGCCAAGGGTTCTTGAAAATTACTGACCGTAAAAAAGAGATGTTTAAAACTTCGGGAGGAAAATATATTGCCCCACAATTGATAGAAAATACCATGAAACAATCTTTGTTTATTGAACAAATCATGGTTATTGGTGATGGTGAGAAAATGCCAGCGGCTTTTATTCAACCTAATTTTGACTACATTAAAAACTGGGCAAATAAAGAAGGATTCGCTATTGGAAATTCTAATGAGGAAATTATCTCCAATAAGAACGTGCTTCAAAAAATTCAAGAGGAAGTAAATTTCTTCAATGAGAAATTTGGCAATTGGGAGAAGATAAAACGATTCGAATTAACACCAACAGTTTGGAGTATAGACGGCGGTGAGCTTACCCCAACGTTAAAACTAAAACGTAAGATAGTACGAGAGAAATACCAAAAATTGTATGATAAAATCTATTCAAATTGATTTTTGTTTAATCGGTATTATCCTAACCAATTTTTAAAATCAGCTACTTTTTCACGGCTCACAATCACTTCATCCTCATTAAATGTAGGAAGTACAACTTTTAGCCGAGAATTACTATAAACTTGAATTTCTTTAATCCCTTTCATCGGAATTATAAATTTTCTAGAAACTCTAAAAAAATCATTAGGATCTAGTTCGGTTTCCAACTGTTCCAGAGTAGTATCTAAAAGATAATTACGATTATCAAAAGTGTGTAGATAGGTACCTTTGTTTTCGCTATAAAAACATTCTACCTCTTCAATAGGTACCATTTTCAATTGCTGTCCCATTTTTATCGTAAAACGTTTTTTAAATGTTCGATCAATAGGATTGACTAACATTCGTTTAATCATTTCAAAATCAAGTGATAAATTGGGTGTTATACTATTTCTAGATTTAAATTTATTTACAGCCGCTTCCAAATCCTCTTCATCGATTGGCTTTAATAAATAATCAATGCTATTTAATTTAAAGGCTCGTAAAGCATATTCATCATAAGCTGTTGTAAAAATCACAGCACTTTTGATATCAATACTTTCAAATATTTCAAAAGACAAACCATCAGAAAGTTGAATATCTAAAAAGATTAAATCGGGATGCACATTATTCTGAAACCATTGCACTGATTCTTCCACCGAATGAAGTAAAGTAACCACTTTAATCCCCATTTTTTCTACTTTGCGAAGTAACAGTCGCGCTGCAGGCTTTTCGTCTTCAATGATGATGATGTTCATATTATTACGTGTTTATTTATTATTGTATTGTTTATTGAAAATTTGTTTTTTTATCTCGTTCCATATATTGTCTTATCTTTTTTTGTTCCCAATTGTTTCCAAAAAACAATTCACTTCCAAAAACAGATAATCCATGAGCTACTAATCCGATTCCCCAGAAGAAAGCTGTAGAATAGGTATGTAAATTATTTAAGGATGCAAAGGAATTTGCATCATAACATTTATCAAAAATAAGATATAAGTTTACAAAAACATATACAATAAAGTGTGTGTAAAATCCTTTTATTCGTTTCACTCTTTTGTATGCCAAGTAATATTCTTCGTTTGTAATTCCCGATTCTCTATTTAGGTTTTCAAACATTCGCTCTCTTTCGTGTCGTTTCATAATTTACAGTTTCTGAAATGTTATTGCCAATTCGAAGTATTTCTTTTTTCTTGCTCCATAAATTCTTTCATTTTACGAGCTTCCCAGTCTTTACTTAAAAATGGTGAATAATTAAAAACTTTCATTCCATGAAATAATACACCTACTCCCCATCCAATTAAGGGCCAAAAAAACCACAATTGATCTGGTGTTGTAAGTAAATTTAGTACTAGAAAAAATCCGTTAAAAACGATGTAAGCAATGAGGTTACCATAAAAACCTTTAATGTCTTCTACCTTTTTTTTAGCTTGGTAATAGCGTTCTTGTTCTGTGTAATTTGTTTCCATATTAATTCCAAGTTTTAGTTGAATTATTTTGTTTTTCTAAAATCTGTTTTATTTTACGTTCTTCCCAATTAGAACTGTATCCAAATACCTTAAAAGCGTGCATGATTACACCAAATCCCCAACCCGCAGCAGAAAACCAAAACCATAGGAATTGTGGCGAATATTTGAGATTTATGAAGATCAAAATTGGTATAATACAACAATAAGAAATTAGATTTCCGTAGAATCCTTTTAGTTCTTCTACTCTTTTCTTGGCTTTGAAATATGCAGTGCTTTCATTAAAATCTGTTTCTGTTTCAACAATAGTAATTTGTTTAGTTAGTATGGGTAAATATACTGCAAACGAGCCATTTGATTCATCAATTAAAACCTTTCTCATGGTTAAAATTGAATAGCGACTCACAATATTCTGTAGTCCTACACCTCTTCTATCTTGCAATACCTCCTTCTTTTGCAAATCGTTTTGAACTATTAAGTAATTCTCCTTAACAAAAATTTTAATTTTTAGCGGTTTTTGCTCGCTTACAATGTTATGCTTAATACAGTTTTCTAACAATAATTGCAATGATAATGGAACTACCTTAGCTTCTAAATTATCAAACAATTCAGGAAGTTCAAACGAAATACTATTTTCAAAACGCATTTTTAATAGATTCATGTAGGTTTTAGCAAAAACTAATTCTTCTTGTACTGAAACCAATTCTTTATCTTTTTGCTCTAATACATATCGATAGATTTTAGATAAAGAAGTTGTAAACTTTTGAGCACTATCAGGATTTTCTTCAATCAACGAACTCAGAACATTCAAGCTGTTAAAAAGAAAATGAGGATTTATTTGATTTTTTAAACTTTCAAATTTGGCATTGGCAGTTCCAGCAATAATCTTTTGTTCTTTAACCTTGCTTTCATTGTATTCTTTGTAAATATAAAAAACATAAAAGCAAAGCAGAATAATAAATGACATTGCAGTAGCAAAAACATAATTTTCGAGTCTTTCATGAGCCCAATATTCGCTGAAAGGTTTACCTTCAATTACAACATCGGTAAAAATGCGAAGTAAAAAAATAATAAAAATAGTTACTAAAAAAGCAGTTATAAAACCTACAATCATTCGTCTTGACGAAAATCGCTCACCTGCAAACTTTTTATCGAGATAAACAAATACGGCTCGATTAGCATAGCCCAAAACAATTGAATACATCATTGTATACAAAAACATTATGCCAAGTTGTTGGTTGAGCTCTATTTTAGAACCATAAATGAAGTTAATAACAATAATTACTAAAAAAATGATTGTCCCTATCGCTAACGATTTTAATACCTCTCTTAAGTTGAATGTCATGGCTCTTTACTTTTTAATTTTAACTTCGTGATAAACTGCTCCGATCAAAAAGCCACAACCCATTCCAACTAGAGTACCTATTCCT
>CAZSZH010000050.1:15294-19253 GCA_964610785.1 uncultured Flavobacterium sp. | reverse complement strand
TTTGAATGACTTATATACAAGAGTAATCATCAGAAATATTGGTTTAAATAGAGTAATGGAAATTAAAGCTGCAGAAGTAATCTTGAGAAACGAAAAACGTAAGTTACAAGAATCAGTAGATTCATTATTTGATAACACCCGTAAAGCATCTGCCGTTAAAACAGAATCAAACCGACCATTGAAATCGTTATCAGATTCGTTAAAAGGTAAACAAGGTCGTTTCCGTCAAAACTTACTTGGAAAACGTGTTGATTATTCGGCTCGTTCAGTAATTGATGTTGGACCAGAAATGAAATTGTTTGAGTGTGGTCTTCCAAAAGATATGGCGGCTGAGCTATACAAGCCATTCGTTATTCGTAAATTAATCGAAAGAGGAATTGTTAAAACAGTTAAATCGGCTAAGAAAATAATCGATAAAAAAGAACCTGTAGTTTGGGATATTCTTGAAAATGTAATCAAAGGACATCCTGTATTACTAAATCGTGCTCCTACATTACACCGTTTGGGAATTCAAGCATTCCAGCCAAAATTAATTGAAGGAAAAGCGATCCAATTACACCCATTAGTATGTACGGCGTTCAACGCGGATTTTGATGGGGATCAAATGGCGGTTCACTTGCCGCTTGGACCAGAAGCTATTTTGGAAGCACAATTATTAATGTTGGCTTCGCACAATATCTTGAATCCTGCTAACGGTGCTCCAATTACAGTACCTTCTCAAGACATGGTTTTGGGTCTATATTATATGACCAAAGAACGTTTATCTACTCCTGAACACAAAATTTTAGGAGAAGGCTTAACATTCTATTCTGCCGAGGAAGTAAATATTGCATTGAACGAAGGTAGATTAGAGTTAAATGCTCGTGTAAAAGTACGTGCTAAAGATTTTAATGATGCGGGAGAATTAGTATATAAAGTGATTCAAACTACTGCGGGTAGAGTACTTTTTAATGAAGTAGTTCCGCCAGCAGCTGGATACATCAATGAAGTATTGACTAAAAAATCGTTACGTGATATTATTGGAAAAATCCTTGCTGTAACCGATGTTCCTACAACGGCTGCCTTCCTTGATGACATGAAAGATATGGGGTATAAATTCGCTTTCAAAGGTGGATTGTCTTTCTCATTAGGAGATATCAGAATTCCGGAGCAAAAAACAAAATTGATTGCCGATGCAAGAGAGCAAGTAGAAGGAATTTCGTTAAATTACAACATGGGTCTTATTACCAATAACGAACGTTACAACCAAGTTATTGATATCTGGACTTCTGCAAATGCGCAATTGACAGAGTTAGCTATGAAGAATATCCGTGAAGACCAACAAGGTTTCAACTCGGTATACATGATGCTTGACTCTGGAGCGAGGGGTTCTAAAGAACAAATTCGTCAGTTAACCGGTATGCGTGGTTTGATGGCAAAACCTAAAAAATCGACTGCTGGTGGTGGTGAAATTATTGAAAATCCAATTCTTTCCAACTTTAAAGAGGGTCTTTCGATTTTGGAATATTTCATCTCAACTCACGGTGCTCGTAAAGGTCTTGCAGATACCGCTCTTAAAACAGCCGATGCAGGTTACTTAACACGTAGATTACATGATGTTTCTCAAGACGTAATTGTAAACTCGGTAGATTGTGGTACGTTAAGAGGAATTGAAGTTTCGGCGTTGAAGAAAAACGAAGAAATTGTTGAAACATTAGGAGAACGAATTTTAGGACGTGTTGCTTTGCAAGATGTAATCAATCCTCTTGATTCCAATATATTAGTTCACGCAGGAGAACAAATTACCGAAGCTATTGTAAAAAATATTGAAGAATCACCTATTGAAAAAGTAGAAGTGCGTTCTCCATTAGTTTGTGAAGCTAAAAAAGGAATTTGTGCTAAATGTTACGGACGAAACTTGGCAACCGGTAAAATGACTCAAAAAGGAGAAGCTGTCGGTGTTATTGCTGCACAGTCCATTGGAGAGCCAGGTACACAGTTAACGCTTCGTACGTTCCACGTAGGAGGGGTTGCTGGAGGAGTTTCTGAAGAATCAAGCATTATTGCGCGTTTTGGAGGAAAACTAGAAATTGAAGATTTAAAAACGGTGGTTGGCGAAGATGCTGATGGCAACAAAGTTGACATTGTAGTTTCTCGTTCTACCGAATTGAAATTAGTAGATGTTAAAACTGGAATCTTGTTAAGCACGCATTACATTCCGTATGGTTCTGTAATTAACGTAAAAGATGGTGATGTGGTTGAAAAAGGCGCTGCTATCTGTAAATGGGATCCCTATAATGGAGTTATCGTTTCTGAATTTACCGGGAAAATCGCTTATGAAGATTTAGAACAAGGACAATCGTTCCAAGTTGAAATTGACGAGCAAACTGGTTTCCAAGAAAAAGTAATTTCGGAAGGAAGAAATAAAAAATTAATTCCTACTTTATTAGTCTATGGTAAAGATGGTGAATTGATTCGTTCCTATAACTTGCCAGTTGGTGCTCACCTTATGGTAGAAGATGGAGAGAAAATTAAAGCAGGTAAAATCCTTGTGAAAATTCCTCGTCGTTCTTCTAAAGCGGGTGATATCACCGGAGGTCTTCCAAGAATTACCGAGTTGTTAGAAGCTCGTAATCCTTCGAATCCAGCCGTAGTATCAGAAATTGATGGAGTCGTTTCTTTTGGTAAAATCAAAAGAGGTAATCGTGAAATCATCATTGAATCTAAATTTGGTGAGGTAAAGAAATACCTTGTGAAATTATCAAGTCAAATTTTAGTTCAAGAAAATGACTTCGTAAAAGCGGGAGTTCCATTATCTGACGGAGCGATTACTCCAGATGATATTTTAAGAATTCAAGGGCCATCGGCTGTTCAACAGTATTTGGTAAATGAAATTCAAGAGGTATACCGTCTTCAAGGGGTGAAAATCAATGACAAACACTTTGAAGTAGTTATTCGTCAAATGATGCGTAAAGTAAGAGTAGAAGATCCAGGAGATACGTTGTTCTTAGAGGAGCAATTGATTCATACCAGTGATTTCCTTGAAGAGAACGATAAATTATACGGAATGAAAGTGGTAGAAGATGCTGGAGATTCAGATAATCTTAAACCAGGTCAAATTATTTCACCTCGTGAATTGAGAGACGAAAATTCGTTGTTGAAACGTAATGACAAAAATTTAGTGGTAGCTCGTGACGTAATTACGGCAACAGCAACTCCGGTACTACAAGGTATTACTAGAGCATCGCTTCAAACGAAATCATTCATCTCGGCAGCGTCCTTCCAAGAGACAACTAAAGTATTAAACGAAGCAGCAGTAGCTGGTAAAGTAGATACCTTAGAAGGTCTTAAAGAAAATGTAATTGTTGGACACCGAATTCCAGCAGGTACAGGTATGAGAGATTATGATAATATTATTGTAGGTTCTAACGAAGATTACAATGCGTTAATGAATAAAAAAGAAGAATACTCTTACTAATTATGAGCGATAATAATCAAATACCAGCAGGACAAATCAATATTGAGCTTGACGAAAAAGTGGCTGAAGGAATTTATTCCAACCTAGCCATTATCAATCATTCTCCATCAGAATTTGTCTTAGATTTTGTGACCATCATGCCCGGTGTTCCAAAGTCTAAAGTAAAATCGAGAATTATTTTAACACCACAACATGCTAAACGTTTGTTGAAAGCTATTGGGGAAAATATTCACCGATTTGAACAGGCACATGGCGAAATCAAAGATTCTGAACAACCGCCAATTCCTTTAAATTTTGGTCCAACAGGACAAGCATAATACCTAAAACTCCTCAAGAAATTGAGGAGTTTTTTTATTCCCTTTTGTTCTTTATGCCTTCTTCGTGCCTCAGTGATTAAGTTTTGGTACACAGCGTTCCACAAAGGGTTGCACAACGTTTCACAAAGGTTTTGTTTTCTTCTTGTCCATCGTGCCTTCCTCGTGCGCTTCGTGGTTAAATTTTG
>CAZSZH010000050.1:2612-15194 GCA_964610785.1 uncultured Flavobacterium sp. | reverse complement strand
TTTGTTTTCTTCTTGTCCATCGTGCCTTCCTCGTGCGCTTCGTGGTTAAATTTTGGTACACAGCGTTTCACAAAGGGTTGCACAATGTTTCACAAAGTATTTGTTTTCTTCGTGTCCATCGTGCCTTATTTGTGTCCTTCGTGGTTAAATCTTGTTAAACAGCGTTTCACAAAGGGCAACACAATGTTTCACAAAGTATTGCTTTTCTTCGTGTTCATTGTGCCTTCTTTGTGCCCTTCGTGGTTAAAGCCCACATATTTTTATACAATCTTCGTATTCTTCGTGCCTCCTTTGTGCACTTCGTGGTTAAACTAATTCACAAAATAGTAACACCTTGATTTTTTACATTTTATCAACACGAAAACGTTTTCGAATTTAATTTACGTTTTCTTAATATGTTAAATAAATATTTTTAATTACTTTTACAGATTCCTAAATCGTTTTCGTTTGTTACACTTTAGAAGCGCTGTTTTTTTTACCGTAATTGTTTTACAATTAGATGATAAAACCGCCACAAAACATACAAATGAAAATATGGAAATCTAAAATTGAAAATTTTACAGGATAAAATATATGAATAATTTTACTCAAAATCCGAAGCTTATGAAAAATTCTTTACGTAACAATGGTAGTTTAGAAAGTATCTCTGTCGATTCTTTACATCAGGATGCTGTTTTCGGAAGAAAATCGTTTAACAAATTTGTGTCAGCTCTTGGGTTGATGATGTTGTTGTTGGTTGGTGTGTCCTCTTTTGGGCAGACAAACATATTTACATATAGTAATTCAACTGCAACAATTCCTACTGGTTTTGTTTTAACAAATAACGTTAGTACGAATGCTATCGATCAGAGTAGTTATTTATTGTTGGATGCAGGAAGTCCGAGCGACTATATAGTAACACCAAGTTACAATTTATCTGCATACACTACTGCAACAATAAATGTGAATGTGGCTACTTTTGGAACTGGTACAGCATACCCTATGAAAATAGAATTTTCAACAAATGGAGGAACAAGTTGGAATGCTACCACATATACTACTACCACACCATCCTCATCAACATACATTACTGGGGGTCCAATAGTAATTACACAAACATTTTCGTCTACTACTCAATTTAGATTTTCAAATAATGGAACATCTGGAAGAGGTGTGAGAGTGCAGTCATTAACACTTGATGCAAGTGGTAGTACTGCAATCACTTCAGCACAGTCAGGAAACTGGTCTTCTACTTCTACATGGGTTGGTGGGGTAGTGCCTAGTTCTTCTGCTAATGTTATCATAGCAAGTGGTCACACAGTAACTATGGATACTACAACAAGTGGTATTAATACCCGAAACTCTGGTACTACTACTACTGTTACTGGTACTTTGGCTACTGCAGTTCAGTACATAAATAATGGTACATTAACAATAAATGGTACTTTTCAATTAAATGCCAGTGGTTCTATAACAGGAACAGCTCCGCTTTATGCTGCTAACTCATTATTAAAATATAATACTGGAGCCAATCCGCAAGGTCGTGGAATAGAATGGGGCTTAAATGCAAGCGGTACTAGTGGTACTACTGCAGGTTATCCTTTTAGTGTTCAATTAAGTAATAATACTATATTAAATTACCCCAATAGTGCCAATTATACTGCCAATCAAATTGCAGGTTCGCTCACAGTAGATTCAGGAAGTGCATTATACATGGACTATGGTTCACCTGCTTCCAATGGTGCATTGAGTGTTTTAGGAAATGTAACTTTTAATGGAAATGTTTCTTTAGGAAATGCTTCGGGGGGAGATTTGAATGTAGGAGGTAATTGGACTAGAACTGCTGCAACAAGTACTATAAATTATAAAACAAGTAGAGTTGTAACTTTCAACGGAACAGGTACGCAAGTAATATCACTAACAGCGGGAGGTACAGAATCAATTCCTTTTGTGGTTATTGGTGGTTCAGGAACTGTACAATTAAGTAGTAGCCCTGCAACAAGTTTAACTGTTACTGGTTCGAGTGGATTAACATTAGGTTCTTCTAATGGTACTAGTAATATAGATTTAAATGGACAGACACTTACCATAAATGGTGGAGGAAACTTGAGTGTAGGAGGATCTACTCGAAATATTACAAGTTCTACTGGGACAGGAACACTAGCAGTAACAACTACTGGTTTAACTGTTACCAATACTACAGGTGGAAAATTGGTTACAGGAAATAATGTTTTGGTTGCTGTGTCAACCTCTTTAAATTTTGGATCTGGGATTACCACCATTGGAGGTGGTACTAGCGGTACTTTACAATTGAATGGGGGTTATGGGGTTTCTAATAGTCCATTCTATGCTGCTGGCTCCACATTGCAATACAATTCAGCTGGACCTCCTGGTCGTTCTACAGAATGGACGCTTAATTCTACAGGTACTTCTGGAACTACTGCAGGTTATCCGTTTAATGTTCAGATCAGCAATAGCACTACTTTAAATTATCCAAACGGTGCTTATACTGCAAACCAAATAGCAGGTTCACTTACCGTTGACAGTGGTTCTGCTTTTTATATGGATTACAGCAGCCCTTCAACTAATGGTATTTTAACAGTGCTAAAAGATGTTAGTATTAGTGGTAATTTTTCATTGGGTAACCAGTCCACTGGTAATTTATATGTTGGAGGTAACTGGACGCTGAATTCTACTAACACTGTATTCAATACCAACAGTCGTCTTATCCGCTTTAATGGAGGTGCTGCACAAACTATTGGCGGAACAAAGAGTACTCCTTTTGCAAGTTTGGAAATTGCTAACACTTCAGGTGGTGTATCTTTGTCAACTGCTGCTACAGTTTCTGGAGTGCTTACACTTACAAGTGGAATTTTAACAACAACTGCAACTAATTCGTTAACGGTTAACAATACAGCAAGTACAGCTATAACAGGTGGTTCTTCTACTTGTTTTGTGAATGGTCCGTTAACTTGGGCCTTACCTAATACTTCATCTACTAACTATATTTACCCAATTGGAGCAACTTCAACTTATTTACCATTTGCAATTACTAATCCAGGAGGTTCAACACCTGTGGTGACTATGCAAGCATTTGGAGTAACTTCCGGTGGAACAGCAGATGGGACAACACTTACTTCTATCAGCTCTTCGGAATACTGGCAGGGAACCTTTACAGGAACTTTTTCAGGAACTACAGTTTCTGCCGCAAAAACAAGTATATCGGGTCTAACTGCTATTGGAAAAAGTGCTACGCAAGGTGGTACATATGTATCTATCGGAGGTACTACCAACAGCACTTTGATATCCAACAATACTTTTACTTCTACAACTTCTACTGGTTCAACACTAGGATATTTTGTATTAGCAGCAGGACAAACACAATATTTCTCGAAATCTACTGGTAATTTGGATGTATTATCAAATTGGGGAACTAACACGGATGGAACAGGAACTGCGCCTTCAAGCTTTACTGCAGGTGGTCAAATTTTTAATATCCGAAATAATACAGCTCCTACCATTGGAGCAACTTGGACCGTTTCTGGAACAAACTCCAAAGTAGTTTTAGGAGATCCAACAGTTGCAGCAATTAACTTTACGGTACCAAGTGGTTTTGCATTTTCTGGAACTATTGATATTGCTGCCGCTAGTTCAGGAAGCAATACTTTAACCCTACAAAATACTACCATACCAACTTTTGGGACATTGAATGCTGGAAGTACAGTTAATTATAATGGTACAAGTATAACACAGTTAATTACTGCTACAACGTATGGTAATCTTACCTTAAGCGGTTCTGGAACAAGAACATTTCCTTCTGGAACAGTAGGTATTTCTGGAACTGGAGCAACAGCATTTTCTCCAGGAACTTATACTTCTGCTACGCAAGGGACAATTGATTTTACAAGTGCTAGTGCTCAGACTATACCTGCTTTCAATTATTTTAATCTAACTAACTCTGGTAATGGTGCAAGAACACTTGCAAGCAGTAGTACGGTAGGTATTGCAGGTACAATATTTACTCCTGGTTCAGGAACTTATACAATAACAGGAAGTACGGTTCAGTTTAATGCAACTACAGGAACTACTGCAATTTCATTGCCTACAGTAAGTAGTGGTAATAGTTTTAATGTAGTTAATTTTACAGGAGCAGGTACCTTTACTCTTCCGTCTTCTGCTTCTACTGTTAATTTAGCAAATACTGTTAATATAAATGGAGGTTATCTTGTTCTTAATACATCAAGTACTCAAGTAGCAACAGTTTCTGTAGGAACGATAAACCTTTCTTCTGGTACTTTAGATGGCGAACTATCGACTGCAACACTTACGGGTACTGCAACAATATTACAAGTAACCTCTGCCTGGAATCAAACGGGTGGTTTAGCAAAAGTTGCAGGATCTGGAGTTGCAAAAATTCAGTTTACAGGAGGGGGTAATACCACATATAATGGTTTAACGAGTAATTCCTCTTTCATATATTATACTGTTCAGGTATCTAATAATACAACTACTACCCTTTCTAGTGCGTTAACAGTTAATAGCGTAACTGGAACTAATCTTACTATAGATTCCGGTTCGACTTTAGTAGCTGGGACGAATTTAATAAATACCAATAACACTGGTAATAATTACATCATTTCAGGAACATTAAAAACGGCTAATCTTATAGGATTATCTGGTTCTGCTACAACTACTTTTGTTTCAACTAATTCACCTACAATTACAATAAATAATGGTTCAACGATAGAGTATAATGGTGCTGGTGCTCAAACTTGTACTGCAAGAACTGATTATAGTAACCTTACTATAAATAACTCAACTGGCGTTACTAACACAGCAGCTTCTAGCACTACTGTTGGAGGTACATTAACCCTTCAAAGTGGAGCATTCAATTTTGGAACAGGAACTAGTACAATTACATTGAATGGACCTATAACTACCAATTCAGGAAGTATAGTAGGTAACAATGCTGCTTCCAATTTAACAGTTGCCTCAACAGGTGCTTTGACTGGAACTTTAGCTCTTTCAGGCAGTTTTGGTGCTTTTAACTGGACTAGATCTACTGGTGGTACTGTTTCAGGTAACTTTAGTGTGGCTACAGATTTTACCAATAGTTCAAGCAATTCCATTAATTTTACAACTAATACAACTACCGTTACTTTTAATGGATCAGTTACTCAAAATTTAACAGGTACTACTACATTTTATAATTTAACCACAGCAGGATCAGGAACTGTTAAATTGGGTGCTTCTACTTCGGTAAACGTTACCAATGCAAGTGGTTTAACACTTGGTTCAACTAATGCCACAAGTAACATAGATTTGAATGGTCAAACTTTGACTTTGACAGGAGGGGGTAACTTAAGTGTTGGTGGTGCTTCCAGAAAAATAACCAATACTAATGCTAGTGTTGCAACTTTTGCAGTTACAACATCTGGTTTAACCGTTACTAATACAACCGGAGGAACACTTACCTTTGGGGATAAAGTTACTCTTGGGCTTGCTACATCAATGAACTTTGGTTCTGGAATAACAACTATAGGAGCAGGTGCCAGTGGAACTTTACAAATTAATAGTGGTGGTTCAGTTGCTACTAATGCACCTGCTTATGCAGTTGGATCAACTTTACAATACAACACAGGTAGTAATCCTCAAGCAAGAGGTATCGAATTTGGTATAAACTCAACTGGTACTTCTGGAACTACTTCAGGATATCCGTTTAATGTTCAGATAAGCAATTCAACTATTTTTAATTATTCTAATAGTGGTAATTATACAGCAAATCAAATTGGTGGCTCATTGACAATTGATGCATCCTCTGCATTTTATATGGATTATGGACAAAGTGGTGCAAGTACGTGCGGTATTTTAACAGTTCCTGGTTCTGTTTTACTTAACGGGAATTTATCTTTAGGTAAAAATGCAGGAGGTGATATGTATGTAGGTGGAAACTGGACTTATAATACAGGTGCATCACTTAATGTTAATACTAATCGTTTGGTAAAATTTAATGGAGGTGCGGCACAAACAATTGGAGGTACTCAGGTTACTCCTTTTGCCAATTTAGAAATAGCTAACACATCAGGAGGTGTTTCCTTGACTAAAGCAATTTCAGTTTCTAGTGTCGGTGTTATAACTATGACTAGTGGTATACTTACTACCACAAGCACAAATAGTTTAACAGTTAATAATACTGCCAGTACAGCTATAACAGGTGGTTCATCTTCTTGTTTTGTAAATGGTCCATTAACTTGGGCTTTTCCAAATACTTCATCTACTAATTATATTTTCCCTGTTGGAGCTACAGCTACTTATTTACCATTTGCTATTACTAATCCGGGAGGAACTTCTCCCGTAGTTACAATGCAAGCATTTGCTGCTAGTACAGGAGGTTCTGCAGATGGCACTACACTTTCTTCTATAAGTACAAGTGAATACTGGAGTGGTACATTAACTGGTACATTATCTGCAGGCACAGTATCTGCAGCTAAAGCAAGTCTAGGGGCTTCTACTTTTATAGGAAAAAGTAGTACTTTAGCAGGAACCTATAGCTCTTTGGGTGGAAGTATAAACAGTACTCTAATAACTTCTAATACAATAACATCTACAAGTAATACAGGAAGTACTCTGGGATTTTTTGTAATGTCATCTCCGATTGCTTCAATTGCATTATCTTCTAATACTATTGCCTCAGGAAACATTGCTGCCAATACTACATCTAATACTATCTACAGTTTTGCAATAGGCGTTACTAATGCTAATGCTACACTTACGGGTTTAACAGCAACAACAACAGGTAATTATTTATCAGCAGATGTTACGAATTTAAAAGCTTGGTATCAAACTACTGCCACATTTAATGCTGGTACTGCTACTTTGCTTTCTACTTTAACTAATCCTGGAGTTGCGGGGCTTAAAACTTTCCCATCTTTTACTAGTCAGAACATTTCTGCTGGTACAACAGGTTATATCTTTATCACTGCAGATATCCCTTGTGGAGCAACCGTTGGTAATACTATTGCAATAAATGCTATTACGGCAAGTAATACTACTTTTAGTGCAGGTACACCGACAGGTACGCCTGCTTCAGGAAATACACAAACTTTTATTGCTCCAACTGTTAACAATGTTACCTCAGTTGCTGCATCTGCTTTGCCAGCTTCATCATCAGTTTCATGGACAGCACCAACAGGTTGTGTGAGTGATGTATTGATTGTTGTTGCTACTGCAAGTAATACAGGAACACCTACTGGAGATGGGTCAAATTATACAAAAAGTTTAACATTTGGCTCTGGTTCTTCTTTAGGAAATGGATTTGTGGTCTATCAAGGTTCAACTTCACCACAAGTAATTACAGGTTTAACAAACGGTACACAATATTTCTTTAAAATCTTTACTCGTTTTGGAACCTCTTGGAACTCGGGAGTTGAAGTTAGTGCCACTCCAATTGCAACACCATGCGTTACCAATACAGGTTTAACTGGTGGTTGGAATTTTACTGCAGGTACTGCGGCAGTTTCTTCATCTATTTCAAACTTAACTATTGGAGACCTAACACAAGGAAATAATAATGGTACTACAACTTTGGTAAATAGTACTTCTGCCTCGAGTGGATATACTGGTGCTTCAGGAACTAATAATGCTGGTGCAGCAACATTTGACGGAGCTTTAAACACCTCTACTTCAACTTATTTTTCTTTCACATTAACTCCTGCTTCGCTGTTTCAATTTTCGCTTACAGGAATAAGTTTTGGTTCCCGAAGTACTGGAACTGGCCCAACGAATTATGTTATCAGAAGTAGCGCTGATAGCTATTCTTCAAATTTAGCTTCTGGTACTATGTCAACTAATAGTACTTGGGCATTATTCTCCAATTCATTATCCTTATCTAGTACTTCTGCTGTAACAATTAGAATTTACGGCTATGGCGGTACAGGAGCAGTTGGTAGTGCAGCAGTTTGGCGTATTGATGATCTTACATTAACTGCTACATTAACTAATGTTCCAACAACAGCAACTGTTGGTAGTACACAATACCTATGTAGTAATTTAACTTCAGCATCTTTAGGAGGTAATACTCCTGTATTAGGAACTGGCACTTGGACACAATCATCAGGTCCTGGCACTACAACCTTTAGCGCAATAAATAGTGGTTCATCTACAGCTACAGCATCCTTAGTAGGTGCGTATACCTATAAATGGACTATTGATAACGGTTGTGGTACACCAAGTACAGCAAATGTAACAGTAAACTTCAACAATAATCCTACTATAACTCCAAGTGCAACAGCAACTGCGGTTACTTATTCAGGAAGTTCACAAAATACCGCTTTAAGTTATAGTGCAACAACTGCAACACCCGACCAGTATAGTATTACCTGGAATGCAAGTCCAACAAACAGTTTTGCAACGGTTACCAATTCTACAATTACAGCAAATTCAATTACAATTGCAGTTCCTGCCTCTACTAATGTAGGTATATACACAGGAAATATTTCAGTTAAGAACTCTACATCAACTTGTAGTAGTACGAGTACTGCATTTACTGTTACAGTAAATAAAGCCACTCCAACTATCACAACAGTACCAACTGCTGGTGATATTTGCAGTGGATTAACATTAGCTAGTTCTACTTTAAGTGGTGGAGTAGGAAGTGTTGCAGGTTCTTTTGCATTTACTACACCAAGCACAACACCAAGTGTTGGAACAACAAGTCAATCGGTTACGTTCACACCTTCTGACACTACAAATTATAATACAGCTACAACAAATGTAAATGTTACAGTAAGTGCTACCTCTGTGGCAGGTACGGTTAGTTCTGCTCAAACCATTTGTAGTGGTAATACACCAACTACTTTATCGTTAAGTGGAAATACAGGAACCATTCAATGGCAAAGCTCGACAGATAACTCAAGTTTCTCTAATATCAGTAGTGCTACGAGTTCAACTTATTCTCCGGGAGCATTAACTACTTTAACTTATTATAGAGTAGCTGTTACCAATTCACCTTGTGCAGTTGCTTATTCGAGTAGTATTACAATAACCGTAATTACACAACCAACAGTTTCTGCGGGAACTGCAGTAACAACTTGTGCAACTGCTGGTGCTGTAAACATAACAGCAGGTGCAACTGCAACCAATAATGCATCGGTTACTTGGACTTCAAGTGGTACAGGTACTTTTGCAAATGCTAACTCTTTAACATTAGCAACGTATACACCTAGTAATGCTGATATCACTGCAGGATCGGTTACATTAACATTAACTGCAGTAGGAAATACGCCTTGTGGAAATGTTACTTCTAATAAAACGTTAACAATTTCAAGTACAACAACTTGGAATGGAAGTGTTGATACTAGTTGGAATAATGCTTCGAACTGGTCATGTGGAATTCCAACTTCTATAATGAGTGTATTGATTCCAGATACTACGACCACAAATAATAGAGTACCAGTTTTAAATACAGGTACTGATGGAAGTGTTAATTCGTTAACAATCAATTCAAATGGTTCTTTAACCATGGGTGGAACTAAGCTATTAAATATAACTTCTGGAGGTTCTATTACCAATAATGGAACATTTACAGCGGGTAACGGTACTGTGAATTTTGTAGGTAGTGGAACGATATCAGGAACCACGACATTTAATAACGTCACTTTAAACGGCGGGGTAAACTTCGGTTCAGCTTCAGCAATAGGAGCTGGAGGAAGTTTACAAATCAATGCAGGAGGGTATGTAAATACGAATGCTCCAACTTATGATGCCACTTCAACGTTAATTTATAATTCTGCTACTTCTTATGGAAGAGGAACCGAATGGAGTGCCACTTCAGGAAAAGGATATCCAGGAAATGTAACCATTCAAAATGGTACCACAGTTACTTGGGGAAGTCCAAGTACTGACATAAGTATTGCTGGTAATCTTAATTTAGGAGTTACAGGTAGTGCTGGTTCCTTAACTATTCAAAATGGTAACAAGCTTATTGTTGCTGCTGATGTTAATATAGGAAGTAATTCAGGAACAAGTAATTTATCGCTTTCAACCAATTCAGGTGGAGATATTAAAGTAGGAGGTAACTGGACCAGAACAGCTAATGGTACGTTTACTCCTAATGGAAGAGCAGTATTCTTTACAGGTTCGGGAACTAATATTATTAATTCTAATGGAGGCGCCTCTTTTGATTATGTGGTTAGTGAAAAAACAGGAGGATCAATTCAATTAGGTTCAAACATGACAGTCAATGCACCAAATGGAGGAATTACTTTAAGCTTGAAATCAGCCGCTAGTTTTGATTTGAATGGTAATACATTAAATTTAACATATGCAAATTCTACTAATGTTCAAGCAGATGGTGGTATTGTTAATTTCATTGGTTCAGCAGGAAGTACTATCAATATCACAAGTGGCACTAAAACATTTTCACAAATCAATAGTGGAAGTTTTATTTTTGGTAGTAATGTTACCTTAACAACTTCAACTGGGATTAATTTTGGTGCAGGAATTTCAACTGTTAATGGAACATTACAAATTAACGGTGGCGGATTCTTAACCAATGCCCCAACTTATGGAAGTTCATCAACTCTTGTCTATAATACTGGTGGTACTTACGGAAGAACTACAGAATGGGGAACTACTTCGGGACCAGGTTATCCTAATAATGTAACTGTTCAAAATAACACTACCTTAAATTTAATTAATAGTTCAAATAGTTATAAAAAAGCAGCAGGTAATTTAACGGTTGCTTCTGGAAGTACATTATCAATTGCCGATTTAACTAGTGGTTCTAGCGGTGTGGGAGTTGAATTTTTAGGAAATATAATCAATGATGGAACTATAACTTTGAGTGGTACAACCAACCAACGTTTGAAAGGAGCAAATTTAATTAATGGAAATAGTAATGCTACTGCTACCGTAAATTTAGCTTCTAATGTGGGTGGTGATTTGGAACTTACTGGAAATTATCAAGATAATGCCAATTTTAATGCTAGCGGTAGAGCTGTATTCTTCACCGGTACAGGTACTCAAACGATAACAGGTACAGCGTCAGCCCCTTTTAATATTGATTATATCGTTTCTGCTAAATCATCAGGTATTGTCCAATTGGGTGTTGATTGTTTGACAGGAGCACCAAATGGAGGAAATGCTATAACACTATCATCAGCTACTGATATTTTTGATTTGAATGGTAAAACATTTACATTAGGAACAAATGCAGGGTCATCTACAATCATGGGATTTGGTTCGTTTAGAGGAAGTGCCTCTTCTAACTTGATTATTAACGGAACGGGTGCTTTTGGTACAGTTCGATTTGATCAAACTACTGCAGGAACAACTACTGCCTTAAATAACCTTACTGTTAATAGAACTTTAACAGGTGGAATTACTTTAGGAAATGACTTAAATGTTGGAGGAACTACTACGCTAACAGCCGGAACCATTACTTTAGGTTCAAGTAATTTAACGATTGGTGCAACGGGAACAATTTCGGTTACTTCTCCAGATACTACAAAGATGATTATTGCGAGTAGCACGGGACAATTGAGAAAAGTATTTAGTGCAAATAGTACGTTTACATATCCAATAGGAGATTCTTCTAATTATACCCCTGCAACACTTAACTTCACTGCAGGTTCTTATGGAACTTCTGCTTATGCAGGAATTAATATTACAAAAGCAAAACATGCTAGTAACGCAAGCACAACAAATTACTTAAATAGATATTGGACGGTTTCAACTAACGGAATTACAAGTTCAACATGTGCTGCTTCATTTACTTATGCGGCAGGAGATGTTGCTGGTACAGAAGCAAGTTTATTCGGAGGGCGTTATTTATCTTCTACATGGAATTGTTTGGGAGCAGTAAATGCTACTACTCATACCATTTCTGGTTCGGTCAATGCCTTTGGTGATTTTACAGCAGGAGAAACTGCTGCAATGGGTTGTTGTAGTAATCCAACTTCGGGTGGAACTATAGCCAATACCTCTTCATCAGTTTGTTCAGGTACAAGTCCTGCTTCATTTACAAGTTCAGCAGCAGCTTCAGGTCAATCGGGAACGTTGGAATACAAATGGCAGTCTTCTACAACTAATTCTACTTCTGGATTTTCGGATATTTCGGGTGCTACAAGTGCAACTTATACACCAGGAACTTTAACAAATACGACCTGGTTCAAACGTTTGTCGAAAGTAACTTGTTCAAGTACTTGGGATAGTGCTGGAGATAGTAATGTAATTCAAATTATAGTTAATCCAAATTTACCAGCAAGCGTAAACATTAGTGCATCAGCTAGCACAATTTGTTCAGGAACAAGCGTAACCTTTACAGCTACACCAACAAATGGAGGTTCAACACCAGCGTACCAATGGCAATTAAATGGAACTAATGTTTCAGGAGAAACTGCTTCGACTTTTACTTCGATATCATTATCAAATTCTGACGTAGTTTCAGTAGTTATGACATCAAATGCAAGTCCATGTTTAACGGGTTCACCAGCAACATCGAATGCCATTACAATGACGGTTAATCCAATCTTAACTGCAAGTGTAAGCATTAGTGCATCAGCTAGCACAATTTGTTCAGGAACAAGCGTAACCTTTACAGCT
>CAZSZH010000050.1:0-2512 GCA_964610785.1 uncultured Flavobacterium sp. | reverse complement strand
ACACCAACAAATGGAGGTTCAACACCAAGTTACCAATGGAAATTAAATGGAAGTAATGTTGGAAGCAACAGTGCAACGTATACTTCATCTGTTTTAGCAAATTCTGATATTGTTTCTGTTGTAATGACATCAAATGAATCACCATGTTTGACAAGTTCACCAGCAACATCGAATAGTATATCAATGACAGTTAATCCGTTATCAAATTCAGGTACTATATCAGATGCAACATTTATATGTTCAGGCAGTAGTACTACGCTTAGTATAACTGGTTCTGTTGGAGCTATCCAATGGCAACAATCTTCAAATGGCGATACTTGGAGTGATATAAGTGGAGCAACTTCTGCCACCCTAAATACAGCAAATTTAACAACTACTACTTATTACCAAGCGGTAGTAACAAGTGGTATTTGTGCACCTTCTATATCAAATCTAACTGCTGTATACATTAATTCAAGCATAACAGCAGATGTTATCATAGAAGCATCGGCAACTACAATATGTTCAGGATCAAGTGTAACATTTACTGCTACGCCAACCAACGAAGGGGATAGTCCAATTTATCAATGGAAAATTAATGGTAACAGTGTTTCAGGAGCAACAGGCTCAACATTTACCTATGCAGCATTTACAAATAATGATATAGTAACTGTGGTATTAACATCTAATGCCGTTCCTTGTTTGTCAAGTTCACAAGTGACATCAAATGCACTTACAATGACTGTTAGTCCAAATTCAACATCCGAAGAAACTCAAGTAGCTTGTGATAGTTATACATGGAATGGAAAAACTTATTCAGCAACTGGGGATTACACCTATTTAAGCTTGAATAATTATGGATGTACCAATGTAGCAACATTACATTTGACAATCAATCCAAGCTTACCAGCTAGTGTAAGTATTAGCGCATCAGCTACTACAATATGTTCAGGAACAAGCGTAACATTTACAGCTACACCAACTAACGGAGGTTCTACACCAGCTTACCAATGGAAATTAAATGGAAGTAACGTTGGAACTAATAGTGCAACTTACTCTTCAACCACTTTAGTTGATTCAGATGCAGTTAGTGTAATAATGACGTCGAATGCTTCACCTTGTTTAACAAGTTCTCCGGCAACCTCAAATGCAATTAACATGACTGTTAATCCAAACTTGACAGCAAGTGTTAGTATCGGAGCTACTGATACTACAATATGTTTAGGAACTAGTGTAACATTTACAGCTACTCCAACTAATGGAGGTACAGCACCAAGTTACCAATGGCAAGTTAATGGAGTTGATGCTACAGGAGAAACATCTTCAACTTATACTTCTATGTCTTTGTCTAATAATGATATTGTTTCTGTGGTAATGACATCCAATGCAGCGCCGTGTTTGACAAGTTCTCCAGCGACATCAAATGCGATTACAATGACTGTTAATCCAATCTTAACTGCAAGTGTAAGTATTGGTGCATCAGCTACTACAATATGTTCAGGAACAAGCGTAACATTTACAGCTACACCAACTAACGGAGGTTCTACACCAGCTTACCAATGGAAATTAAATGGAAGTAACGTTGGAACTAATAGTGCAACTTACTCTTCAACCACTTTAGTTGATTCAGATGCAGTTAGTGTAATAATGACGTCGAATGCTTCACCTTGTTTAACAAGTTCTCCGGCAACCTCAAATGCAATTAACATGACTGTTAATCCAAACTTGACAGCAAGTGTTAGTATCGGAGCTACTGATACTACAATATGTTTAGGAACTAGTGTAACATTTACAGCTACTCCAACTAATGGAGGTACAGCACCAAGTTACCAATGGCAAGTTAATGGAGTTGATGCTACAGGAGAAACATCTTCAACTTATACTTCTATGTCTTTGTCTAATAATGATATTGTTTCTGTGGTAATGACATCCAATGCAGCGCCGTGTTTGACAAGTTCTCCAGCGACATCAAATGCGATTACAATGACTGTTAATCCAATCTTAACTGCAAGTGTAAGTATTGGTGCATCAGCTACTACAATATGTTCAGGAACAAGCGTAACATTTACAGCAATATCAACAAATGGAGGTTCTACACCAGCTTACCAATGGCAAGTAAATGGAAGTAACGTTGGAAGCAATAGTTCAACGTATTCAACAACAACATTAGACAATAATGATTCGGTTACTGTTGTGATGACTTCCAACGTTTCAACTTGTTTGACAAGCTCTCCAGCAACCTCAAATGCAATTAACATGACTGTTAACCCAAATACAACTTCGGAAGAAACTCAAGTGGCTTGTGATAGTTATACTTGGAATGGAACTACTTATACAACTAGTGGAAACTATACCTATTCGAGTACAAACAGTTTTGGATGTACTGATGTGGCAACATTACATTTGACAATAAAATCAAGACCTGTGATTACAACCCAACCTGTAAGTGCTCCTATATGTGAATTTCCTGGGTCAATTGCAACTTTAACTGTAGGTTCATCCTCATCTAATCCTATTTATAATTGGTATTCGC
>CAZSZH010000049.1:0-19747 GCA_964610785.1 uncultured Flavobacterium sp. | reverse complement strand
TTACGAGTTTGAATAGCTAGCTCTTTAAGAAACTTTACATTGGTAAAATATTCGGTTTTGAATTTTCGTAATTGAAAAAGATGCACCAGAATAGGAATAACCAACAAGAATAGGAAATAAAGAAGTTCTGGGTGTTTGAATTGCATTTTCTAAAAAGGTTTGTCAAAAATAAGAATCAATTGTCAATTATCAATTATCAATTATCAATTATTTTTTCTTCTTCGCATCGCGTTTACGTTCTACGCCACGATTTCTAGATTCAGTTTTTCTAGGTTTTGTTTTGGCCGGTCCACCAAGATTTACTTTTTGATTCTTTTTTGATTTTTCATGAAAAGCTTCGCCACCTTCTTTTTTGACACGTTTTAAAAGTTGTTTGACTTTCTTTTTGTCTTTTTCAAATTCTAATAATCGAGTTGCAATTTCAACGCCATCGGGAAAATCAAGAAACTGAATTTCTTTTTCCATCAAAATTTCGGCTTGAATTTGAATTTCTTCTTCACTAGGACTTATAAAACTGATAGCTATTCCCGATTTATCGGCACGACCAGTTCTTCCAATTCTATGAATATATTGTTCAGGAATTTCTGTAAACTCAAAATTGATAACATGTGTTACATCCGAAATATCCAATCCGCGTGCCATAACATCGGTTGTAATGATTCCACGTATTTCTCCAGCTTGAAACGATGCCATGGTATTCAAACGATAATTTTGGGATTTGTTGGAATGAATTACACCAAATTGCTCTGGATAGATTTCTTCGATGCTGTTAGCAATTAAATCCACTGTCTTTTTGTTATTTGCAAAGATTAAAACTCGTGAGGTGCTTTCATCTGTGGCTAAAAGATGGTTTAATAGATTTATTTTAGTTAAAAAATTTGGAGTATAATATCCTAATTGTTTTATTTTCTCTAATGGCGTTCCCGATGCTGCCAAGGATACTTCTTCGGGTAATTCAAAATAATCATCCAACATAGCATCAACTTCATCGGTCATCGTAGCGGAGAACAAAATGTTTTGACGTTTGTTCTTCATCATAGCTAATAATGAAGTCACTTGAGTTCGAAAACCTAAATTCAAAATTTCATCAAATTCATCAATCACTAATTTTTGAAGTGAATCAAACCGGATGACATTATCCAATGCTAAGTCCATCGTTCTTCCTGGAGTTCCAACTAAAATATCGATTCCTTCGTACACCGCTTTTTTTTGTGTATTTATGTTAACGCCACCATAAATACCTAATGTTCTCACTGACATATACTTAGTTAGGTTTTCAATCACGTCTATAATTTGAACCACCAACTCCCGTGTTGGGACTAAAATTACTACACGGGCTGAATCGGTATTGACAAATTTCCATTGTTTTAATAAAGGTAATAAATAGGCCAATGTTTTTCCCGTTCCTGTCTGTGCAATTCCCATCACATCGCGTCCCGACATGATTACGGAAAACGATTTTTGCTGAATAGGAGTAGGAGTTGTCAACCCCATATCATCAATTGCTTTTTGTAAAGATTTTGGAAGATTAAATGGCTCAAAAGTATTCATTACGTATTATTTTTGGCAAAGGTAGTTATTTCTTTTTTGGGATGGAAAAAAGTAAAATCATCTTATTTTTATTGATACGATACCACGCCTGGTTGCCCAATTTGAAAATCTTTAAACTCAATGTTAGAGTTTTGAAAAGCATTGGTTTTAATGATGTTACTTCCATCAAGTGGTAGCGATGGGTAATATGAAAATGAGAGTTGAAAGCTATTAAATACCAAATAATTGTTGTTTACCAGCACACCAATGCCAATTTGAGAATACAATTTGTTGCTGAAAAATTTATAATCTCCTTCATCAAGAAAGCCGAGAGTACAATTGAAAAATGGACTAAAATTAAATCCATACCAAGTTTTTTGGTTATATGACTGTGTTTGAAATGTAGTTAATACTTTCTTGGTTCCAGTAAGTGGTGAAGTAGTAAATCCAGGAATTCCATTGATGTCAACAAGATTCAATCGGTCTTTTGCAGTATTCAATCGATTGATTCCAAGAACCAAAACAGGTTTGATGAATTGTCTAAATTTCCAACTACCCACTGCAAATAAATTGGTAAAATAATTGGCTTCAATTTTATAGGTAGTTTGTTCAGTTTTTCCATTATTAAAGAAACTTCCCGCCTCAAAATTGCCTTGTAAATATCCAAAGTCAAAGTAATCACCGTAAGAAAATCGTCCACCAAAATAAGCTCTTGTTACCTTGTTTTTGTTTTCTGTGCCTGCGGTGAGCGCAAAAACTTTCCCATAGGGGACATCTTCAATAATGCCAAATCTAAAAAGGTATTTGTCCTGATGAAATTTTTGACCTGAAATTCCAATAGTTGCCAATACAGATTTAGAAGAATTTGAATATTGAATGGGATCATAACTAATATCGGGTTTTAAAAGATAGGCCGAATTGTTGAATCCAGCCGTAAAAATCAAGTGGGTTGTTTTTCCGAATTCGGTATTTTTTCCAAAAACATCAAAGGAATGTCCCGCCCAAAATTGATAGGTTTTAATTTTATAATTTTGTGGAGCTAACACGCCAACACTATCCGGTAAAAACTCCGTATAAGCTCGATAATCGAAGTATACCCCTCCTGCCCAACGCGAATAGGTAGAATAAAATGGGCGATCTAATCGAATGGTCTTGTAGGTATTATTGTTCAAATCTGTTTTTGACGAAACCGACAGGTTAACAAAGGTATTTTTTATATTGTTAATACTGTATTTAGATTCGTAAGCAAAAGTATTCACTGTACTATTATCAAAACTCTTGATATAATTTACTTCAATTTCATGACCAAGACCAAAAAAATTTCGTTGAATTAAATCTAAATTTGCTTTTGTACTTGAAAAAGCACCAGTAGGTACAAGACTCCATGTATCTAAAACTCTTACCGAAATATCAATAGAATCTGTGCAATTTTCTATAGGAACGGGTTTGATTAGCACACTTCGAACGTACCGTTGACTTCTGATAAGACGTTCAGACTCTTTTACTATTAAAGAATCTAAAGGGTCATTTTTTTTAAACAGTAATAAGTTGCGAATCGTCCAGTTTTTGGTTTTTAGATGTAAAAAATTGCCCATTCTCTCGATCCTTTTTTCAGGATGTTCTTTGTCATTTTCAACAGAATATCCAAAGGGGTCAAGCGTTTCAATAGTAATTTTTCGAATGATACGACAACTGTATTTATTAAAAGATTTTTGAATAGGAGTAATGCCCGTCCGTTTTGGTTTTTTTGCCACTAAAAAAGTTTCTCTATTTCTAAACATAAGTTTATGAACAAATTTAAAAAACTTTTTATCCTCTGCGTATTGATCTATTTTTTTATAAACGGTATCCGATTTTGTAGGCGCAACTTTTTGAGCTGTCAAAATTTGACCACAAATTAGAAAAATTAATATAAAAAATATTCTTTTCAAGAGATAACGATTATGGGTTAAAGATATCATTTTAAGAAATTAAATGCTAAAGCTTTAACAAAACAAAAATCCCCAAATGCTTCGTACAATTGGGGATCGATCTTTATTAGTTATTGATGACGGTCTGCTAACTCTTTTGTTCTTTATTAAAATAAACCAAATAGTAATACATTTGTTTCTCTTCATCCCAGCCTTTCTCTACAAATTTCTCTGCACTTTCAGGATTGATAAAATCTAATTTAATTTGAATATTAGTATCTAAATTAATCACATTTTTTATAGATTTACGAGCATCTGAAACCGCAGCGTTGGCGATAGGGAAGGAGGTTACATCTTCAATACTATATTTCTCTCCTCTGTCGGCTTTGTAGCTTTTAAACTCGGGAATCAAATCAGGGTTGTCCATAACTTCATTCAAGAAAGCAGTTTCTTCAAAAGTGTCGTTTTTGGCAAAGTGATTTACAGCACGGTTCATAAACATTACTTCTTGTTTTTTATCTTCTGCTGGAAATACCACTTCTTTAGCAAATTCTTGACAAAACTTCAAGTATTTTTTAGTCATGAAATTCTCATCTTGGAAGGCATCTACCGAAAGAAAATGCTCCAACCAATAGCGGGCGTCATAGCGATTGCTATCAATAGTAAGAATTTTATATCCTTCTTCTTTTTTGTGATTAAAAATTAAACATCCTTTGTCCAGTTTATTCAAGTTAATTCCTTCTTGAAGAATCATTTCTAGATTGCTCCCTTTTTCTTCAAATTGGAGAAAATCAGTTCGTAACTCACTTTTAAATACTCCAATGGCATCGACTACATTGTTATCAATTGAAACATTAGTGAGATAAGTAACATAGACCTCTCCGTTTTTTATATGTGGATGATTGGATTGTTCAAAAAGATGTTTTGTGATTTTTTTAGAAACCTCATGAATAATAGAGGGACTGTCAAAGATTTCGGTTGCCAAGTTAAACATATCATTGTATTCCAAATCTACCTCATGCGCAAATTGAAAATAATTCTCTTCTTTTTCACGAAAAGATTTAAAGAAGTACTCTTTTAAAATAGGCACTATTTCGTCACTTAAACTATACGTATTTTCAGAGAGAAAAATGGATTCATTACGGCTTTTATTTCCAACTCTGTGGATGGATAACGATTCTATGTGGGTGTTGAAAAGATTAATCATTTATTTTGTTTTAGTATTAAGAAGTTTCAATTTGATATTTATCTGGTATCAAATGCTTCTATTTTAATTGTTATGCAGTTATATTTAAGAGTCACTTTTTCGCTAATTCCAATTCTCTTCAAAACCATAGTCTTCAAAATGATCTTCTCCTCCAAAAGCATCTAAATCTTCTTCATCTAAATCATCTTCAAATTCGTTATAATGCTCTTCCTCTTCAAAATCGGAAACAAAGTGCTTTTCCATGGCCTCGGCTGGCATTTCACCATGAGAGAATAAAAGACTTGGATAAATAACGCCAATTTCAGCAGTGTCTTCAACGGCAGCCAATTCAACCAGAAAAGTCCACATGTTAATAAAATCATATACGTAGATGATTTTGGTATTGTCTTGATGTAGGATATCCGACAATTTATAATCGCTCATGATTTTGTTTTCACCTGGTACATCGCCCGCATCAAACATTGGGATTTCATCTTCTTGGTTCCAAGTATCATCACAAGTATAAAATGATGCAACTTCTAATCCATCAAATCCAAATGCATTTACAATGGCATTGTGTAAGTCTTCTAAAGTGTCTTCGTCTAGGATGGCAATATCTCTGAAAACATCTTCTTCAGCATCGAGAATTACTCTAAATTTATAAACCATAGTTCTGTTTTTTATCAAGGTTCAAAGGTAAAATATAAATTAGAATTACGAATTATGAATTGGTTTTTGTTGATAAGATTTTGTTTCGATGAAAGATTCTTGTATTGTGCTTAATCTATTTGTATTTTTGGATTCACTAAAATTAAAACTATGAAAATTGTTATTTCACCAGCTAAATCATTAGATTTTGAAAGCCCATTGCCTACAAAATTATATACTGAATATAGTTTTGTAAAACAGTCTGTGTCTATTGATAAAGTTTTAAAGAAGAAAAAACCAAAACAATTGATGGAATTAATGGACATCTCTGATAAATTGGCTGATTTGAATTGGCAGCGCAATCAAGAACGTTCCGTTTCAGAAATTACAAATAACAATGCTCGACCTGCAATTTTTGCGTTCAGCGGTGATGTTTATATTGGTTTGGAAGCTTATTCCCTTTCTGATGAGCAATTAAATATTTTACAGGATAAAATAAGAATTTTATCGGGATTATATGGTTTATTAAAACCACTTGATTTAATTCAGCCGTATCGCCTTGAAATGGGTACGAAGTTGTCTGTGGGAAGAAATAAAAATTTATATGAATTTTGGAGGACAACCCTTACCAAAGAACTTAATTCACAACTAACACAAGACGAGTTGTTTATTAATTTGGCCAGTACTGAGTATTTCGATGCTATTGATATAAAAAAAATAAAAGTTCCTGTAATTACTCCTGAGTTTAAAGATTACAAGGACGGTAAGCTAAAAATGATTAGTTTTTTTGCCAAAAAAGCAAGAGGAATGATGGTGCGTTATATTATCGATACTAATGTCGAAACTATTGAAGATTTAAAAGGTTTTAATTATGATGGTTATGCTTTTGATGCTAATTTAAGCAAAGGAAGTACTTTGGTTTTTAAGAGGTAATAAATTCTTAGATTTTAAGTTACTTTTTGTACCTACAATTTTATTTAAAGAATAAATTTTTTCCTATTGTAGATGAAAATTGTTGCAATAAATCAATAAAAAAAACCGTCTCAATTATATTGAGACGGTTTGCTTTTTAAAATATATTCTATGAAATATTAATTACCAGGAGCACCAGGAACCCAGAAAGGAGTTAAGTTATTTAACGTAAATATATCGTTAGGATTTACTGTAGGAACATTAGCACTATTTGCTACATACTCTGAAACTGGGTAAATCAATCGGTAAGGTTTACGTGATTGAACAGCGTTAGTAGATAGCGGTGTGTAAGGGAATCCTGTTCTGTTGTAATCAATAAATGATTGAATTGGGTTGTAAGTACCCATGGTAGCAATCCATTTTTGATACATAATAGCGTGTATTTTTTGAGTATCAGTTCCTGTCCATCCAAAATAAGGCAAGGTGTTAATGGTGGTGATATAATTACCTAAAGTTGCATTTCTTAATGTGAAATTATCAGATATTGCAGCTTCAAAAGCATCTTGTGCAGCCATCGGGAACGATAATGATGTCCATCTCAAAGCAGCTTCTGCTTGTAATAGATAAGATTCTGAAGTAGTCATTACATATCCATCAATACCATCATATCCAGTAGTTGCAGCTTGGCCTGCTGGATTAAAGTTTCCAGAAAGACCTATTCTACAAGGAAGTAATTGTGTATTTGGAACAATTCCTGTTGGAGTACTCACATCTACACCAGAATTTCCTTGTGTAACCGCTCTTCTTGGTTGTCCAGTAGCAGCAGTAAATAATTTAGCAGAACGAGGATCCGTAACATTAGGATAATTTACACCTGTACCAGAAACGATTTCATAATTGTTTCCAAAAGCTGCCCAGTTTGTCGTTGCATAATTTTGTAATGCTTTGTAGGCATGACCAGTCATCGTAATAAAAGTTCTATTTTGCAGTACATTACCCGCTGCATCATAACAATAGTAACCCCATGCAGGATTTTGTTGATCATTATTCGCATTAGAAAATCCTGGATTTACTTTTACATCACCTGAAATAAATGGACCAGAAGCGATATCAGCTAGTTTTTGGTCTCTGTATGTTGCTTTAGCACCTGTAACTTCAGACATACGAACACATATCCTTAATTGAAGTGTGTTTGCAAATTCATTCCATTTTGCCATATCTCCTAATAACATTACGTCAAATGCAGAAATATCATCAGCAGCAGGATTAGCATTGCCAATTAAAGTTCTTGCATCTTCTAATTCAGTTACTAATGCTTTGTAAATGTCGTAATCTTTGTCATATGTAGGAGTAGTATTTGATATACCCTGCCAAGCTTGAGAATAAGGGCAATTGCCATATAAATCAACAATTTGTTGCATATAATGTACTTTACAAATTTTTGCAGCTGCAATATAGTTGTCATACTGGTGGTTTGGATTCGGATACTTAATAATAGCATCAAAATTTTTCAATTGTCTGTATAGGCCATCCCATATTCCAGTGTAAAAACCATTGTCAATTTGTAATTGCAATTCTCTGTCGAAACCGTTACCAAAAACAGCAACATTTCTTGTCCAAGAATTCATCAATACATTACCCAATTGACTCATGTTAACAGCTTGTATTCTGTATGCTGATACTTCTGCTCCTGGTAATAACTTACTAGGATTTGCTTGATTAAAAGCTAAATCATTAGGACTTGGACTATTGATGTCCAAATAATCGCTGCACGAAAATAAAGCTAACGCTAATATCGGCACTAAAAATTTTAATTTTTTCATTTTCATACTATTTTTAAAAAGTTAAATTTAAAGTAACACCAACTGTTTTTGTTGTTGGATATTGACCAATGTTCATGATACCTTGAGCGTTACCTGTTGTATTAGCAGCTTCAGGATCTCCATAACTATTGTTAGCTGCTAAACCGCCACGTGGTTTAATTAATTTACCATCTGCTAAAAATACAAATGGGTTTCTTGCATTAACTCCAATTCTGAATGACTCAATTCCTGACCCTTTCAATACCTTTTTAGACAAACCATAACTCAAAGCAATTTCTCTAATTTTCAATGCCGTAGCATCAATTACACTTGTTTCACCCACAGCTCTGTGAACTGATGTGAAGTAGTTGTTTGTTCCTGTTACTGAAGCAGCATTACCGTAGGGAACCGTATTAACAGCGCCTGTAGTAGTAACTCCTGGAACCACGTATCCTTGAGTTCTATCAAACCCAGCAGTATCTAAATCACCACCTGTGAAGAACAATAAATTTTTAGCTTCAGACCAAACCGAAGCACCCGTTCTAAAGTCAGCTACAAGAGTTAATTTTAAATTTTTATATTCAAAATTGTTTGTGAAACCAATAATGTAATCTGGAGTCGCTTTACCAAGTCTAGTGAAAACTGAATTTCTCAACGGTGCACCATTAGCACCTACAATAATGTTTCCATTACCATCTCTTTGGAAAGTAGTACCTTTAATTAATGGAAAATCTTCTCCAACTTCAGCAAAAATACCCACTTGAGCGAATGGTTGTTGAAGGTTCACACTTGTTGCTCCTTCTGCTAATGCAGTAATTTTTGTTTTGTAAGTAGAGTAGCTAAACTTCATATCCCATTTAAAGTTTGTCGTTTTAACAGGTGTTACACCTAAATCAAGTTCAAAGCCTTTGTTAGATAAATTACCAATATTATTTTGTAATAATGCTGGACCTGCAGCACTAGAAGACGTCTGAGAGGTAATTAAATCTTTAGTTTTAGCATCAAAATAAGAACCTTCCAATGTTATTCTATCTTTTAAAAATCCGAAAGAAGCACCAATTTCTGTAGTGTTTACGTATTCTGGTTTAATAGTTGGTGAAGTAGGAGTTGTATTATAAGCTAATGCCGATAAATTTCCAAACGGAAATCCTTGAGGGATTCTAGTTAATTCATTTATTTGATATGGTGAAACTGCTGAAGCATTACCTACCGAAGTATAGGATGCATTCAATTTAATATAATTTACTACTTTGTTATCTTTTAAACCATCAAATGCTTTAGTAGGAATGAAAGAAACTCCTAAAGAGGGATATTGATAGGATTTAGGTATTGTAGACAATTGCTCAATTCTGTCAGTAGCATTCAAGAATAAGTAATCTTCATAATTCAAATCAATATTTACAAACCCAGCTACACGTCTCGTTCTTAATATTCTGTTGTTGTATCCTAAATTTCTTAAAGCAGTTGGGTTATCTGGAGATAAAACGTTTGAAATATGGTAAAATCCAGGAACATCTAAATTAGTTCCCCCTTGTGACATTTCTCTAAAATAAGAATCTTGAATATTGTTTCCTACATTGGCTTTTAACCCAATTTTATCAGTTAATTTGTAGTTAAAATTCACTAATAAATCATTGTAGATATTTCTTGTAGAAGATTGATTTGCATAGTAATTTGAAGTAATAGTACCTCCTCCACCTAAAAGTGTCGAATAGTTTGATGTAGATGAACCATCGTTAGTATATTGTCCAAAATCATAACTTGTATTTGCTTCTAAAGCAGTAAATGCATTTTTATGTGTTTGAAACTCTGTATCACGCATTTGAACATTAGTAGTAGAATTAATACTCACATGTTTGCTAAATTCATACCCTAATGAAATTATACCATTGAAAGTATTCTTGATATTGTCTTGTCTTTCGTTTTTGATGGTCCAATAAGGCGAAGTAGCATATACGGTCCAGTGGTGTTGATTAAGTTCACCAAATGAAGTAACCGGAACGTTACTTGGTGTTTGTAATAAACCATCCATCAAATCACTATTAGTTTCAGAAGTAGTTTGAGATATGTAATTTGCATTACCATCAATACTGAATTTACCTACTCTTTTTCCAGCCTTAAATAAGAACGAATTTCTAATTAATCTATCGTCTTGAACCACAAAATCAGTTGATTGTCTGTTAATAGATAAAAAAGCATACGAATCTGGTCCACCTACATTAAAATTAAATGAGTTTTGAGAAATGGTACCTGTTTTAAAGAATTTCTTGATATTATCTTTAATTGGCTCCCATTTAGTAGTAATAAATTGACCATTTGCTTGCGGCAACCCTACAGGAACTATAGTGCCTGCCCAATTTGGGTCACTGTAGGAAGGTCCCCAAGAACCATTCTCGAAAGGAGAAAATTGTGGGTTATTGCTTCTTGGATCTGTTGGACTTGGGAAGGCAAAATTATAAGCAGGTGAACCGCTCCAACCTTGACCGTAATCTTGTTGTGTTTTTGGTACAAAAGATACATTTTCAAAATCGATAGAAGAATTAAATCCGAATGTAAATTTTTCGTTTTTACTACCTTTTTTTGTAGTTACTAAAATCGCACCATTAACCCCTTGTGCACCATATAATGCAGCACCTTGAGCTCCTTTGATAACGTTAACATTTTCAATTACGTCAGGAGGCAATTGGGCTAATACTGTTGCAGAAGAAATAGCATTATCGATAACGATAAGCGCTTGATTGTCTCCTGTAAGCGATCTAGTACCTCTTAAGATAATTCTAGTGTCCGCAGCCACACCATTTCCAATTGTATTGATCTGTAAACCAGAAACTTTTCCTGTTAATGCTTGTATTGCATTAGGATTAGAAGCTTGGTTTAACTCTTTAGACGATACAGTCTTTTGAGCAGAAACCACTGCATCTTTTGTTCTTTTAATACCCATCGCTCCAACAATTACGTCTTCAAGAACTTTTGGGTTTTCTTTTAAAGAAACTTTATAACTATTGGCAGCACCAACAGTTATTGATTTTGATTCATAACCTTGGTAGGTTACAACAAGCACATCACCTGGCTTGGCATTAATGGAAAATTTCCCATCCATATCTGCAGCAACACTGCCTTTAGCGCCTTTAATATTGGCAGCCGGTAAAGGTAGTTTACCATCGGTAACCGTACCTGTTACAGTTTTCTCTTGTGCAAACGAAAACTGCATTGATAACGCTACTAAAAGCGTAAAAATCCATTTGAACTTCGATCTCATATTAAATTTATTTGAGTTAGTTATTCCGCAAACTTCTTAATAATTTCTTAAATAAACAAATAATAGACGGGAATATTACTTTTTATTTTTGTTAAAATTTCAAAACGTTTACTAACTTTGTAACTGCAATACACTATTAAGATGCTGAATTACAATAATGGTTGCGTTAAATTTTTTACTTTTATCAAAATTAATTTTATGTTAAATTTAAGATTCACTGATAACAAGTTTGAATGTGGAACAGATGAGGCAGGAAGAGGTTGTTTGGCAGGGCCTGTAACTGCTGTTGCAATTATTCTTCCCGATGATTTTAGGTCAGATTTGCTCAATGATTCGAAACAATTGTCGGAAAAAGTTAGAGAACAATTGAAACCAATTATAGAAGATCAAGCAATTTCGTTTGCTATTAGTCATATCGAGCCCCAAATTGTTGATAAAATTAATATTTTAAATGCTTCAATTCAAGCAATGCAAGAGTGTATTGTGAAGTTAAATCCTACACCGTCATACATCATAGTTGACGGAAACCGATTTAAACCTATCAATAATATTCCTTTTAGTACTATAATTAAAGGTGATTCCAAATATATGAGCATTGCGGCGGCTTCGGTTTTAGCAAAAACGTATCGCGATGCCTATATGAACAAAATACATGAAGAATTTCCAATGTATAATTGGAAGCAAAATAAAGGGTATCCAACTAAAGAACATAGAGCGGCAATAATTAAGTATGGCGTTACAAAATACCATAGAATGAGTTTTCGTTTGTTGCCAGAACAATTAACACTAGACTTAAAGATTCTAGAAGATAGCTAATAGACGTTTATGCAAAATAGCAATCAAATAATTTTGAGAAGTATTTTATGATTTTTTCTTTAACTTCTAATTCATTCACTTGGTCAGCTCCCAGTTCGACATGCAGTGATGTTACGGCTTTACCTTTAATACCACATGGAATAATATTATCAAAATATCCTAAATCTGCATTTACGTTTAATGCTAAACCATGCATGGTAACCCAACGAGAAGCGCGAACTCCCATCGCACAAATTTTTCTGGCAAATGGAGTGCCAACATCGAGCCAAACTCCTGTTTCTCCTTCACTTCTTGTGCCTTTGAGGTTATATTCTGCTAAAGTAAGAATAATCACTTCTTCCAAAAACCGTAAATACTTGTGAATGTCTGTAAAGAAATTTTCTAAATCTAAAATAGGGTAGGCTACAATTTGTCCTGGTCCATGGTAAGTAATATCGCCTCCTCTATTTATTTTATAAAAAGTAGCTCCTTTTTGTTCCAATTGATTTTCGGATAATAGTAGATTAGATATATCTCCGCTTTTGCCTAAAGTATATACATGAGGATGTTCAACAAAAATCAGGAAATTGGGAGTTGGAAGATTAGTATCTTCTTTCCGATTTTGAATTTTTAAGTCAACAATTCCTTTAAACAAATTTTCTTGATAATCCCAAGTAGCTTTGTAGTCTTTAGTTCCTAAATCTTGAAGTTGTATTTTTTTATTCATTTTTTATGAGTCAAAGCACTCCATATCCTTTTTAATAAAAATTTACTTCGAATTAAATCCGAATTTTATTTAAAATTAAAACTCGACTTCAAAATTTAATTTGTTAGGATCTTCCATATAGTCTTTTAAAGGATATTCAATAGTTATTGTTTTTCTATCATCACTATACAGAGCATTAGGAACTGAAACTTTTTTAACCGCTTTCGGGAATTGATAAACCACTTTGAAATTAGACTGCCCATATACCATTTCTAATGATTCTTTCATTTTAGAAGCTTCAGAATCTTCCGCTTCATCTTTTTTGACAGTTTCTTTCAGTGGTTCTTTTTTGGCTACTATTTTTTTGAATGTTTTTCCATCATAAGAAAATTTTATAGAGGCATCGTTTTCTGGTAATCCAGAACCCACGCTATTCATTTTAGTTCCTTTACCTGGAGCAATTGATTTTAAGGATTGAACCGGACTCATGACATCTTGTAATTCAGAAATGGAATTAAAATCGGTGAACATAGAATAATTCATTATTCCTTTTTCTTCATTCGTGACCATGTGCATACTGAATTTTTCCATTTTTTTTATTTTTTCTTGCTCATCCAGAGACAACTTTGCAATACTATCCTTTTTAGATGCAAATAGTTCTTTAAACGTAAATGTGCTGTCAATATCTTTACGCTTTTTATTTGACGGATTATTTTTGTCATCTTCATTCGATTCAGATTTTATCACGCCACCAATCATTGACATCATTTGAGATCCATCAATTTCGTATGAAAATTTGCCAGAGCCTTTGTCGTTAAGGATCATTTTTTCGGTTATGGTGCAACTAGAAACAGCAAAAATAAAAGATAATGCAACAAGTAATTTGATAGATCTCATTTTATATAAATTTTGTCAAATATAAAAAATTAATATTATTTGGGTACTACTTAAAATTTCATTTGCTTTAAAAACTTTAAACATTATGCTTTTAAACTTTTAAAGGAATAGTTATCTTTGCTAGCTTTAAAATCAAATTATATGCAACTTTCTGAACAAGAAATCATTCGAAGAGAAAAATTAGACGCTTTACGTTCACTTGGAATTAATCCGTATCCAGCAGATTTATTTCCTGTTAATCATACTTCAAAACAAATTAAGAATCACTTTCAAGACGGAAAGAAAGTAATAGTTGCAGGAAGATTGATGAGCGTTCGTGATCAAGGAAAAGCTTGTTTTGCGGAGCTTCAAGATAGCGAAGGGAGAATACAAATGTATTTCAACAGAGATGTTATTTGTCCAGATGAGGATAAAACAATTTATAATCAAGTTTTTAAAAAACTTACCGATTTAGGAGATTTTATTGGAGTTGAAGGAGAATTATTCACTACAAAAGTGGGAGCACAATGTATTCGAGTAGATTATTTTACTTTTTTAAGTAAAACTCTACGTCCGTTGCCTTTGCCCAAAGTCGATGAAGAAGGAAAAGTACATGATGCTTTTAATGATGCGGAATTACGCTACAGAATGCGTTACGTCGACTTAGTGGTTAATCCCAATGTGAAAGAAGTTTTTATTAAAAGAACAAAACTTTTTACGGCAATGCGAAACTTCTTCAACACATCAGGTTATTTGGAAGTTGAAACTCCGGTGTTACAATCTATTGCTGGTGGCGCCGCTGCGCGTCCTTTTATTACACACCACAATAGTTTGGACATACCATTGTATATGAGAATTGCAAATGAATTATACCTTAAAAGGTTAATCGTTGGCGGATTTGATGGGGTTTATGAATTTTCTAAAAATTTCAGAAATGAAGGAATGGATAGAACTCATAATCCTGAATTTACTGCGATGGAAATTTACGTTGCCTACAAAGATTACAACTGGATGATGGAGTTCACCGAAAACTTGTTGGAATATTGTGCTAACGAAGTTAACGGTACTACAGAAACTACTTTTGGCCAACATAAAGTAAATTTCAAAGCTCCATATGCGCGAGTTACCATGACGCAATCCATTATTGATTTTACGGGCTTTGATATTTCTGGAAAAAGTGAAATTGAATTATTTGAAGCTGCAAAATCAATGGGAATTGATGTAGATGAAACGATGGGTAAAGGTAAATTAATTGATGAAATTTTTGGTGCAAAATGTGAAGGGAATTATATTCAGCCAACATTTATAACAGATTATCCCATTGAAATGTCGCCGTTATGCAAACAACATCGGAATAATCCTGAATTGACTGAGCGTTTTGAATTAATGGTCTGCGGCAAGGAAATAGCCAATGCGTATTCTGAATTAAATGACCCAATTGATCAAAGAGCTCGTTTTGAATTTCAGTTAAAATTGGCAGAGCGAGGTGATGATGAAGCCTCTCAGTTTATAGATAATGATTTCTTGCGGGCTTTAGAATATGGTATGCCGCCAACTTCTGGATTAGGAATTGGTATGGATCGACTGATTATGTTTTTGACTAATAATCAATCAATCCAGGAAGTATTGTTCTTCCCACAAATGCGACCAGAGAACAAACAAGTCGAATTGAATGATGATGAAAAGCACATTATTGAAATTCTAAAATTCAATGTAGGAATTGCTATAGGAGAATTGAAAGAAAAATCGGGATTAAGTGGAAAGAAATGGGATACTGCAAGCAAAAATATTTCTAAACATGGCTTGATGAAAGTGGTTGTACATGGAGAGCATAAAACAGCAGAGTATTTGGGAAAATAAAATATTTGTATACAGTAAAAAAAAATTACTAAATTCGCAATCAACAATTTAATATTTACTATCATGAAAAAAATTATCGCAACATTATTTTTAACAACAGTATTGAGTTTTACATCTTATGCTCAAGTACCCGCTAAAACAGCCAATACTAAAACTGAAATAACAGAAGCTACAATTTCTAAAGACATTAGTGATTTAACTAAAACAGTCACAATGGATGCTAGCTTAATAAAAGATTTTACTACATTGATGCATATGAGAGCAGAAGCTTTAAATAATGCAAAATCAGAAGAAGAAAGAATAGAAAATTTTCAAAGTTTTAGCAGAAAATTAATTGGTGGATTTAATGAAAGTCAATTATTACAATTAAAATCTAACCCAGAATTATTAAAGCGATTGACTAAATACATTAAATAGTAAATCATTACTAATGTAAACCGCCTGATTTTACAAAATCGAGGCGGTTTTTTTTTGTTTGTTAAACATAGAATTAAATTTTTTACCAAGTTTTTATAGATCATTTGTTTGCCTAACATTTTTTTGAAATTTATTCTCTTAGCAATCATCTTTAAAATTAGATTTTTATTTAGTAAAAAACGGGATATTTTTTTAACAAAATATTTTGTTTAATTTTTATTGATATTTGTTAAACAATAATTAACTTTACCATCAAATTTATTTCATATGGAAACAACAAAGAAAACGACAAGTAAAAAGAAGTTGGTAGATGACAATTTTATCATTTCCAAATATATGGATTATGTACTTGATAAAAATCAAGAGCCTAGAAATGTTTTTTCATTTTGTAAAGAACATCAAATTGAGGAAGCTGATTTTTATACTTTTTTTGGATCTATTGATGCTTTAAAGCAAGAAATTTGGGTTAAGTTTTTTGAAAATGCATTAGGAACTATAGAAGGTGAAGAGGCTTTTGAAAGATATTCAGATAAAAATAAGTTGCTAACTTTTTACTTTACTCTTTTTGAAATCATGACTCTAAATAGAAGTTATGTTTTGTTTTCATTGAAAGAAAATAAGGAAGGTTTGAAAAATTTAAAAAGTTTGAAACTATTCCGAAACCGTTTTAAAGATTTTATCGTAACTATAATTGAAACAGAGAATTCTGAAATGAACGAGAAATTGGCGAAAGTTACCAAACCTATTTTTTCTGAAGGAGCTTGGATTCAATTTTTATTTTTATTAAAATTCTGGATGGACGATACTTCTAAGTCTTTTGAAAAAACAGACGTGTTAATTGAAAAATCTGTCAATACTGTAGTTGATTTGTTAAATACAAAGCCACTTGAAAGCCTATTTGATTTGGGTAAATTCCTTTGGAAAGAAAAAATGAATTAATATTTAAATTAATTCTGAATTATTATGAAAACATTAGATAAGATTCCAACAGGAAAAATAGAGCGCGCCAGTCAATTGGTAAAGACAGGATTCAAAGTAGGAGGGAACTATGTGGCATATTATGGCGAAAAAATAGTTAATCCGTCGCTAAATCGAGATAAATTAAACGAAAACAATGCCGAAGATATTTATGATGGATTGAAGAATCTCAAAGGAAGTGCTTTAAAAGTAGCTCAAATGTTGAGCATGGATAAAAGCATTATGCCACAACAATATGTTGATAAATTTTCGTTATCACAATTTTCGGTGCCACCTCTGTCCGCTCCATTAGTCAGAAAAACTTTTAAAAAATATTTAGGTCAATATCCAGAGAGCTTATACGATACGTTTACACCAGATGCTATGAATGCTGCCAGTATCGGTCAGGTGCACAAAGCAACCAAAGATGGGAAAAGTCTTGCTGTGAAAATCCAATATCCAGGTGTGGCGGACAGTATAAGTTCGGATTTGGCTTTGGTCAAGCCTTTTGCGATTCGGATGTTTAATATTAAAGGTAAAGATTCTGATAAATATTTTAAAGAAGTTGAAGATAAATTATTAGAAGAAACTGATTATAATTTAGAGTTAAAACAAAGTATTGAAGTTTCTAATTGGTGCAAACACATTGAAAATTTGCGTTTTCCAGAATACTATCCGGAATTGTCATCTGAAAAAATTTTAACAATGGAATGGATTGACGGAGAGCATCTTTCTGAATTTGCTGCGCACAATAGCGATAGTGTTAAAGGAGATAAAATTGGGCAAGCCTTGTGGGATTTTTATATGTATCAAATGCATCATTTAAAACAAGTTCATGCCGATCCGCATCCTGGAAATTTCTTGATTGACAAAAACGATAATTTAGTCGCTATTGATTTTGGTTGTATTAAACAAGTCCCTATTGATTTTTATGTTCCATATTTTGAGCTCGCAAAACCAGAAATCATTAATAATCCTAAGTTATTCAACGAAAAGTTATATGAACTAGAGATTTTACGACATGATGATAAAAAAGAAGAAATAGTTTATTTTACCAAATTATTTCACGATTTATTGAGTTTGTTTACCAAGCCTTTTCATGGAGATTTTTTTGATTTTTCTGACGATAATTTTTTTGGTCAAATTGCTGCTATGGGAGAAGATTTTGCAAAAGATACCCAATTGCGAAAAATGAATGGAAATAGGGGGTCGAAACACTTTTTGTACATCAATAGAACGTTTTTTGGATTGTATAATTTATTACATGATTTAAAAGCAAGAGTAAACACAAAAACTTTTGAAAAGTTCATAAAAGAATAGCTATATTAAAATTAGATATGATGTAAATCTTGATAAATATGTAAATGAATTATAAAATTAAGATTCTTTCAATTGTCAAATATAAAGCGATACATCCTATAAAGCAGGATATCGGATAAACTATTCGATCTTTATACCAACTTTTATGAGCAAACCACTTGCTTATTAAAAAGTAAGCCAAAAGAATCAGGGCCAACTGCCCTAGTTCAACACCCAAATTAAAAGAAAATAAACAAGTAAAGAATTCTTCTTGCGGAATTCCTATCTCTTTTAAAGTACTGGCAAACCCAAATCCGTGAATTAATCCAAATACAAAAATTATTGCTAATCGAAAAGGATTGACATTATTTCGTATAATGTTTTCAATAGCAGTATAAAGTATTGAAAGAGCAATTAATGGTTCAATGTAATTTGAATTTGGCAAAATCCAACCAGAAGTAGCCAATCCTAATGTTAAACTATGGGCTATAGTAAAAACAGAACATTGAACAAGCACCGATTTTACTGTGGAATTTAGAAAAAATAAAGCGAGTATAAAAAGAATATGATCAAATCCAAAGGGAATTACATGCGTAAATCCTAGTTGAATGTACTGATAAATGTTGTCTAAATAGCACATTAATTATTGTTTGACTAATTTGAAAACAGACGACGTTCCCGTTATTTTTAAGAAATAATTTCCGTTTGGTAATGTTGAAAAATCTTGTTTATCCAAGTATTTGCCTACATATATTTGTTTTCCAACGTCATTGTATAATTCATAAATTTCAGTGCCTTTTGAATAGGCAACATTTAATTTTGATATAAAAGGATTGGGATACACTTTTATAGTATTCGTTTCTTTTACGACGTTATGGTTTGCAAGACTGGTAGGAACACCTCTGACACAAATAACATAGTTAGTATTTGTTTTGCTATCATACGTTGTAATCCCAAACTGTGTATTCCAATACCATGCACTGGTTTGATTGTTAGGATTGGGCAATAAAGTAGTTGATGACCAATAGTTTTTTACACCTATTGCGCTAAAATAAGTACTATTAACAGAGGGATTCGTAAGACTTTCATCATTTAATGATTGTAGTTCTTTAATGTTTGGTAAACGCCAATCGGATGCTCCAGCAAGTGTTAAACCTTCTGCATAAGTTAGTGCTTGTTCCCAAGTTAACGCATTTGCATTAGGCACTTTTTGCCAGACTAATTGGGTGAGATTGTCCGTAATAGTTCCATCACTATTATCGGTGTAATGGTTAGCTAATGTGGATGGAATAACAATGTCTCTAACAGCTCTTACATGATAACTTTTTGTTCCCCCTGCACTAATGGTTTCCGATTTTGGTTTGTTTCCAATACCGCCACCAGCGTTAGTACACCATACCTTAGTATTGTCATTTGCTTGAAAAGTATTAGTCCACCAATAATCTGCACCACTTGAAGGAAAATAGGTAATATTCAAGGCAGGATTGTTTCTTTGTAGGTTTACAAGGCTAAACGATTCTATAGGGGTAGGTAATCGCCAATTGGTATAGCCGCCTAGAGTTAACGAACTACAATAATTAGGAGCATTCT
>CAZSZH010000048.1:0-19769 GCA_964610785.1 uncultured Flavobacterium sp. | reverse complement strand
CCAGGACCCCATCATTAAAAGTGATGTGCTCTACCAACTGAGCTACCAAGTCATTGCTTGAAGAAATTTTTAAAAAAAAAGTGACCTGGCTGGGGCTCGAACCCAGGACCCCATCATTAAAAGTGATGTGCTCTACCAACTGAGCTACCAAGTCATTTGCATTTCTACAATGCGGGTGCAAATATAAGGCGTATTTATTTATTTTTCAAAGCAATTTTGTTTTAAATTTACCTTTTTTTAAAAATCAATCTTAACGCCTTAGCTTATAAGGTTTTATTCTATGAAAAAAGTTGTTTTAATAGGTTATATGGGAAGCGGTAAGTCTACAGTAGCCCAAAAATTGGCATCTCAATTGGGTAAAGTGTCACTCGATTTGGATGAATTGATTGAAAAAAAATCGGGAATGATCATTGAAACGATTTTCGCTACTAAGGGTGAAATCTATTTTAGAAAGCTAGAACATGAGCTTTTTGTAGAAGTCTTAAAAGATGATAACGACGTAATCATCAGCACAGGAGGAGGGACGCCATGCTATTTTAATAACCATGAGTTGTTAAATAGTGATCATGTGGTTTCCATTTATTTGAGTGCCTCTGTTGAGAACTTATACCAACGATTGATTCATGAAAAACAAAAACGTCCTTTACTTGCTAATTTAGATCATACTGAAATAAAGGAGTTTATTGCTAAACACCTTTTTGACAGAAGTTTTTATTACAATCAGGCAACGTTTAAAGTTCTTGTTGATGGCAAAAGTGTTGATGATATTGCTTTTGAAATTAAAAAATTACTAGCTTAAAATAGCATAACTGTTGTCTTTTTCAAATATAACTTCGACATGTTCGTGTGAGGAGGTCGATAAGGAAATGCCTTTAAAATCGACTTTAATGGGATATTTTTTGTGATTTCTATCTACCAATACAGCTGTTTTGAATTTCTTTAACGGCACGTCTAGAAAGTGATTTACGCCATACATTAAGGTGGAGCCAGAATTTAGAACATCGTCAACTAGAACTATTCCTTTATTTTGATAGATTTCTTTGGAAATCGTAGTTTGTATGGCTGCATTCAAGTTTTGTTTGTCGATGGTAACTTCGCAAAGTAATACTTCCAATGTTGAAATAGATTGTAAAACCGCGGCAATTTTTGTTGCAAACACATATCCATTGGATGAAATGCCTGCTATAACAATATTTTCTTCTTCCACAAAGGTTTCATATATTTGATAAGCTATTCGCTTGATTTTATGTTCAATTTCCAAATGTGATAAAATAGTATTTTGGTTCATAGCTTTATTTTTTTGATAAAGATAAAAAAGAGTTGGTTTTCTTATCTTGTTTTTACTGAATAATTTGTTTGGTCTTTGTTGTTATACGGTATCATCATCTTCCAAATCAAAAGCAATTCCGTCAATATCCCTTCGGTCTTTTTTGGTAGGACGACCCGTTCCGTTTTTGCGATAGTGTTCTTTTGATAGTTTTAGAAGTTCTAGATGTGCAAAAGATTCTGGAGGAGTTTCATCTTTTCTATAAATATCAACCAATTTAGCGCCAACACGATTGTCTGGAATGTCTAAAACCGATATGATATGAGTAATTTGATCTTTTCTAAACGTAATTTTATCACTCGGGAAAACCTCTTTAGAAGCCTTTGCCACTTGACCATTTACAGTAATATGATTTTTTTTGCATGCTTCCGTAACCATATTTCGGGTTTTGTAATAGCGCACACACCATAAGTATTTATCAACTCTCATAAAAATATCTAAAATCAACGTTAAATAGTTTACAAAAATAAATCAATATTGTATCTTGCGCACCTAAATTTGATTAATAATGAATAATATTTATAAAATACTTTCTGTAGTTGTTTTTTGTATTGTGTTGGCGGCTTGCTCAAAAAATAATACGGCAGATCCTGTGCCAATTAGAGATTATGCAACGCAATATGCAGCAGACAAAGAAACTATTGACCAATATCTTTCTACACATTTTATAACAGTTGATCCGGCAACTTTTGATGTGACTTTCACCCAAATAGCGCCGGGAGGGACTCAACAATCTATTAAAGATCAAACGCAATATCCATTAAAAGATACGGTAGTAGTTCAAGATGGAATCAATTACCACATTCCATTTATTAAATTAAACAAAGGAGACTCTTTAAATGGAGGTAGAAGGCCTACTCAAGTTGATTCTGTTCATATTGCTTATAAAGGAGTTACTATGACTGATCACGATATTTCTGAATTAAATTATAATGAAATAGATTTTGATAAAGCGGTTAATCCAGTTTGGCTTAAACTTGACGAAGTAATTTCGGGGTGGAGGCATATTATTCCTAGTTTTCACACAGGAACTTATACTACTAATCCTACTACTTTCATTAATTTTGGTGCTGGAATAATGTTTTTGCCTTCTGGTTTGGCCTATTATAATAATGCTACCACTAATATTTCTTCTTATTCGCCTATTATATTTACATTCAAACTCTGCGAATTACATTATCGAGACCAAGATGGCGATGGAATTTTATCGAAGGACGAGAGAAAATTAGATCCTAATATTGACAAAAAAATACGATGGAAAGAAAATCCTGCGGGTAATATATACAAATTTGATACATCGGGTAATTTGCTAACAGATGTTCCTTTTTTAGATACCGATAGCGATGGAATTGCAGATATGTATGATACTGATGACGATGGCGATCATGTTTTGACAAGAGTAGAAACTGTTAAAGATCCTGCAGACATTACACTACTATCTCCTTTAGGACATTATCCATTCAATCCAACACCAACGGAGCCTAAGGGAGTTCCAGACTGTAGTGGAGATTTTACAACGCTAACCAGGTTAAGAAAATATTTAGATCCTTCTTGTCATTAAAATAACACATAATCGAAATTAAAATGCCTCCGAAAAATCTTGGAGGCATTTTTTTATTTCCAATTTAGAGTTTTTACTCTTTACTAGCCAAATATCGTTCAGCATCGAGGGCTGCCATACAACCTGTTCCAGCTGCAGTAATGGCTTGTCTGTATACATGGTCGGCAGCATCACCACCGACAAATACTCCAGGAACATTGGTTTTAGAAGTGCCAGGTATATTTACTATATAACCAGTTTCGTCAAGGGTTAGATAATCTTTAAAAATATCTGTATTAGGTTTGTGTCCAATGGCTACGAAAAATCCTGTTGCAGGTATTTCCGTTAATTCACCACTAATTCTATTTCTTACTTTAACACCAGTAACTACTTGTCCGTCGCCCAAAATTTCGTCAGTTTCAGTATTTAATAAGATTTCAATATTTTCGGTTTTTCGAACTCGTTCCGCCATGATTTTAGAAGCTCTAAATTGCTCACTTCTCACCAACATTGTTACTTTTTTACATAATTTAGATAAATAATGGGCTTCTTCACAAGCAGAATCTCCTGCTCCGACAATCACAACCTCTTGATTTCTATAGAAAAATCCATCACAGACGGCACAAGCAGAAACTCCTCCTCCCATATTCAAATAATGTTGCTCTGACGGTATTCCTAAATATTTTGCTGAAGCTCCTGTCGAAATGATTATAGTTTCGCAATGAATTTCTTTGGAGTCATTAACCCAAACTTTATGAATATCTCCTGAAAAATCAACTTTAGTGATCCAGCCGTCTCGAACATCGGTGCCAAAACGTTGCGCTTGTTCTTGAAGATTAATCATCATTTGTGGTCCCGTAATTCCTTCGGGATTTCCCGGAAAATTTTCTACCTCATTTGTGGTTGTTAATTGACCGCCTGGCTGTGAGCCTTGATATAAAACCGGAAACATATTGGCTCTGGAAGCATAAATTGCAGCAGTATAACCCGCAGGTCCTGAGCCTATTATTAGACATTTTACTTTTTCGATTGTATCTGACATTGTTTACTTATTTAAGAATTGCAAATGTAAGTTTTTATTAAAATAAATTGGTAGAATCTAATTACAAAAAACTATTACCAAATAAATGTGAATTATTATGGTAAAAGATTTTGTGAACAAATATTTAATTTTATATTTGCACTCGCTTTCGGGGTGTAGCGTAGCCCGGTTATCGCGCCTGCTTTGGGAGCAGGAGGCCGCAGGTTCGAATCCTGCCACCCCGACAAAAGTCTTTTCAATCTTGAAGAGACTTTTTTTTTTAAGTACATTATGTAAGACATAACCAAACTTTAAATTTGGTTTGTTTTTATTTTGTTGGTTTTTTTAATAGAACGGCATTGTCCACAAATCTTTTCATTTCAATTTTTTGATCTCCGAAAAGTTGAATTTCAGATTTTCCTGAAGCATCGATAGATAAGGTATTTTTTACATTGAGACTTATCTTGCTGTAAGCTTCACAAGTCAATTCTGCATTTTTTAGGTTCAACATTTTTCCAGAAAATTCTGCATTATTATCCAATCGAAGTTTTGCCGATTCAACTTCTCCTTCAATTATAGCCTCACTTTTTTGATACATATCGAAAGTCAGTGATGAAGAGGTTACCAATCCTTTAAAGTTCGCATTTTTGCTCAAACTTATAACTGTATTTTCCCCTTTGGAATTGAACTCAGCTTTTGATTTATCATCCATCATTAGGGTAATATTCTTCGATTTTGCATTTAAGAAAAGTTTCGAATAATCAAAACTTTTAAATGTAATATTGTCTAATTCAACTTGCGCCAGAGCAGTGACAGTGGCTTCGTTTCTTGTAACTACTAATTTAAAATCCTTAGTATAGGTTACTCTGATGCTTAGTTTTTTATATCCGAATGCATTTTTCAAAGTCGATAACCTCAAATTTGAACCGGCTACCACTGCATCAATGGCGTCATGAAGGTTGTCATCGGCTTCAATTTCTAATCCACATTCATTTCCTTTTACTAAAAAAACTTCAAGATTATCATTTACTTCTAATGATTCAAAGTTTTCAATTTTCTTAATCTCTGTAGTGACTATTTTAGAACCTTTTACTTTATCTTTTTTTTGAGAAAATGATACTGATGTGAGTAAAAGTAATGCAATTAGAACTATCGATTTTTTCATTTTTAAAATAATTTATAATTGTCAAATATATAAAAAAGGATGTTTTTAAATATAAATATCTTACGGTTTTAATTTAATACTCCATTCAAAATCCATTTCAGACACTTGGTCGCCTTGTTCATCAACGCCAATTGATTTTAACCAAATGGTTTCTCCTTGACTAGTGGTAATGGTATTGTGAATAGCTTTTTCAATGAGATGACCCTCATTGCAAGTAAAAGTGATGCGTCCTCTAGCTTTTTTACTAAAATTCGCTTTATTATTAGCTACCAACATCGAAATATTTTCGCCACTTTCTTTAATTTGTCGCATTACCAAAGCGCCAGTGGTCAGTTCTGCGGCCATTGCTTGCACTGCAAAGTACATGGATTTAAAAGGATTTTGATTCAGCCAGCGATGTTTTACAGTTGCAACACATTTTTCACGTGAAATGGATTGTAATCGTACACCGCACCAAAAAGCCGATGGAAGTTTAAAAAATAGAAAAATATTTATTTTGAATGTAGAATTAGTCATAAAGTATTGATTTTATTGTAAATATATGAAAAATTAGGCGCACAATCATTGTTTTTAATTTGTTAAAATAATGTTAAATTTAAGTACTTTGTAATACATAATACCTTTTTTTGGTTGTATCTTTGTATAAGAAATTAATAAGCTATCTATAGTATTGTTAGTTCGAAGTTTCAATCATCATCAAAAATCAATCAAAAATGAACAGTTTAATCAAAAAATCAAATTATGAACATTGAAAACACAAAGGCGCAAATGCGAAAAGGTGTTTTGGAGTTCTGCATCTTATCGGTTTTAAAAGAAAAAGAAGCGTACACCTCCGAAATATTAGACACCTTAAAAAACGCAAAATTGCTTGTCGTAGAAGGAACCGTCTATCCGTTATTGACAAGATTAAAAAATGACGGTTTGCTCAATTATCGTTGGGAAGAATCTACGTCGGGTCCACCGAGAAAATACTATGAATTGACCGAGCTCGGAAAAACATTTTTAAACGAATTAAATGGCACTTGGACTGAATTGTCTGACGCTGTAAATATCATAACTAATCAAAAATAGCAATCATGAACAAAACAGTAAATATTAATATAGGTGGTTTATTTTTTCACATAGATGAAGATGCATACCAAAAATTGTCAAGATATTTTGATGCAATAAAACGTTCTCTATCAAATTCTTCTGGCAAAGATGAAATTATGAAAGATATTGAAATGCGTGTTGCAGAGCTTTTTACAGAACGACAAAAAAGTGATAAGCATGTAATTAATACCAAAGATGTTGATGAGGTGGTTACCGTAATGGGGCAGCCGGAAGATTATAGAATTGACGATGACTCAGAACAACCAAAAACATTTAACTATACGACCACTGGAAAAAGAAAATTATACCGTGACAAAGACCGAGGTTTAATTGGTGGTGTTTGTACTGGTTTAGGACACTATTTTGGTATTGAATCAGTTTGGATTAAATTATTATTTCTAGTATTGTTTTTCGGATTTGGTACTGGTTTAATTGCGTATTTAGTATTGTGGATAGCCATGCCAAAAGCGATTACAACTTCTGAAAAGCTGGAAATGACGGGCGCTCCCGTAACAATTTCAACTATTGAAAAGAAAGTACGCGAAGAATTTGAAACGGTTTCAGACAAAATTAAAAATGTAAATTATGACGAATTAGGAAACAAAGTGAAGTCTGGAGCTGAATCTTTTGGAAATAGGTTAGGAGATGTTTTCAATTCCATCTTTGGAGCTTTTGCAAAAGCGATTGGAGCTATTATTGTTGTTTTTTCATCATTAACCATTTTTGGAGTTTTCATAATGTCTATTGTCGCCATATTCTCTAGTTCATTGCCCCAAAATACTTTAATTAATCACTTTAGAACCCCTTTAGGATTAGAAACTCCCCTTTGGATTCAAGGAATTTTGTTTCTTTTGACTTTAGGAATTCCTTTTTTCTTCTTACTCATTCTTGGATTAAAGTTATTAGTAACTAACTTAAAATCTATTGGGAATATTGCAAAATATACGTTGCTAGCCATTTGGATTATAGCTGTTGGGATATTGATTTCATTAGGAATTAACGAGTTGACGCAAATTTCATCTGAAGCAAAAGATGTTAAAAAAGAAGTGATCAATATTACGTCCAACGATACGCTTCATATAAGCTTTAAAAGCAATGATTTTTATGATAAAGATGTTAACAAGCGTACTGATTTTCGACTAACTCAAGATGAAAAAAATAATGAAGTTATTTACTCTAACAATGTATATTTAAAAGTGCTTCATACCAATGAAAAACAACCCTATCTACAAGTTGAAAAATTGGCTGTAGGAAAATCGGCTGATGAAGCTAAAAAACGTGCTGAAAAAATTAAGTACAGTTACAAAATAGAAGGAAATAAGTTAATTTTAGACAATTATCTTTTGAGTGAAGTGGCTTCAAAATTTAGAAACCAAAAAGTAGAATTGTTTTTATACTTACCAACGGGAACCTTATTTAAAACAGATACTAGTGTTGAAGATTATGATAATTCGGATAACGATTATTTTAATATGCATTATAGTTCAGATAATTACCTCTATAAAGTTGGCGAAACTAAAATAAAATGCTTAAATTGTCCTGCCGATGAAAATGAACACAACGACGTTGATTCGAATGTAATAATAAAAGGCGAAGGAGTAATTGATTTAACAGATTCTACCAAAAATATTTCTATTAATCTTAACGGAAAAGAAATTATTAAAACAACGACTGGAAAAGATAAACCAGGAAAATTAACAATAAACAAAGAGGGAATCATTATAAAAACAAAATAATCATGGTAAAAGTTATAATTTTTTGTATCAAAGTAATCATCGCAGCGGCCGTTGCGCTATTATTTTCATCCTGTGGAAATGGAATTTTCAATGGAATTAAAGGAACCGGAAACGTTCAAAAAGAAATGCGTTCTATTAGTGGAAAATTTACGAAAATATCTGTAAGTCGTGGAATTGAAGTAATTGTAGAGCAAGGAAATGATGTTTTTGTTGAAGTAGAAGCCGATCAAAACTTGTTAAAACACATTACAACCAAAGTTGAAAATGGTACGTTAATGGTATCATCGGATGAAAATATTTACAGCGCCGAAGCTGAAATAGTTCATGTTAAAGTTCCTGTCATCGATGGCTTAGAAACCACCAGCGGATCTAATATTAAAAGTAAGAGCACTCTCAAAGGAACCAATATTACTATTAAATCGAGTAGTGGAAGTGAAATTCAATCTACTCTAGAATATGATGCAATTTCTAGCGAATCTACAAGTGGTAGTTCAATAAATTTGTCTGGAAAAGCTTTAAAATCCAATTTGGTGTCTTCTAGTGGAAGTACCATCGATGCCTCGGAACTTTTATCAAATGAAGTAATAGCAGAAGCAACTAGCGGAAGCTCAACAGAGGTTCATCCCTTACTAAGTTTAAAGGGCAAAGCATCTAGTGGTGCTTCAATTAGTTATGAGGGTAATCCCAAAACAGTTTCAAAAGAAGAAACTTCTGGAGGAAGTGTTTCTGGTAATTAGAATTATTTATTGTTATAGTAAAATCCCAATCAACGTTGGGATTTTTTTTATCGAAAAATTCAACAAAAGTTAAACCAGTTACAATTAACGTAAACCTTTGTTATTTAGTTGTAATTTTGAATAAAAATAAAATGAAAGTTTTAATTACAGGTGCTACAGGATTAATTGGTAAAGAGTTAACGGAGGTGTTATTGCAGAATAATCATACTGTTCACTACTTAACTACATCATCTCTCAAAATTCATAATAAAGATAATTATTTCGGTTTTTATTGGAATCCACAAGAAGGGAAAATTGATGAAAGCTGTATTGAAGGAGTCGACGTGATCATACATTTGGCGGGAACATCCATATCTAAACGTTGGACGAATTCATATAAGCAAGAAATAATTGAAAGTCGCGTTTTGTCAGCTAATTTATTATTTAATCTACTTAAAAAAGCGCCCAATCAAGTTAAACATTTTGTTTCTGCCTCTGGCACTGCTATATACCCAGATAGTAATACAGCAGTTTATGATGAGTTTTCGACTGAAATTGAGGATTCCTTTCTTGGTAATGTCGTGGTAAAATGGGAAGAAGGAGCTGATCAATTTAGATTATTAGATATCAAAGTTACTAAAATCAGAACGGGAATAGTTTTTTCTGAAAAAGGAGGAGCATTGTTAGAAATGATAAAACCAATTAAAATGTATGTTGGTTCTTGTTTCGGTTCTGGCTCGCAAATTCAATCATGGATACATTTGACAGATGTAGCCAATTTATATCATTTTGTCATTCAAAACAAAATTGAAGGAGTGATCAATGCTGTTTCACCCAATGCTATCACCAATAAAGCACTGACAAAATCAATTGCACACCATTTAAAACGACCCTTATTTTTGCCCAATATTCCTCAATTCATGATGAAATTAATTTTAGGGGAAATGAGCATCTTGTTGTTTAATAATAAAAAAATTATTCCTAAAAAAACACTAGAAGTAGGATTTAAGTTTGAATTTCCAACCATCGAACTAGCATTGAAAAATATTATTAAAAATAGTTAGGTATCAGCTATTATTTATAATCAGTAAAAATGATTTAGTTCCATTTCGCAGTAAAACCAAAGTAGAAACTTCTGCCAACTGCAGGAATAATTCCTGGTCCCGGATATTCATCGGTTCGTCTTGTAAAATAGGGTTTGTCTGTAATATTATTTACGCCAAATTTTAACGCCAAATTATTAAATCGGTACGTACCACTCCAATCTACTACGGTGTATGCAGGTATATATCCTGCCACAGGATTTTCACTTTCCATGACATTAGAAGCATCACCAAAAGCGTCACCAACATAGTTGATTTGTATGGTTGTTGATAGTTTTCTGGTATTGAAAATAATTCCAATACGATTGATGGTTTTGGTCGCTGCTTCAACTCTTTTGCCATTAAAATCGCCAGATGTATATTTAGCATCAACATATGCAAAAGAATTAAAGAGGCTTAAACCATATTGGGATTGTCTATTAAAATATTTTAAGAAGTTAAATTCAACATAACTTTCTACTCCTTTATGAACACTATTGGCAATGTTTTTTCTAATGGAGTAATAATCCCCCGTAATTGCATCAGTTTCAAGAGTGACTCCGATACGATTATGGTATGCAAGAAAAAATCCACTTACATCAAAATTTAAATAATTTCTAATTGTTCCGCGAAATCCTATATCGGAATTATAGCCGTTACTATCTTTAAGATTTGGGTCGATTTTTGACGCAACTCCTAGCGGTTCCATTTGACCATAATCAATCGGTCTATATACTTGACTAACATTAGCATAAACACTGGTATTTCTTGTTGTTTTATACTCTGTTCCAAGTCCAAATAAAGCAAATGTTCTAGTTCTTGCATCATTAGAAAACAGTTTATCACCTTCTACAATGGAATAACCAGAAATTGTACTTTTGATATATTCAAAACGAAATCCAGGCGTAATTGTAAAGTTACTATTGAGCTTAAAAATATTTTCTAAAAATGGTGCAAAATTGGTTGTTGTAAATTTTTCATCTTTTTCATAGTCACCAGTGATTGATAAATCAAAATCACTGCCCGTAGTTCCTTCTCCACCACCTTGACGCGCATACCATGCATAGCTTGCACGTAAACCACCAGCAAATGTTGATTTTTGATTTCCTAATTTATAGTTATATGAGCCTCGTAATTCAGTTGTAATATTCTGCATATCTTCGCTTTCCACTTCTCTTGGAACATAAGTTCCTGTAAGAGGGTCTATAGCATCAATAGCGCTAGGTCCTCCATCTTCATTTCTCCAAACAAGTGAACGGTTGCTAAATAAGTAGTTTGTTTTTATCGTATAGGTTGCATTATCAGAAGGATTATAATTCGCAAAACCAGTGATAATATTCCATGGACTTTTAATCCAATTTCTAGCTCTTGTAGACTGTTTTGGATTAGAATTGAAAGCTTCATCGCTCAATCCACCTGGCATTTTAACTTTATTTCGGAGTAATGAATATTCTATTCCAAAGTTTAATTTTTCAGATTGCTTATATACTATTTTTCCAAAACCAGAGATTTGTGATTGTTCACTATTGGCGCGATAGCCTTCTAAGTATCGATATTGAATAAAACTATAGTAACTTAATTTTCCTAATGTTCCTCCAACTGAATTAAACGAATTGTATAAGCCATAATTTCCTATTATTTGTGAAGTATAAAATTCAAAGGGTTTGCTAGGTGCTTCTCTTAAAACATAGTTAACCAAACCTCCAAATTGAGAACCAAATTGTAATGAGGCTGCTCCGCGAACAAGTTCTATTCGGCTAACGGCTTCCATAGGCGGTAAATAATAGGCTTCATTATAGCCATAAATATCAGCCGAAATATTATAACCATTTTGACGAGTGTTCATTTCGACACTTTGCGATGGATTTAATCCTCGGGTAGCTATACCGTTGGCCGTAAAACCACTACTTTCGGTTTCAACAATGTTCAAACCAGGAATTCTTCCCAAAATTTGACGTGTATTATTAACCGATTTATTAGCATCGAGACTATCAACAAGAATGATTTCACTTTTTTTACCTGCATAAATAATTCCATTCTTTACATCCGGAAGATGCCCTAAACCATTGACGGTTTTAAATCCATTTATAACAACTTGTTCAAGTTTTGTAGTGTCCTTTATTTGAGAAGTGGCAATTTGAAAATTGATAAGGAGTAATGCTACAAAGAAGATTTTATTTATGTCCATATTTGATTGATATTTTTACTATTTTCGGTAGTGGTCTGTTAACGTTAGTAGAAATTTTTCTAACTGTCCTTCTTCATCAAGAGTCAAGTTTAAATTTCCTAATTCTTCGATATTAACATTTTCGGAAACCTCGGGAGGATTAAATTCACCCGTTTGTAGATTACGGGTATTGTAAAAATGAATTACTTGTTTTAAAGTTGCAAAAACACCATTGTGAAAATAAGGGCCTGTAATAGCTATGTTTCTTAAAGTAGGAACTTTAAATTTTCCCTTATCTTCAATTCGTCCGTTAATGGCTCCAATTCCGTAATCAATATAGCTGGTTCCGAGTGGATTAACGGATGCTGGTTGCGTGTAAAAAGGATTAGTATTGTTTTTTGGAACACCAATATTATCATAACTAAAGTCTGTAAAAAGCACTTTTCCAGTAGTTTCGTCGGCATCAATAACATGACAATTGGCACATTTTGCTTTGCCAGAAAAAAGAGCCAGTCCTTTCTGTTCATCGGAGGTAAAGGCAACTAACTGTTTTGAGTAATAATCAAATTTAGATGTAAATGAACTTACCTCAATTGATTTTTCGTACACTGAAACAGCATCTGCCACGGCATTTATAATTTCTGAATCAGAAGCAATTGTTCCATAAATGCTTTTGAGTTTAGTAAAATAGTTGGCCGCTTTAATTTTTTCAACAACATCATGAATCGAGTTATTATTCATCTCAACTGGATTTAAAAGTGGATGAATAAATTGGTTTTCCAAACTATTTGAACGCCCATCAAGAAAAAAACCGCCTATGTAAGTTTGGTCAATGGCATTATAATATTGTTTGGGAGAAAACACACCATACGATAAACTTGGAGCATTTCTATTTCCAAATGCAGTCAAAACTGCACCTTGAGAAATCGCACTGTTTGTTGGGTCACTGAATGCTTTTTCGGGTGCATGACAAGAGGCACAAGCTTGTCCTATTGGATTTGATAAATTGGTATCAAAAAAAATCGCTTTCCCTAAGTCTATTTTTTCGTTAGGAATAGTTACGTAATCGTTATCATATTTTGTGCAACTAGATGATAAGATTACCAAAAATATCCAATATAGAAAAACTTTACAACTCATTTATTTAGATTTAATAAAAACAACGATGCAAATATAAATAAGTAACTTTTATTTAGCAAAATTTATTTAGATTAAATATAAATAAAGTTTTTAAGATATTGATTTTGTGAAAAATAAAATAAAAAAAACTTGCTTTAAAAGCAAGTTTTGTAGAAATAGTTCTTAAAAATTATTTTATTTTAGTCATAGGATAACTTTCTGAACTTGATTTTCCGTTTTGTTTACCAGAAATCGTGGCTGTAATATTTTTGTTTTTTTTGAGTTGATATTCTATTTTTTGAGGATAATTATGTTTTGGATTTTCAAAAATTAAAAGACTATCCGTTGCTTTTGGTAACTGAAAAGGAACTGGTTCATCATTGTTTTCTCCCACAACGGTAGCTCTGTATATCAAATGGTCTTTTTCTTGAATCAATTCAATTTGTTCATTAAAAAGGGTGTCTTTATCGTTTTGTAAATAATATGATTTTCCGACAAATGTGCTATCATCTTCATTCTGCCATATTTCCTTGAGAGTTCCCAAACTATCTTTTTTTTCCCATTCACCAATCAACCATTTTGCTTTGGCTAATTCGTTAAATGACTTTATTTCGTTTCCATATTTGTCATATTTTTTACAAGATGTTAACGTTATTAAACAGATAATTATCAGTAACAGAGAACTAATTTTCATAAGAACTAATTTTAAACTACAAAACTATGAAAAATCTGCTAACTGAACACTGCTAACTGAACACTTTTTTTATTACTTTTGCACTCCAAACAAAGATTTCAAGATGTTAGAGAGACTTCAATATGTAAAACAACGTTTCGACGAAATATCAGACTTGATTATTCAGCCCGATATTATTGCCGATCAAAAGCGTTATGTGCAGTTAAATCAAGAGTACAAAGGGCTTAAAGATTTGATGGAAAAGCGTGAAGAATTGATTAGTGTTAAAGGAAATATAGAAGAAGCGAATGAAATTCTTGCCGACGGATCAGATGCCGAAATGGTAGAAATGGCCAAAATGCAATTGGACGAAGCCAAAGAGCGTTTACCACAATTGGAAGATGAAATCAAATTCATGCTGATCCCAAAAGATCCAGAAGATGCTAAAAACGTAATGGTCGAAATCCGTGCCGGAACCGGTGGCGACGAAGCCTCTATTTTTGCAGGCGATTTGTTCCGAATGTACACCAAATATTGCGAAACTCGTGGTTGGAGAACTTCAGTAGTCGATATGAATGAAGGAACATCTGGCGGATTCAAAGAAGTAATTTTTGAAGTAACCGGTGAAGATGTGTATGGAACACTAAAATTTGAAGCTGGTGTACATCGTGTACAACGTGTCCCACAAACCGAAACACAAGGGCGTGTTCATACTTCTGCAGCAACTGTAATGGTTTTACCTGAAGCCGAAGAATTTGACGTGCAAATCGATATGAACGATGTGCGTGTCGACTTTTTCTGTTCGTCTGGACCAGGAGGTCAATCGGTAAACACAACAAAATCAGCGGTGCGTTTAACACACATTCCAACCGGATTGGTAGCGCAATGTCAGGATCAAAAATCGCAACACAAGAATAAAGATAAAGCCTTAGAAGTATTGCGTTCGCGTTTGTACGAACAAGAATTGGCCAAAAAACAAGCCGAAGACGCGACCAAACGTTCGTCTCAAGTGAGTTCAGGCGACCGTTCGGCTAAAATTAGAACCTACAACTATTCGCAAGGGCGCGTTACCGATCACCGAATTGGTCTAGACGTTTTCGATATGGACGGCGTTATGAACGGAAAAATCCAAAAATTCGTCGACGAACTTCAATTGGTCAACAATATGGAAAAACTAAAAGAAAGCGAAGTTTTTTAATCAAAGAAAATTTTGATAATAACAAAGAAAAAAGATGTCAAGCGTAAGTTTGGCATTTTTTTTTTGAAGCGAATGGCTTGGGCTTTATCAATAAAGGTATTTCCCGCTTTTCGTCATGCGCGGCATTTCCTTCAATCGGGGCTAATGGGTTTTCTATTTTTATTTTTGTTACTCTTTTCATAGCCAACTTTGCAAAAACTTTGCGAACTTTGCGTGCAAATCAATACAATGACAACACAACAACTAATTGATCAAATTCGTCTTAAAAAATCCTTTCTCTGTATTGGTCTCGACGTCGATTTGAACAAAATTCCTTCTCATTTACTTGAACGCGAAGACCCGATTTTCGAATTCAATAAAGCCATCATTGATGCCACACACGATTTGTGTGTTTCCTACAAACCCAATACGGCGTTCTACGAAGCCTATGGGTTAAAAGGCTGGCAATCACATCAAAAAACCATCAATTACCTGAACGAAAACCATCCTGAAATTTTCACCATTGCCGACGCCAAACGCGGCGATATTGGAAACACTTCTTCGATGTACGCCAAAGCTTTTTTTGAAGATTTGAACTTTGATTCGGTAACTGTTGCACCTTATATGGGAAAAGATTCGGTAGAGCCATTTTTAGCATTTGAAAATAAACATACCATCATGTTGGCACTCACTTCCAACGAAGGCGCTTTTGATTTTCAAACTCAAAATATCGACGGTAAGGAATTGTATAAAGTAGTCATCGAAACTTCTAAATCGTGGAAAAATTCCAAAAACTTGATGTATGTGGTGGGTGCAACCAAAGAGGAATACTTTACTGAAATCAGAAAACTAATACCCGATAGTTTTTTATTAGTTCCTGGAGTTGGCGCACAAGGCGGCAGTTTAAAAGAAGTTTGCAACTACGGAATGAACCAAAACGTTGGCTTGTTAATCAACTCGTCTCGTGGTATTATTTATGCTTCGAATGGCGTTGATTATGCTGAAAAAGCAAGAGTAGAGGCGCTAAAAATGCAAGTTGAAATGAGTGAAATTTTAAAGAATCTGTGATAGCCTACACACTATATAAAAATGAAGTATCCTCCGAATGGGTGACTTTTGTTCATGGCGCAGGGGGAAGTTCGTCTATATGGTTTAAGCAAATTCGCGAGTTTCAAAAACATTTTAATGTATTGTTGTTGGATTTACGAGGTCACGGTGATTCCAATACGCAAATTAAAAAGGCTTTCAAACAAAAGTATACATTTCAATCTATTGCTACTGATGTTTTGGAAGTACTTGATTTTTTGAAAATAGAAAAATCTCATTTTGTTGGAATTTCTTTAGGTACTATTGTTATCCGTCAATTGGCCGAAATGCATCCCAATCGAGTAAAAAGTATGATTTTGGGTGGTGCTATTTTAAAAATGAATTTTCGTTCCCAAATCTTGATGCGATTGGGAAATATTTTTAAATACGTTTTGCCTTATTTGGTGTTGTATAAGTTTTTTGCTTTTGTAATTATGCCCAATAAAAATCACAAACAATCGCGATTACTATTCATAAACGAAGCCAAAAAATTGTATCAAAAAGAATTCATTCGTTGGTTCAAACTCACAGCAGAAATCAATCCAATTCTAAAATGGTTCCGTCAACAAGAACTGAATATACCAACTTTTTATGTTATGGGAGAAGAAGATTATATGTTTTTACCCTCAGTAAGAAAAGTAGTCGAAAGTCATTATAAATCTTCCAAATTATTTATAATAGAAAAATGCGGTCACGTAGTCAATGTAGAACAATACGAAATCTTTAACAAGCAAGTTATTTCCTTTATTCAAGAAAACTAAAATTTTGACTTGGCGATTTGATAGAAATAAAAAATGCCAATGTTTTTTTAAACACTGGCAATTCTTTAAAACTAACTAAACCAAACAAAATAATAAATCCTCATTTATTACATTGCAAATATCCAACAATATCTGTTTAAGTTGTGTTAAGACAATGTTATTCTTATGTTATTGATTATTAAAATATTATAACATCAATTTCTATATAATATAAATCTTACAAACTATTTTTTGCCAAGTAATCCAAAAACACTTTGTAACAAAGGAGAAGTTCTCGATTTTAAATCGGTTCTTATATTTTTTTCTTCTACAGCAATCATTTTAAAAACTCCTTCCATTGCTTTATTAGTGACATAATCTGTAATATCTGGATTTACTTTGTTTACAAATGGAATTTGATTGTATTTGCTAATAATCGAACTCCAAACTACGTCAGCCTCAACTTTTTCTATAGATTGCTGTACTACAGGACTAAATTTAGCGTACAATTCTTTGTTGGTGGTTCCTTGAAGATAAGTTGTTGCGGCATTTTCATTGCCCAATAAAATCGATTTTGCATCAGTAATTTTCATGTTCTTAATCGCTGTCACAAAAATTGGCGTGGCTTCTTTCACAGCATCTTCAGCTGCTCTATTCATCGCTAAAACTCCTTGATCGGCTAAATTTCCCATTCCTAATTTTCTTAAAGAACTTTCTACTTTTTGTAATTCTTCTGGCATTAGAATTTTAACAGCTTCATTTTTATAAAAGCCATCTACGGCTGTTAGTTTTGAAACTTCTTTAGTTATTCCGTTATTCAAGGCTTCTTTTAATCCAGCTGAAATGTCTAATGGGCTAGCAATAGTAGTCGGCGATGGTTCAACAGCAGTTGTAGCTTTCGTTTTTACTGATGTAACTTTTGTTTTTATTTTTTTTGAAATTGATTTTGATTGTGCAATTCCAATTACCGGTGTTAACAGCAACAATACGACTAATTTCTTCATTTTTTTTATTTTACTTTTAAACATTGGAGCAAATATAATGCCTCAATTTTCAATTGCTCCAAATTTTGAAATAAATATACTTAACTAGCGTAATTTTTAAAGCAATTAAAACGTCTTAAAATTATTAAATTCGTAAATTGCGCACTCAAATTTGAATAAAAATTACCAATGGAACCACAAACTCCTTATATCCCTATAAATAAAGTAAGAATTGTTACTGCTGCTTCACTTTTTGATGGACACGATGCTGCCATCAATATCATGCGACGAATTATTCAAGCTACTGGTGTTGAAGTAATTCATCTTGGTCACGATCGAAGTGTAGAAGAAGTAGTCAATACAGCTATTCAAGAAGATGCCAATGCGATTGCAATGACTTCGTATCAAGGCGGTCACAATGAATATTTTAAGTACATGTATGATTTGCTTAAGGAAAAAGGGGCGGGTCACATTAAGATATTTGGCGGAGGCGGAGGTGTAATTTTGCCTTCAGAGATTTCAGATTTACACGAATACGGAATCGAACGAATTTATTCGCCAGACGATGGTCGTGCCATGGGATTGCAAGGCATGATTAACGATTTGGTACAACGTTCCGATTATCCTGTTGGAGATAAATTGACCGATGAATTAGAACATATTGAGGATAAAAATCCTACTGCCATTGCACGGTTGATTTCGGCAGCAGAAAACTTTCCAGAAATCGCCAAACCTGCTTTTGATGTAATTCACAAAAAAAACGAAACCAATAAAATTCCAGTTCTCGGAATTACAGGAACTGGTGGTGCTGGAAAATCATCTTTGGTAGATGAATTAGTACGTCGTTTTTTAATTGATTTTCCTGAAAAAACCATCGGATTGATTTCAGTCGATCCTTCTAAAAGAAAAACTGGCGGAGCACTTTTAGGGGATCGTATTCGTATGAATGCGATTAATAATCCTAGAGTGTATATGCGTTCGTTGGCAACACGTCAATCCAACTTGGCCTTGTCAAAATATGTAAATGAAGCCATTGAAGTGTTGAAAGCGGCTAAATACGACATCATCATTTTGGAAACCTCAGGAATTGGGCAAAGTGATACAGAGATAATGGACCATTCGGATGTTTCATTATACGTAATGACGCCGGAATTTGGTGCAGCTACGCAATTGGAAAAAATCGATATGTTGGATTTTGCCGATTTAGTTGCTTTAAATAAATTTGACAAACGTGGTGCTTTAGATGCTATTCGCGATGTGAAAAAACAATACCAACGCAATCATAATTTGTGGGATAATGATGTGGATACGATGCCAATTTTTGGCACCATCGCATCACAGTTTAATGATCCAGGAATGAATACACTCTACAAGTCCATTATGGATAAAATTGTAGAGAAAACCGGAGCCGATTTAAAATCGACCTTCCAAATTACACGTGAAATGAGCGAAAAAATCTTTGTCATTCCACCACACAGAACACGCTATTTATCGGAGATTGCCGAGAATAACAGAAAATATGATGAGATTGCGTTAACACAAGTTGAAGTGGCTCAAAAATTATACGGAATTTACAAAACCATAGAAACTGTTTTTGGTAGTAAACCATCGTTCACAAAAGCTGGAATTGAAGAAACGATTTTACAATCAAAAGATGAAAGCAGAAATGAGTTTTTGAATCTTTTGGTAAAAGAATTCGACCGTGTAAAAATGAACCTTGACCCATACAATTGGGAAGTAATTCTAACTTGGGACGAAAAAGTGAATAAATACAAAAATCCAATTTACAGTTTTAAAGTTCGTGATAAGGAAATCAAAATTGCAACGCATACTGAGAGTTTGTCTCATTCGCAAATTCCGAAAATTTCGTTACCAAAATACCAAGCTTGGGGTGATATTTTAAAATGGAATTTACAAGAAAATGTGCCAGGAGAATTCCCATTTGCGTCAGGATTGTATCCTTTCAAACGTGAAGGTGAAGATCCAAGTCGTATGTTTGCTGGTGAAGGCGGTCCCGAAAGAACAAATAAGCGTTTTCATTATGTAAGTGCTGGATTACCTGCTAAACGTCTTTCAACCGCTTTCGATTCGGTTACCTTATACGGAAACGATCCGCACGTTCGACCAGATATTTATGGAAAAATC
>CAZSZH010000047.1:0-20270 GCA_964610785.1 uncultured Flavobacterium sp. | reverse complement strand
TGGATTGTAATAGGCATTTACTGTTTGTGGCGTCATGCCCCATTCAGTGCGATCAACAGGTTTTCCTAATTTGTGTAACAATCGATTGTATTCAAACTCAGTAGCTCTTTCGGCATTGCCATACAAATCATTTTTTACTACTTTTAAGCTAGAATAGTCTCTCCATTTATCTGGATATCCAATTTTAATCATGAATTTATCCACTTTTTGCAATGCTTGTTTTTTTGTGGTTTCGCTCATCCAATCCAGTTTTTTAATACTTTCTGCATAAGCTTTCAAAAGATTTTTCACCATGCCAACCATACGTTCCTTTGCTTCAGGCGAGAAGTGTTTAGCAACGTATACTTTACCAACGATTTCTCCCAAACTACCATTAACAGCATTAACAGCTCTTTTCCAATCATCTTGTTGTTTTTCGGTTCCGTATAGGGTTTTGCCATAAAATTCAAAGTTGGCTCTATCTAATTCTGTAGTCAAATGACTCGCAGCATTATTAATCAAGCTCCATTTTAAATAAGTTTTCCAAGTGTCTAATGGAGTATTTTTGATTATTCCATTCAAACTTTTAGTATATTCTACTTGTGAAACTACCAAAATCTTTTGATTTTCAATTCCAGCAGATTTAAGCATGGCATTCCAATCAAAGTCAGGCATTAGCGTTTTTAAATCACTTGTAGCATATTTATTGTACAATTTAGCCGTTTCCCGAGTATCTTCCTTAGTCATTTGAACTTTAGCCATTGAAGTTTCTAATGCGATAATTTTAGCAGCGCTTTCTGCAGGAGTCGGCATTCCTGTTAAGGTCATCATTTTTTCAATATGAGCTAAATACTTTTTACGAACATCAACCATCTTGGCGTCATTCGGAAGATAATATTCTCTTTCTGGTAGACCTAATCCACTTTGCCAAGTCATTAAAGTGTATTCATTTGGTTTTTTAAAGTCTTGACTGACTGATATAGCAAATGGAATGGCTACTCCGGTTCTATTTGCTTTTCCAAAATAGGAAGCTAAATCGGAATAATTAGTAATTCCATCAATCTTTTTTAATTCAGGTTGAATAGGAGTAATTCCTTTGGCATCACGCTCTTTTCGGTTCATATATGACGCATAATAATCGCCAATTTTTTGTTGATCACTACCATTAGCAAAACTTCCTTTTGAAGCTTCTTCAATAATAGCTTTAACATCTTTTTGAGATTGATCATATAACATGTCAAACGAACCATAAGACGATTTATCGGCAGGAATCTTATTCTTTTTTAACCAAGTTCCGTTCACGTATTCTTGAAAGTTATCGCCGGGTTTAACAAGAGTATCCATATTTTTTTTTGTAATACCCGATACTAGTTCTTGTTTCTTGTTGCACGATGCCAATAGCACCGTTGCAGCCAAAAGAGTGATTTTAATATTCTTCATCTATTGTTATTTATTAATTAAACGGAAAAGTTAATGATTTAGAGATTAGTAGTTTTTTGTTTCTATTTGTTACAGTATTAAAATATTGATCTAAAGAAATGATGTGCATAAAAAAAGCCCAACATTTTCACATTAGGCTCTTAAAAAAATTAAGTTTAAAATTTATTGTTTAATAAATCGTTTTGAAGTGGTTCCATTTTCATTTGAAACTTGAATTAAATAGGTTCCAGAATTTAATGACCCTACATTAATTGATCCTTCGTTTTCAATTTTACCGTCTCCTAATTCTTGTCCCATCATATTGAAAATCTTATATTCTGAAATAAGGTCAAGATTGGCAATAGTAACTACATCACCATTAACTGGATTCGGATAAAGAGTAAAAGCAATTTCATCATTACTTGATTTCTCCATTTTTGCAGTTAATGAAATATTTACGGTATAATCTTCAACTTGACCGTAGGTAAAAGAAGCACAAGAAGAGGTAGGAGTAGCGTTGTAACTCATTTGAACTCTCATTCTAGTAGCTCCTAATGTAGCAGTTGCAGGAATGGTGAATGTTCCCGTTACAGGAGATGTAGTTGAAGCGGCTTTAGTCCAAACTTTTTCCCCAGCATCGGTAAAAACTCCATTTCCATTATAATCAATCCAAACAGCATATCCTTCACTATATACAGTTGAAGTCCAATTTGGCGTAATGGTTATTGTATAAGTATTTCCTCTAACAATATTCGTAGAAAGAGCTGTGAAGTTTTCGTAACCAGCAGTTCCTGTTGAAGTATTACTAATTGTTCCGAACACTACTTTACCAATTTTTTCATCGGTAGTAATACTTGAAGTAGAGGTGCAATACGTTACCGTGTTTGCTAAAGTAGTAACCGAAACCGCATTACTCGCTACAGAAATATTTCCAGCCGCGTCTTTAGCTTTAACAGTAAATGTGTAAGCGGTTGAAGCGGTTAAACCAGTTACGGCATAAGTCGTTGCGGTAGTAGTTGATCCTAACAAAGTAGTCCCTTGATAAACATTATAACCTGTAACACCAACATTATCTGTGGCACCCGACCAAGATAAATTAGTGGCTGTTGTTGTAGTTCCTGAAGCTGACAATGTTGGCGCAGTTGGCGCAGTAGTATCAGCAACTGGAGCTAAAGTTATTACACTTACTGCATTGCTGGCTACAGAAGCATTTCCAGCAGCATCTTTTGCTTTAACGGTAAAAGAATAGGTAGTAGAAGCTGTTAAACCAGAAACTGCATACGTTGTAGAAGCTGTTGAACCTAATAGTACTCCATTTTTATACACATCGTATCCTGTTACCGCTACATTATCTGTGGCACCAGACCAAGATAAATTTGTAGTAGTTTGAGTTGTTCCAGAAGCAACCAATGTTGGAGCCGTTGGCGCTACTGTATCTGTGCTACCTGCTGTAATTGTAAAGTTAGTATTAGAAACATCAAAGAAAATGTGATTGGTTCCTTTAACCATAATTCTATTTGTAGTTCCAGGAGTATTCGGAATTGTGACAGCTTCTGTACCATCATTTGGAGTAGCAGCCAATAAAGTTGACCAAGTTGTTCCACCATCTGTAGATAAAAGAATGTCAACATTAGCGCAATTTATTCCATTAGCAGTTGTACCAGCAACTGCCCAAGTAATGGTTTGAGAACTTCCACCAGCATAAGAAACAGCAGTATTTGGAGATGTAACGCTAAACGGTCCAGCAGTAGCATTGACTGTTACAATCATATCGTCACTATTATTAGCAGGTCCACCAGCATGGTTGTCACGGACTGTTAATCTGAAATTCATTGTTCTTGCGACTGATGGCAAAGCTTCTACTGTAAGTTCAGTGCCAGCTGTAGTTGTAGCTCCAGTTAGAACAGATGCCATTTTTGGAAAATATCGTATTGGTGAAGTCGATGGATTGTATGATCTAAAGTCAACTCCTGTAGTTTTTGTTGCACTTGGAGCTGCAGAAGTAGTTTGAGAATCCATTTGTTCCCAATCATAAGTAAGTGTATCACCGTTAGCATCAGTTCCTGCTCCAGTTAACATAAACGGAGTGCTTTTTGGAATGGTAAAATCTAAACCAGCATTAGCGGTTGGGATAGCATTTCCAGTTGCAGTATTTACTGAACAAGTTGTAGTTTTAATATAATTGGTAACTTGCTGAATACTGATTGCATGAAAATAAGCGTCAGAGTGAGGCTGAACATCTAATGTAGTAATACCCGCATATCCCATAATGGTTGATCCAGAACCTGGCTCCATTTGAACTCCTGTCCCTTCATTACTATGAGTAAAGGTATGGTTTGCACCAAATTGATGTCCCATTTCGTGAGCTACATAGTCAATGTCAAAATTATCTCCTGAAGGAATTCCATCTGCTGGAGACGTAAATCCACTCCCTTTTCCTAATGGTGTTGACGTTGTTGGGTTAATACAAACACAAGCGATACAACCTGCATTTCCGCCACCTCCTGAAGCACCAAACAAATGTCCAATGTCGTAGTTTGCACTTCCAATCGTATTGGTTAATGTAGTTTGAAGTTGTTGATTCCAAGTTCCACCAGCTCCAGTTGTAGCTGCATCATAAGGATCAGTTGAAGCATTTGTAAAAATAACTAAATCGGTATTAGCTATTAAATTCATGTGCGCTCCAAAATCAATTTCAAAAACACCATTCACTCGAGTCAATGTATTATTTATTGCAGCAAGAGCCAATGCTTTTGTTCCACCAAAATAAGTAGTATATTCTCCCGTAACAGACATTGCTAAACGAAAAGTTCTCAAAGTCGCATCATCAGCATTTGGTCGAAGAACACTTTGATTAATTTGAGGCGTAACTGCATCAATAACTTTACATTCAAACTTATCCAATGAATCCGCTTTGTCTGCTTTTCTGTATACAGAATAGGTTTTTAAATCTTCAGAAAAAGGTTCAATAAAAACAGCCGATCGGTCTGCTCCTATAACCATGGATTTGAAACCAAGAGGTGATAAACTAAAATAAGCTTTCAATGTTGGATTATCAACGCCAACACCGAAGTAGGATTTAATTTCTGGATATTTTGCAGCTAAAACAGGATCCATATTCGAACTCTCAAAAACTTTGAAATTCTCCATTTGTCCATCAGCATTTGGTAAAGACAAAATAACATTTGATGTTTTTGACGTCGCATTTCTTTGTGGAGAATCAGCCAACCTTGCTATTAAATCATTGACATCTAAATCCAAAAGATTTCTTTGGGGAAGACTAGCACTACCTCTAGCAACTGAAATGTTACTTCTTGTACTAGATTTCCACAAAGAACCTCTTTGTTGCGCAAAAGAAAAACTCGTTATCACTAATAACGCAATTGAAAGTAATTTGTACTTCATAATTTTAGATTTTATGGTTAAAAATAGACTTCGAATTTATTAACTTTTTTTGGTTCTTAATACTCTAAACAAAAAAGATATTAACAACAATGCTTAATATTTACTTAATTTAAAATTAATTCCTATAAATTTGTTAAAAAATTATACAAAATAATCAAAATATTAGTTCTGAAAATAAATTATATATCATCTAATTTTTTTAATGAAGTTAAAGAATTTATTAGGTTTACCTAATCTTATATTTATTACTTTATCTAGGTTAATTTATTTAATAATTTCTCCATCATTTTTTCAGGATGTGCCAAATTTGTAAAGCCAAATTTTTCATATAAAAAATGGGCATCCGAAGTGGCCAAGCGCCAAATTTTGACGCGTTGCAATTCGGGTTCCGTCATCATCGCATGAATTAAAATAGAAGAATAACCTTTTTCGCGATGTTGTTCATCAATAAAAACATCCATCACATAAGCAAAAACCACATAATCAGTAATGACGCGACAAAAGCCAATTTGCTTATCGTCCAAATAAATTCCGAAGCAAAAAGAAGAGTCAATTGTGGTTTGAACTTCTTCTATAGTGCGTCCGGCGGCCCAATACACATCTTTCAAAAAGTTTTGAATGAAGGGAACATCTAGTTTAGATTTGTCGGTGGAAACAGTTATCATTTGATTAACGATTGTTGATTAACGAATGTCGATTTTTGAAATTCTGAAATTCTGAAATCAAATATCTTCAATCTTAAATAATACTGGTTTTGATGGCGAAGCATCATTTTCAAATGAAGCAATTTGTAGATTCAAAATATAACTTCCGTCTGAAACATTTTCTTCAACATAAATCATTTCGGTAATGGTGCAATGAAGTCGGGCATCGTCATTCAAATTAGTAACATTTTTCATATTCCAAAAAGCTTTGTGTGCCAATAATTTTCCTTCATCTTCTTCTCGATCTACACTGGGCAAATCAATCAATAAATGCTGAATTCCGATTTCTCGAATAAAAATAGCGGCTTCTTCCGATAAATAAGGCGGATTGGTATTGGAATATTTTTGCTGTTTTTTAGCCTCTGAATTGGGTAATGTTCGAATGATAATTGCTTCTTTTGTCTCACAGAACGCAGTTGAAGTGTTTCTGTTCAACGCTTTTTCGATTTGATTTTTGGTAATCACCAAATCATCGTTTAGCTTTTCGGGTGCAATTGATATCAATTCAGCCGTAAAGAAAAACTGTTTCAAACATTGGTTAATAGAATAAAATTCTCGTGTAATGTGTCCCAAACATTCGGTATGCGTTCCGTGACCGTGTGGATTGAAGTAAATATTGTTGAAATTGGTCGAGCTTCCTTCGGATACTTTTCCAATCCAATCGCCAAATTTTACAGGTTCCATTTCTGGTTTTTCAACATACCACGCAATCGGATTGGCATCGGTATTGGATAACGGAATGGAAATATCAATGGGTTTTGATAAATCGATTTCAATATTTTGGATTTTTGCTATCATTTATGCTGAACTTGTTTCAGCATCTTTTCAACTTTAAGTAAAATTATTAAAAAGATACTATTTTATAACCCCAAATATAAATCTTTTAATTCAGGATTTAAACCTTTAGCTAAATTCCATTTCCAATCTTTATGCCAATTCTTTAATTGCTTCTCTCTTGCAAATGCATCTCTGTAATCATCAAACTCCTCAAAGTATATTAAGATAGTAGCACTATATTTTTTTGTGAAAACTGCTCCAGTTCCATCTTTATGGCATGCTATTCTATACTTTAAATCTATTGTAGCACCAATATATAAAACCGAAAAGTTTTTGTTTGTCATTATATATGTGTATCCTTTTATCATATTCAGTTTTCATAAGTACAACAGATGCTGAAACTAGTTCAGTATGAACAAATCACTTGCAATTCCGTCGCTCAAAAACTTTCCTTTTTTAGTAGTTCTCAATATGTTTTCATCTATAAATAACAGATGATCTTCAATGTATTTGGCTGCTTGTTGATTTAAATAATCCAAAAAAGTTTTGCCAAATTCTTTTTCAATTCTATCCAAAGAAACACCCCAAATAGTGCGCAAACCAGTCATAATATATTCGTTGTACCGATCGGTTTTGGATAGTATTTCGGTTTCTATAGGCAATTTATTTTCTTCTATCGCTTTCAAATACAAAGCGTTATTCGAAACATTCCAACCGCGCTTTTCACCATCATAACTGTGAGCCGATGGACCGATTCCGATATATTTTTTGCCCAACCAATAACTCGAATTGTTTTTAGAAAAATAGTTTTCTTTGGCAAAATTGGACAATTCATAATGTACAAAATCATGTTCCGCTAAAGTATCAACCAATATTTGAAAATGTGCCGAAGCCACTTCATCATCGGGTTTCGCAATGATTCCTTTTTGGATGAATGAATGTAATGCTGTTTTGGGCTCAACTGTTAAAGCATAACTGGAAATATGCGGAATATTGAAAGACAAAGCGGTTTCGATATTTTGCCTCCATTTTTCATTACTCATTCCCGGAATTCCGTATATCAAATCAATCGAAATATTATCGAAATGTTGCGTTGCCAATTCGAGACATTCTTTAGCTTCCGCCGAATTATGTGCCCGATTCATCAGTTTTAAATCGTCTTCAAAAAACGATTGAATACCAATAGAAAGTCGGTTTACTTTATTTTGCGATAATTCGATAATGCGTTCTTGAGATAAATCATCCGGATTGGCTTCTACGGTGATTTCTGGATTTTCAACAACTTTATAATTTTTATAAATCGAATCAATCAAAAATCTTAAATCGTCAATCGTTAATATGGAAGGCGTTCCTCCTCCAAAATAAATCGTTTCTACAACCTCGTCTTGGAATTCATTTTTACGCAGTTCGATTTCTTTTGCCAAGGCCGAAACCATCGCGTCTTTCTTTTTCAAGGAGGTCGAAAAATGAAAGTCGCAATAATGACACGCTTGCTTACAAAATGGGATGTGAATGTAGATTCCGGACATTTATTTGGTAATTAATCAATTTGAAAATTTGAAAATGAAACTTGTAATCAAGAATCTTCCAATTTGCAAATCTTCAAATTATTTTATTCTATTTTCATTCTGTTTGACAAAAGCATCCCAACCGGTATAACTTTTTTCTCCGATGACTTTTCCTGTATTAAAAAAATGGCAAACGGCAGCGGCTAATCCATCGGTAGAATCGAGATTTTTGGGTAAGGTTTTTATTCCAAGAAGTTGTTGCAACATTTTAGCTACTTGTTCTTTACTGGCGTTTCCATTACCCGTTATTGCCATTTTTATTTTTTTGGGTTCGTATTCGGTAATCGGAATTTGACGCGACAAACCCGCCGCCATAGCCACACCTTGTGCTCTTCCCAATTTTAACATCGATTGCACGTTCTTTCCAAAAAATGGTGCTTCAATGGCAATTTCATCGGGATGATGGGTTTCAATTAATTCGATAGTGCGTTCAAAAATGACTTTCAATTTGGTGTAATGGTCGTCATATTTAGACAGAATTAATTCGTTTAACTGAAGAAATTCCATCTTTTTATTGATGACTTTAATCAAACCAAAACCCATAATCGTGGTTCCAGGGTCGATTCCTAATATGATGCGTTCGTGTGCCATGTTTTTTAAGGATAACCAATCTTTAATTAATCGTTACATCCTATTATGCTTTTCATTTATAAATTTTCAAATGGTCTCATCTTCAAATTGACTACTTTTGCAGCAATGATTTCAATTCCTTACAAAGCTAAACAATTCGGCGTTTTTATAATCAAACTTTTGATTGTTATTGCGGCATTTTATTTTATTTACGACCAATTGGCGCACAATGATAAGTTAGATTGGGAACATTTTTTAGTATTATACCATAAAAATAAATCGTTTGCTGGAATTATGTTCATTTTATTTTTTAGTTTCTTAAACCGTTATTTGGAAATTTTAAAATGGCAAAATTTAGCTCAAGTCGTTCGAGAAATATCCGTTTACGATGCTACTAAACAAGTTCTTGCAGCCTTAACATTGGGCGTATTCACTCCTGTTGGCATTGGAGAATATGCGGGCAAAGCGTTGTATTTTGAAAAAAAAGAGGCTGGAAAAATCATTTTTCTAAATTTAATTTGCAACGGAATTCAGATTGTTGCCACAGGCTTTTTCGGATTATTAGGCATTCTTCTATTAGGTTATTGGTTCTGGAGTTTGGGAATTTTGGCGTTTACCATTGTATTTTTATTGTTTTCCTACTTCACCAAAACCATTGCCATTAAAGGCTATTCCATTGAGAATCTATTGAAACGAATCAACGAAATTCCCAAGAAAATTCATCGTAAGAACTTTTTATTAGGAATGTGCCGCTATTTGGTTTTTTCCCATCAATATTATTTTTTGTTCTTGGCATTTGATGTTGATTTACCGTACATCACTTTAATGGCAAGCATTACTACCGTATATTTCTTAGCTTCCATCATTCCGAGTTTTCAATTTCTTGATTTTGCTTTAAAAGGTAGTTTGGCTGTCTATTTCTTTGGATCACTTGGTGTTAACGAATGGGTTGTGATTTTTGTAACTACACTAATGTGGTTTTTGAATGTCGTGTTACCGGTAATCATTGGAAGTTATTTTGTGTTGATTTTTAAACTCCATAGGTAACGTAAAAAAATATAAGTTTGTTTGTTTGTTTAAAATTGGTAAAAAAATATGATTGAAACTGTACTATTCTTGATTTTAGCGGTATATGTGGTATTTATTTTGCAACTGATTATTGGTTTCAACAAAGTAAAATCATTTGAAAGAACTGATGAAAAACCCATAACAACATTCTCAATCATTGTCCCGTTTAGAAATGAAGAAAAGAATCTGCCAAAACTCTTAAAGTCAATTTCAAATTTAAATTATCCCAAAGAATTATTTGAAGTTATTATGGTAGATGATTTTTCGGAAGACAATTCAGAGCGAGTTTATATCAAATGGCGCATGGAAAACGGTTTGATTGAAACAACGCTATTGGAAAATTTACGATTATCTAATTCTCCCAAAAAAGATGCTATTTCAAGAGCTGTTCCAATAGTAAAAACCGAATGGATTATAACTACTGATGCAGATTGTACTGTGAATAAAAATTGGCTACTAACTTTAGATAATTTCATACAGAAAAATTCGGCAGAAATGATAGTTGGCGCAGTGGTTTACAAAACCAAAAATAACTGGTTCCATTACTTTCAGCAATTGGATTTATTAAGTTTGCAAGGAACAACCATAGGTAGCTTCGGAATTGGAAAACCTTTTATGTGCAACGGTGCTAATTTTGTGTATACCAAAAAATTCTTCAACGAACTTGGCGGTTTTGGCGGAATCAACAATCATGTAAGTGGTGATGATGTATTGTTACTCCAAAAAGCATTACTCCAAAATAGTTATAAAGTACATTATTTGAAACATCCTGAAATCATAGTTAAAACAAAGCCTGAAAACGATTTATATACTTTTTTTATGCAACGTGTACGTTGGGCAAGCAAAACAACAGGATATCAAAACACTTATGCAAAACTTTTAGCAGTATCGGTTTTATTGATTAATTTTTCTTTGGTTGCGGGTTGCGGGTTGTGGATTGTGGGCAAAATTGGAATTTGGAATTTGGGTATTGCTTTTTTTATTAAATATGTTATTGATTATATCCTCTTATATAAATCCAATTGGTATTTTCAAAAAAATAAAATCTTGATTCCTTTGGCTTCTAGTCTGCTTTATCCTATTTATACGTTTTGTGTAGGAATTTACTCTTTATCAGGAAGTTTTAGTTGGAAAGGAAGGAAATATAAATAAAAATCGAAATTAATTAGAATCTATACCTTACTCACATTTATTAGGTGTTAATTCTTACAATAAGTGTAATTTAAGTCAAAATTATACACTTCATCTATAAATAATTAGTTATTGTCGAAAAAAAAACAACACTATTTAACATTATTTTTGTCAGTTTTAAATAAAATATTATACTTTAGCGTAGTTAAATGAATAATTAATAAACCCAAATGAATTAATTATTTAATACTAAACAGCCCTAATCTCTTGAAAATGAATATAACCTACATACATAAACTGAGTTTTATTTTTATTTTTAGTGCAACTCTCTCTTTAATTGTTGTAAATCAACTTGATATAAAATATTTTCCCTCACAATTATTTAATGAAATCGTTTTAACAAGTATTTTAATTACTTCATGTGCTTGGTTTTATTTTAACTATCCTTTCAATAATAGAGAGCGATTGAATAAAAAAAAGTTAATTGCTAGAAATAATGATCTTAAAAAATTATATACAACCCTTGAAAAAACACAGAGTATTCTTGAGTCAACCAATATGGATGCTAAAATTGGTGGTTGGGAAGTTGATTTAATAAATAATAAAGCTATTTGGACAAAAGTTACAAAACTTATTCATGACTTACCTGAAGATTTTCAACCTGATTTAGCAAATGCAATTCTTTATTACAAAGAAGGAATTCACAGAGATACCATTCAAGAACTAGTAGAAAATCAAATCAAAACTGGTGAATCATGGGAAAAGGAAGCCATTTTAATTACAGCTAATGGAAATGAAAAATGGATAAGAGCTTATGGAAATTCCGAAATGAAAGATGGTGTTTGCGTTAGGATTTATGGAACCATTCAAGACATTCATGAAAGGAAGATACAATCGATACAATTAATTGATAATGAACAAAAATATAGATTGTTGTTTGAAAACAACAATGTCCCTTTTGTTTTATTTGATGAAAATCGAAAAGTTATCAACGCTAATGAGGCAGCAATTTCTTTATTTGGATACGAAAAAGAGGCATTTCTTTCATTAAAAAAACCAGATCTTTTTAGTGACTTTTTTGAAAAAGAAGAGGAGTTGATCACACGTCGAAAAAAATACGGCTATGCTATTATTGAATTTCAAGGGATAAAAAAAGATAAGACTACTTTTGACAGTGAAGTTTATTCGAGCAGTTTCATTAATTCCGACGGAAAAAATAATTATTTAAAAATAATTACAGATACAACAGCTCTTAAAGAAGCAAATAATAAAATTAGAAAAAACGCAGAATCATTTTCAAAACTTACCGAAAAAGCTGAAATTGGGATTTATGAATTTCAAATAGATGCCGAAGGCGAAATGAAATTAAACTTTGCAAGCAAAGGATTTGAAAAAATTTTTAGTGACGTTATTCTACAAGATGTTCTTGATGATTTTAGTTTAATTTTATTAAGAATACATCCTGAAGACATAAAAGATTTTATCAAAAATATTGATGAATCAAGAGAAAACGTTAGCGATTGGAATGCTGAATACCGAGTAATAATTGACGATAAAATTAAATGGGTAAAAGGTAGTTCTAAATGCGAAAGACATTCGAATGGAACTACAGTTTGGTATGGATATGTTCAAGATGTAACTAATTTAATGGCTTTAGAAAACAAACTGGAAGAAAATCAAAAATCATTAATAAAACTGACTCATAAAATTGATATCTGCCTATTTGAATTAATGACTGATGCAAACGGGATGAAATTCAATTTTATAAGTAATGCATTTAAAATCATTTTTCCAGACATCCCTATTAAAGTAATTAAAGAAGATGCTTCCTTATTAATGTCAAAAGTTCATCCTGAAGATTTGGAAAAAGTAATGAAAAGCATCATAAATGCTATTAAAACGCAATCTTCTTGGATTCAAGAATATAGAATTCTAAATAAGGAAGAAATAGTTTGGTTAAAAGGAGAAGCCACACCTGAAATGAAAGATGATGGATCTATCTCATGGTATGGGTTTTTAGAAGATATAACTCACAAAAGAGAAGAGTATATTCGTTTAAAATTATTAGAATCTGTAGTTACGCATTCTAATGAAATGATTCTTATTACAGAAGCAGAACCAATTGATGACCCTGATGGACCTAAAATTATCTATGTAAATGATGCTTTTGAAAAAATAACAGGATATACAAAAGAAGAAGTATTAAATAAAACGCCTCGATTGTTACAAGGCCCTGACACCAATAAAGTAAAACTTGAACGTTTGAAAGAATCCATGAAAAAATGGGAAAGTCATAATACTGAAATTTTAAATTATAAAAAAAATGGAGAGACATTCTGGAACAATTTTACAATAATTCCGATAGTGGATGAAAAAGGATGGTATACTCACTGGGTTTCTATTGAAAGAGATGTTACCGAACAAAGAAAAGTTATACTTGAACTTGAAGAAAGAAATGAAGTATTAGAACAAATTGCATTTAAACAATCGCATATTGTACGTGCACCATTAGCCAGAATCATGGGATTAATAGACTTGTTAAAAAAATATCCAGAGGAAAATAGCCCTGATTTATTAGGATACATAAAAGAATCAGCTGATGAATTAGATACTATCATTCGAGATATCGTAAATTCAGCTAATCAAAAACATCAATAAAACATGCTCCAAGACATCTTAATTATCGATGATGATGAAGTACTATTATTTCTACACGAAGTAATAATTACCGATTTAATTACAGAAAATACTACTATTAGACCTTATAATAACGCAACCGATGCTTTTTATTATTTAGATTCTATAAAGAATGAAAATAAAAGTACTTTAATTCTTTTAGATTTAAATATGCCCGAAGTATCTGGTTGGGATTTTTTAGATAAATTAAATGAGGCTAGTTTTAAGGATAATATTATAGTGATAATCATCACCTCATCAATAAATAGTAGTGATAAAAGTAAAGCAAAACTATACAGTCAAGTCATTCAATTTATGGAAAAACCATTGCTTGTTGATAATATACAAGATTGGAAAAAAAATAGTAAGCTCAACCATTTCTTTGCGTAACAGAATTATTGTTGCTTAATTATTACAGGAAGAATAAATTGAGTTTTTACCGGAATTCCTCTTTTTATTGCAGGATTCACTTTTGGAAAATCAATTAACTTTACTTTTAAAATACTATCAATTTTTATAGTATCATAAGCTGCAGTGTCTTTAGAAAATTGAGGTTCAAATTGCATCGTTGCATCGGGATTTACCGTTACTTTTACTTCAATAGTATCTAATTTTGGAAATAAAATTTTTAATGTATCTACACTTAATTTCTGTTGAATGGTACTTGCCATAAACTCAAAGAAACATTGTTTTCGTTGTTTTGCATCCGTTAGTTTTTCACAATCAGCAATGGATGGATATTGATCGACTTCTTTCCAATTAATTTCCTTTAATTGATTAGTAAGTAATTCTTTTTCAGAAGGAATCTGCTTATCAAAATATTGACAAGAAAAAAATGATAGTGCTAAAAAATATGAAAGAAATTTTTTCAATTATTGGTTTTAGATTTTAGATATTCCGAATAGCTTCTGTCAAACCATTCCTGTTTGGTCTTTTCAGATTCTTGCTTTTGATTTTTATATAAAAGTCCTAACTTTTCAGAATAAATTGCAATTTTAATGGTGTAAGTATAAAACTCCTCTTTCGTTAATTTTATTTTAGCATCATTTTGTTTCTGAAAAAACTCAAAAAACAACGTGTCAAAATCATTTTTATCGTATGCTAAAACTTGTTTCTTATACTTAGTGTATAATGTTTGCTTCAACTCAATATCGGGATCATTTGATGCCTTTATTTGTCCAAAAAGGTTTATTGTTGTGCAAAGCATCATCAAAGGAAAAATTACTATTTGGATTATTCTTTTCATAATGGTTCAAAAATAGTAAAAAAACCTCAAAGTTCATTAAAGCAAAAAAGCCATCCACAAAAGTGGAAAGCTTTTCATTGGTCTAACTACTAAACCGTGATACGAGTTACAAATTCGTATCGAAACAACACAACTAATCTTAAATGCTTTTTGGGCAAAAAAAGGTTTTCATTTCTGAAAACCTTTTCCCAATTTAGCGGTCTGGACGGGACTCGAACCCGCGACCCCATGCGTGACAGGCATGTATTCTAACCAACTGAACTACCAAACCATCGCTTTATTGCGGTTGCAAATATACATCTGTTTTTGATATTTGCAACTATTTTTATTGACTTTTTTTACTTACACTGCTTTTTACTAACCAAACATTTGTTTTTCAGCTAAATATGTGGTTAGTATTTTTTCAAAATCTGCGCCAACATTGACTGGAACATACTTTATTTTATTTTGTGCACATGTTAAAGAAATGCTTTTAAAGTACTTTTTGATATTGTTTTCGTATTCTTGCTTTACATTTTCAGCAAAAAGATTAATAATTTCACCCGATTCTACATCGATAAACTTTCGTGGCGTATTGTCAAAATCGAAATTCAACTCTTTTTTTTCATCTATTACATGAAATAAAACAACTTTGTGTTTGTTGTGTTTCAGATGTTGTAATGCGTTAAAAAGAGCTTCTTGATGGTCATTTTGAAACATATCTGTAAAGATTATGATCATCGATCTACGGTGAATTTTTTCAGCTATTTGATGCAAGAAAGTAATCGTATCAGTAGGTTTCGAAATTTTAGGAGCATCTAATAAACCTTCTAATTTATTTAAAAGCATTCGATGATGGCGATCACTTCCTTTCTCGGGTGCATAATATTCATAAGTATCAGAATAGACACTCAAGCCAACCGCATCGCGTTGCTTTTTAAGCAAATTCATTAGTACGGCAGAAGCCAATACCGAAAAGCCAATTTTGCTCTCATAAAACGGCTGATTACCGTCTAATTTGGGATAGTGCATAGATGAAGAGTTGTCAATGATTAAATGACAACGAAGATTGGTCTCTTCTTCAAATCTTTTTGTATAAAGTCTATCGGTTTTTGCAAATAATTTCCAGTCTATATGCTTCGTACTTTCGCCAGAATTATAGGTTTTGTGTTCTGCAAATTCTGCAGAAAATCCATGAAAAGGTGATTTATGCATACCCGAAATAAATCCTTCCACTACTTGATTTGCCAAAAGCTGGAGGTGCTTAAAACCCGATATAAGTTCTTTCTGTTCTTCTATTTTCATGATTCCTTGGTCAGTTTAACTAATGGCTCGAGTCAAAGATAATTTGAAAATTTGAAAATAAACTCATTTAAAATCATTTTTTAACAAATAAAAAGGTTCAACTTTCGTCGAACCTTCCTGCAACATTTGTCTTTTTAATTATAGTAATGCATCAATGGCATCGGTGTATGTTTTTTTCGGAGCCACTCCTACTTGACGACCTACAACTTCTCCATTTTGAAAAATTAATACTGTTGGAATATTTCTAACACCATATTTCGCAGCAAATTCTTGATTAGCATCTACATCTACTTTACCTACTACTGCCTTACCATCATATTCGGTATGAATTTCATCGATAACTGGGCCAACCATTCTACAAGGTCCGCACCAAGCTGCCCAAAAATCTACTACTACTGGTTTATTTGATTTTAAAACTACTTCGTCAAAAGTAGCATCTGTTATTGCTAAAGCCATATTATTACTTTTTTATATTATTGTTTTGATGTACAAAGATAAAGAAACATTTTACTACACAAACGACACTTTGTATTACTTTTAGCTATTTTTTAATTGAAAGAATTGATTTGGATGTCGTTTGCTTTTTTTATTAATACTAAATTGATTTAAATGTATAATGAATATTTTAATTAAAATTTAAAACAAAATTTCTATTTTTGGCTACAAATATATAATCAATGAAACTAAATCAGTTACAAATAGAAATTGACGGAATCGACAAAGAAATTCTACGTGACTTAATGGATGACGCTCGAAAACCTATTTTGCAAATTGCTAATAAAATTGGTATTTCTGGGGCAGCCATTCATCAACGGTTAAAAAAATTAGAGGAAGCTGGTGTAATTTCGGGGTCAAAATTTATTGTAAACAACAAAGTTTTAGGATATAAAACGATGGCATTCATAGGCGTATATCTTGAAAAAGCCGCTAGTAATGCCGAGGCTGTAAAAGAACTTAAAAAAATTCCAGAAGTGCTAGAATGTCATTATACCACCGGGAATTGGAGCATTTTAATCAAAATTATTTGTCGTGATAACGAACATTTAATGCAACTTTTAAATAAAAAAATCCAACCCATCGATGGTGTTTCGAGAACAGAAACATTTATATCTTTGGAACAACAAATAGAAAGACAGATACAATTATAGATTTTAGATTTTAGATATTAGATTTTGCATATTAGAAATCCGTAACTGGATATTAAATTTAGACAGAAATGAACCTCAACAAATTTTCAAAGGAAAACGTAACTATTGCTTTTTACACCATTTATATATTGATTGCAGGTGCTTGTTATCAACTTTTCCCAACTCATGGTAATGCACCTAATGGTGGCGTGTTGATGCTTTACTTATTCATTCCAATAAGCATTATTTATTTTATGATTCACTTGGTTAAGCAACTATATGGCAATCTAAGCTATGCAAAATGTTTACTAATTCATGGAGTAGTATGGTTGTCGGTAGCGGTAATTCTATCGACTTTTGCTAAATAAAATATGACATTATTTAGTGTGTCTATTAAAGAAAAAAATTGCTCCAACCATCAATCGGCTTTGTCTATTTTCTTGGATTGAATTGGAAACATTAGCAAAATCTGATTTCCATTTTCCCGTAATCAAAGCAAATTCATAGCCTACATTTAATCGGACAAATTGCTCTCCTTTATTTTTAATTGCAAATCCTAGTGAAGGTCCTGCAAAAAACATATTGTTTCTCAATCGAATATAACTTGTATTGCTAGCAGAAAGATTATTTATATCTACCTGATTATTTTGTGAATACACATTAAAATCATTGGCTGTAAAAGCTAAATTCACACCTCCTGAGAAAACTAAATCTTTATTATTGACAAAGTTATAATGTCCTCTTAAACGGAAATTACTTCGAGACCCATTACTGGTTGACGCAGAGTTTGATTTTTTAAACATGTTAGAAGAAAGTTCCATATCAAGAAAACCTTTGTTAAAAAAATGATTAAATCCAAAAACAAATTCAGGAACATTGGCTTGTATTAGAGGCAAATTACTCGCTTCCAACTTGTCGTCAATGGCAAATCTACTATTACTTACAAATCCACCACCAAAATAGATACTTTGTTTACCTTTTTTTGTAGGATTTTTTTCTTGTGCCAATGAAATAGCACTCATAGCAAGGAATGATAAGAAGAATAATTTTTTCATGTCTTTTATGCTTTTTTAACGTTTTTTAATACTAGAAAATTCAGTTATCACGAAAAGAAACTCAATTTTTAGATTTTTATTGCAATATGACAATGATTTACCCCACCAAGTTAATGACTTTTCCTGGAACAATGATTATTTTATTGGGTGTTTTGCCGTCCAATTGCCTGATGGTTCGTTCGTCTGCCAATACAATTTCTTGAATCTGTGGAACGGTCAAATCTAAAGGCAATTTAATCGTGAAACGCATTTTCCCGTTAAATGAAACAGGATATTCTTTTTCAGATTCTATCAAATATTTTTCCTCACAAATTGGAAAATCGAACGTCGAAACCGAACCTTCATGTCCCAATTGACTCCATAATTCTTCGGCAATATGCGGTGCGTAAGGCGAAATTAACACGGCCAATGGTTCTAAAATTTTTCGGTGATTGCATTTCAACGTTGCTAATTCATTAACGCAAATCATAAACTGCGAAACGGAAGTATTAAACGAGAAATTCTCGATGTCTTCCGTAACTTTCTTGATCGTTTTGTGCAATGATTTGTACATTTCTGCAGTTGGTTCGTCGTTCGTAACAATCAAACCATTATCATCAAAATACAAACGCCAAAGTTTTTTTAAGAAACCAGAAACACCAGTAATTCCAGCAGTATTCCATGGTTTAGCTTGTTCCAAAGGGCCCAAAAACATTTCATACAAACGCAAGGTATCGGCACCATATTGTTCGCAAATATCATCGGGATTTACCACATTGTATTTGGATTTGGACATTTTTTCTACTTCACGACCAACAATATATTTGCCATCTTCTAAAATGAATTCGGCATCTTTATAGTCTGAATACAATGGATGGTTTTTAAATGCTTCAATGTCTAATTCATTGGTGATGTCATTGATGACAGATAAATCGACGTGGATTGGATGAACATTTTTATCTTTTATTAAACCTTTTGAATATAATTTTTTAGAATCTTCACTTCTAAATACAAACGCACTCATTCCCAAAATCATTCCTTGATTGATCAATTTCTTGAAGGGTTCTTCTGTTGGTGCGAAACCCCTGTCCTTTAGAAATTTATTCCAAAAACGAGCATACAATAAATGTCCGGTGGCGTGCTCGCTTCCACCAATATATAAATCGACATTTTCCCAATAGCTTAAAGCATATGCTGAAGCGAATTCGTTTGTATTCTGTGCATCCATGTAACGCATCCAATACCACGAACTTCCTGCCCAACCTGGCATCGTATTCAATTCTAAAGGAAAAACTTTTACGTTATCAGTCAACTCACAACCCACAACCGATGCCTTTTCAACATCCCAAGCCCAAGTCGTCGCGTTTCCTAATGGCGGTTGTCCGTCTTCGGTTGGTAAGTATTTCTCTACTTCTGGCAAGACAATTGGTAAATGTTTGGCATCTATCATTTGTGGCAATCCATTTACATAATATACTGGAAAAGGTTCGCCCCAATACCGTTGACGAGAAAAAACCGCGTCGCGCAAACGGTAATTGGTTTTTCCTTTTCCTTGTCCAATTTTTTCTAATGCTTCAATAACTTTTTGGGTTCCGTCTTTATATCCTAATCCATTTAAAAAATCTGAATTTATTAATTCAAAGCCTCCTTTTTCGCCATAAGCCGCTTCAGAAATGTCTTGATTAAAAATATTTTTAATTTCGGGCATTCCAAGCTGACCTTTGAAGAAATTAGCAAAAGCATAATCACGTTCATCGCCACACGGAACTGCCATAACTGCTCCTGTTCCATAACCTGCCAATACATAATCCCCAATCCAAACCGGAATGGGTGCTGCCGTAAATGGATGTTCGGCAAACGCACCAGTAAAAACTCCTGAAATGGTTTTTACATCCGCCATTCTTTCACGTTCTGAACGTTTCGCAGTAGCTTCTACGTATGCCTCAACCGCTGCTTTTTGTTCTATTGTTGTGATTTGAGAAACTAATTCATGTTCGGGCGCTAGCGTCATAAAGGTTACTCCGAAAATGGTGTCAGGTCTTGTAGTGAAAACAGAAATTAGTTTATCGGAATCTTTCAATTTGAAATCAACAGATGCTCCAACCGATTTTCCAATCCAGTTTCTTTGGGATTCTTTGATGGATTCGCTCCAATCGACAGTGTCTAATCCTTGCAATAATCTTTCTGCAAACGCAGAAATTCGCATTGACCATTGGGTCATTTTTTTTCGAATGACTGCGTGACCACCACGCTCAGAAACGCCGTTTACGATTTCGTCGTTG
>CAZSZH010000046.1:0-20765 GCA_964610785.1 uncultured Flavobacterium sp. | reverse complement strand
ACATACACGGTAATATAAGTTGTGGTTTGATTAAAGATTAGAGAACACGATATTAGTTGCGATGTTAGCTTCTAATAATCAAGAGAATAAAGTGTTGTATCGTGATAAAAAATGCTTCTTTTTTGCAGTGATAAGGCAAGATTGAAGCATTTTTTTATTTTAAAACAATTCTAATTGAGTAGGTTGAGGTGCTGTTGGTATTTCGGCTTTGCCCCAAAAGTTGAGGATATTGCCAAATTGTTTATCTGTTATTCGCAATACACTTACTTTGCCCAAGGGTGGTAACAATCGATGTATTCGTTTTTCGTGTACATCAGCACTTTCGCTACTGGCACAATGACGTACATAAACAGAATATTGCATCATGCTGAAACCATCTTTAAGCAAGTTGTTTCTAAATCCAGACGCATTTTTTTTGTCTTTCTTTGTTTCTGTCGGTAAGTCAAAAAATACAAATAGCCACATAATTCGGTATCCGTTTAGCTCCATAATTTTGGATATTTTATTTTCTTTCTATCTCCTGTGTAACATTGTTGGAGAGAGCTTGCTGTTTTTTGTAATGCGACCATCAAAGGACTTTTTTCGTCTTTAAAGTATACTGTTCGAGTAAGTATTTGCAAAAGTTCTGATTTTAATACCGTATTTAATTCTTGTTCATCATAATTTTGCATAATTTCAAACACCTTTTCATCTACAATTGGTCGAAAGGGTTCCATAATATCATCGGCTAAAGCAAAAGCGTTGTATTTGCTTTTGTGGTGAATACCAAGCGTGTTTAACAATCCACTTCCTGATAGAGCTCTTGCTGTTGCCGCCCGAAGAATGGCATATCCATAATTCAGAAAATTATTGGGATAATCGCCAAAGCGTTCTCTTTTAAACTTTACCTCAAAAAAAGATTTCCAGTAGTGACTTGCAGCAACACCTTCCATATTTGTACTGTCGCCGCTTAATACTTTGGTGCATAAAAAATCATTGGTGTTTTTTTCTCCTGTTATCCTTTCTAATAATATCCCTTGGTTTGTTATTTTTTCAATTACGGTTTGTTGCCACAATTGTTTTTTTAAGGGAACACTAGCATCAATTTGATTTTTAAAAATTTCTTGCTGAATGTGGTGGCTGTTGAGGTTTAAAAACATTCCATTAGGTAAATGATTGTTTCCGCATAGAATTACCGCAGCATTATATTCAATTAGTAAATTCATGGCAGGAATACTTAAATAAATTTCAGGATGATCAATTACCAAAAATCCAATATCCTCAATAGGAATAGTACTTTCTCTAACTTCAGATTTTATTACTAATTGAAGATTTTTTGCTGTTAATGAAGCTTTGTTTTCGAGTAAAATAGTTTTTTTAAGCATGGTTTAGCATTTTAGAAATATCTAAATTACTAAAAATCAATGATATATTTTTTTGGTTGTTTTTTTATTTCAGAAAAAAATATAACATTTGACACTTTTACACCAGAAAGCGCTTTAGAAAACACAAAATATAAAGTTTAAATTTTTAAAATAAACCATTATGAAAGCTACAGTATTCCTATTTTTATTGGTATTTGCGTTTGGCTTTTCGCAAGAAAAAGTTGAGGTTTTCTTTGATTTTAATGCGTCCACTCTAAACGCAAGTGCTACCACTGCGCTTCAAAAATGGATTGAAGAAAATCAGACCAGTGTCGTTACAAAACTGGCGGGTTACTGCGACTTTGTTGATAATAGTGCTTATAATAAAGAGTTGTCTTCCAAACGCATCAACGCGGTGCTCAACCTATTAAAAGAACATAATATCACGATAAGTAATGAAGTGATCTTAGTTCCTGTTGGAAAAGAGTTTAAGCAATCTAAAGTTCAGGCTGCCAATAGAAAAGTGGTTGTTTATTATGAAAAAGAAAAGAAGGAAGACCAATTAGCCAACAAAATTAAAACCTCCAAAAAAGGCGATGTCATCAAACTTAAAAATATTTATTTCTACAATAATTCCGATAAGACCGTGCCAAAGTCGGAACCTACGCTAAAAGAACTACTCGGCATTATGACGTCTAATCCAAAATTAAAAATTGAAATTCAAGGTCATATTTGTTGTAAAAAAAAGATTGATCCCGATGAAATTTCGTCGGCTAGAGCAAAAGCCATATATAATTATCTACTGCAACACAATATTGATAAAAAGCGTTTAACGTACAAAGGGTATGGCGTTTCTCGACCGATTCATCCCATTCCTGAAAAAAACAAACAAGAAGAAGATGACAATAGACGCGTGGAGATTATGATAATTGATAATTAACAATTGATAATTAATAATACGAAAGGTCCAACAAACCAAAAATCTAATATGCTAACAATCTAAAAATCCAACAATCTAAAAATCCAACAATCTAATATTCTAACAATCTAATAAACCAACAATTCAGAAATCTGTTTATCTTTGTGGCACAACATTTACCCTGAGCTTGTCGAAGGGCAACTAACTACAACCAATGAGTTCTGACAATAGCCAACGCTACGCCATGCGCGGAGTATCTGCCTCTAAAGAAGATGTGCATAATGCCATCAAGAATATTGATAAAGGATTGTTCCCTAATGCATTTTGTAAAATTGTACCCGATTATTTAACTCACGACGAGGACTATTGTTTAATCATGCATGCTGATGGTGCTGGTACAAAATCGTCTTTGGCTTATATGTATTGGAAAGAAACAGGAGATCTTTCGGTATGGAAAGGTATTGCTCAAGATGCCTTGATTATGAATATCGACGACTTATTGTGTGTGGGTGCTACCGATAACATTTTACTTTCCTCTACTATTGGGCGAAATAAAAATCTAATTCCGGCCGAAGTGGTTTCGGCAATCATCAATGGAACCGAAGAATTAATTGCTGAATTGAAAACTTTTGGCGTGACGATTCATTCTACAGGTGGCGAAACGGCAGATGTAGGCGATTTGGTGCGCACGATAATTGTAGATTCTACGGTTACAGCGCGAATGAAGCGTTCTAAAGTTATCGATAATGCTAATATTAAAGCGGGTGATGTTATTGTAGGATTGGCTTCCTTTGGTCAAGCCAACTATGAAAAATCGTATAATGGTGGCATGGGAAGTAACGGATTGACATCGGCGCGACATGATGTTTTTGCGTATTATTTGGCTGAAAAATTCCCGGAGAGTTTTGATAGTTCGGTTCCTAAAGAGTTAGTGTATTCGGGGAACGTAAAATTAACTGACGCAGTAGCCAATTCCCCTCTTGATGCCGGAAAATTGGTGTTATCGCCCACGCGAACCTATGCACCAATTATCAAATCTATTTTGGACCAATACTCGTCAAGTGAAATTCATGGTATGGTGCATTGCTCGGGTGGTGCACAAACCAAAATATTACATTTTTTACCAGACGATAAGGAAGGTGTGGCTAATGTACATGTCATAAAAGATAACTTATTTCCAGTACCTCCTTTGTTTCAATTGATTCAAGAGCAGTCTAAAACAGATTGGAAAGAGATGTATCAGGTTTTTAACTGCGGTCACCGAATGGAATTGTATGTTCCACAAGAAATTGCCGACGATATTATGGCAATCTCTCAATCTTATGGTGTAGCAGCGCAAATTGTGGGTAGGGTAGAAGCTAGTGAACATAAAAAACTCACTATTGAGAGTGAGTATGGAAGGTTTGAGTATTAAGCTCATTGTTTATTTTTGATAATAAAGACATTAAATAGCAAAATTCTGCAAAACTTTTAGTGGTAGAACTATTTGTGCTTATTTTTGTAACATGCTTATAGTAAAAGACATTGTATTTTCTTATTCTAACTCGGTAACAATATCCAAAAATTCGTTTTCTATTTTAAAAGGAGCTAATTTAGCCGTTATTGGAGAGAGTGGTTGCGGCAAAAGTACCTTACTTAAACTTCTATACGGGCTATATGATGTTCAGGAAGGGACTATTTTTTGGAATGATATTGAAGTCTTGGGACCAAAATACAATCTAATTCCGGGAATGGATTTTATGAAATATTTGGCACAAGATTTTGATTTAATGCCTTTTATTACTGTTGCCGAAAACGTCGGAAAATATCTTTCTAATCGCTATCCAGAGGAGAAAAAAGCACGAATTAAAGAATTGTTGGCGATTGTTGAAATGTCTGAATTTGCCCATGTTAAAGCTAAAAATTTAAGTGGTGGTCAAATGCAGCGAGTCGCTTTAGCTCGAGTTTTAGCATTAGAGCCAGACGTGTTGTTGCTCGATGAACCTTTTAGCCATATAGATAATTTTAGGAAGAACAGTTTACGCAGAAAGTTATTTGCTTACTTAAAAGAAAAACAAATCACAACTATTGTCGCCACACATGATAGTACTGATGTGTTATCATTTGCAGATGAAGTTATGGTGATGCAAAGTGGAAGTATTATTGAAAAAGGAACACCTAAATTTGTTTATGAAAATCCCAAAAGCAAGTACATTGCTTCACTTTTTGGTGACGTGACTGAATTGGAATTTGAGGGTAAAATTCACTATTGCTATCCACATCAATTGAAAGTCGTAGAAAAATCAAAGCTGAAAGTAACCATTCTAAACAGCTACTTCAGAGGCAGTCATTTTTTAATGGAAGCAACCAATGAAAACGGAAGTTTATTTTTTGAAAGCAATCATTGCTATCCCCGGGAAACCGAAGTTTTTTTAGCAATTAGCTCCTAGTTTATCGTGCTATTGTTCTCTTTTTTATACTTTTACACAAAATAAGAAAAATGAAAAAATTCTACTTTTTTATACTCATATCTTCTATTGCCACTGCACAATTGACGTGGGTTCCATTATCAAATATTGCCGCAAATCTAAACGGACAGCGCTTTGATGATGTATTTTTTTTGAATGAAAATTTAGGTTGGGCTGCTAACGGCTATTATGCGGCCGTCTATAAAACAACCGATGGAGGCACGACTTGGACACAACAATTAAACAATACCATTTTGGGCAGCAGTCACTACTTTAGAAACATTGAATTTCTCGATGAAAATATTGGCTTTTTAGGCACATTAAACGGAAAGTTCTATAAAACTAACGATGGCGGTGCTACGTGGACACTAGTGACCAACATTTCACCCAATCCAGCAGCGATCTGCGGATTAGATTGTGTGGGTACCTCTACTATCTACGGTTGTGGAGCCTATTTTTCGCCAGCATACCTCATCAAATCTAGTGATAGCGGGGCTACTTGGCAATATATACCGATGAGTGCCTACGCTACCGCTTTGGTTGAGGTGCTTTTTACAGACGAAAATACAGGTTTGGCAGCGGGACGTAATGATACTGGTGCAGTAATTTTAAAAACAACCGATGGTGGTGCTACCTGGACAACCATTTACCAAGGTACAACCGTTGGTGATTATGTTTGGAAACTTCAAATTTTAGCCAGCAATCCTAATGTAATTTTTGGCTCCGTAGAAACGGTGGCTCCAAATAGCGGAAAATTATTAAAATCTGCTGATGGTGGTGTAACTTGGATTTCTAAAAATGCACCCGAAGCCGAAGTGCAAGCGGTGGGTTTTGTAAATGAAAATCACGGATGGATGGGAGGACACGACACTGGGTTTTATGAAACCACCGATGGGGGAGATACTTGGACAAATACTGCTGTAGGAAGTAATTTGAATAGAATATTTTTTGTCGATAATAGCACTGCTGCGTATGCTTGTGGCACTACAATCTATAAAATGTCTACCAATTTAACTGCGACTAATTTTCAAGAGCAAGCCCGAATTCCATTAACAGTGAGAGTCGCTCCTAATCCTATTAAGGATAAACTTAATGTAGAAATTGATTTCAGGGGAATAGACCATATAGTGCTTGGCTTGTACTCCAACACGGGACAATTTATTAAAGAACTCAAACTAGACGAAATCAATCAAGCGGGAACCAAGAAATATTCTTTTGATTTTCCCTATGCTTCAGGAGTTTATTTTTTGAATTTGCACACCAATACGGGAAGGCAGTCGGTTAAAATATCGAAGTAGAAAGAATAATTTATTACGTATTTAAAGCGAATCGCTTGGGTATTTTGGGTTTCCTTGTTCCCGCTTTCGTCATGCGCGGCATTTCCTTCAATCGGGGCTATATAGGTGATGTCTTTTGTAAAGTTATCGTTTATAAACAACCCAAAATCAGTATTGAAGTTTTTAAATCTTGTACAACTAATTGAAGCTGTAAATTTGCTTAAATAGACTATCTAAATTTTAGGGCATACATTAAAATCAATCGGGAGTAAGATAAATAGTTGATACGTTTACTCATGTTTCGTTAACGATAACTAATTTACAAAGTAGTATGTTCATAAATTTAACTATTTTTATCAAATGATAAAGACAATAATAGTAGATGACGAGTTCAATGCACGTGAATTTTTAGAAAAATTACTTCAGCGAACTTTTCCAGATAGGTTTTTGGTCTTAGCCAAATGCGAAAGTGTTGATGAGGCGGTTAAAGCAATTGAAAAATTCAATCCAGAATTGGTTTTTTTAGATGTTCAAATGCCTAATAAAAACGGTTTTGAACTTTTTAAAGAAATTAAAGATGTGAATTTTGAAGTTATTTTCACAACTGCGTACTCAGAATTTGCGATTGATGCAATTAAATGTAGTGCTTTGGATTATCTATTAAAACCTATTAATGCATTAGATTTAATCGATACCATTAAAAAGTATGACGCAAAGCAAAGTAAAGCTTCCCAACAAGACAAACTAATGCTTCTGCTTGAAAATATTGACACAGGTGGCTCTGAATTTAAAAAAATAGCATTCCCTACCGAATCAGGATTTGAACTTGTTAAAACCAACGCTATACTCTATTGTGAGGCCGATAGTAACTACTGTAGTATTTATTGCTTAGACGGTCGTAAAATTACATTATCCAAAACCTTAAAATATGTTGAGGAACTCTTACCTAGTAGTGTATTCCAACGAATACATAAATCCTACTTGGTTAATTTGAATTATGTAAATCGATTTAACAAAAACAATGAACTTATAGTTGAGTTAACCAACGGTGATACACTTCCTGTATCAGTTCGTCAAAAAGAAGACTTTATAAATGCGATTCTTCAAAAGAAATAATTTACTGGCAAGCCTTCTTTTATTTTTTGCAACAGTAGTGGCGCAGCATCTACCTAGTAAAAACATTTCCATTAACGATGGATTACCCAGTAATGGAATTAAATGTTTTTTTAAAGACAGTCGCGGTCTAATGTGGATTGGAACAGAAGCCGGATTATGCTGCTATGATGGTACTTCCTTTAAAATTTATAATGAAACCAACGGATTAAAATATAGCGAAGTTTGGGCTATTGCAGAAGATAATGATCATAATCTATGGTTGTCTTTGTATGGAAAAGGTCTGTCAAAGTTTGATGGGAAAAAATTCACGTTTTATGATAAAAAAAATGGATTGATTAATAATGCTATCCGTAAAATATATTATTCTAAAAAGCATAATTGTTTGGTGTTGGGAACTGAAAATGGATTGAGTTTATTTGATGGTAAACACTTCAAATCGTTAAATAATAAATGTAAAAATGTAAATCAAAAATTTCAAGTTAGTGGAATAAACCAATATGAAGACAAAATAATAATTACAGTATCATATGATAACGTATATGCTTTATCAATTGAAAAAAACATACAAGATTCCAAGCTAGTAGAAGTCTTTACGCCGCCGGGTTGTTACTCATCATACATTTACAATAAACAGTATTTTTCAGGGTTGGCAGCCCATGAATTGTTTATTAGAAATTTGACAACAACCAAAGAAGAACATTATCAATGTCCTATTTCATGGGATTTTACTAATGACAATTCTGGTAGTTTGTATATGGCTAGTTGGAATGTAACCGACCCTAAAGGCGGATTATTTAAGTATTATAATCATCAGTTAAAAGATATTACTCAACAAGCTAACATCAAATCAACAGGGTTATGGTGTTTATATTTTGAGAAAGAATCACAACAACTTTGGGTAGGATCGATTGACAAAGGTATTTATATAGTTGATTTAAGTCAGCAAAAAAAGAGTTTTGAACCTTCGTTCTTTGGATTAAAACAACTTGAGATTCAATGTTTATTCAATGATTCCAACGATAATAAATGGATTGGAGCAAGAGATAACATAATTATTCTTCATAAAGATTTAAGTTACACTAAATTTGACTGCAATTTACTTTGGAAAAAAGTTGACGATTATTTCAAACAATACGGACTTTTTCCCTTTTCAATTGAAACTTTGAATATTTACAAAACAAGAAATAGTTTCACTTGCCTTAATATAGTTGAGGACAAAGAAGGCTACATTTGGGTAACTACCACGCTAGGAACATTTTGTTTTGATAAAAAATATAATATTCGTTTTTTTAACTTTTCCCAAGGCGGCCACATTGCTTTTGATGAAAACGATAAACTATTATTTGGCGCGATGTATTCAGACATGTATTCAAATCCAAATAAGTTCGATTATTTAAACACCAAACAACTTTCAATAAAAAATAAAAATATTCCGAGAGATATTATAAAAATTAGAAATAATGGTAATCAAATTTGGTTTGCTACTTACACCAACGGATTAATTAATTACCAAAACAATACGTTCTATTCCTTAAACTTGCATAACCAGTTTGGCGAAGCCTATATCAAAGATATTATTATAAATGATAAAGGCGAATTGGTTATTGGTTCTAACAGTGGAAGAGTTTATATAGCAAAATATGCTAATAATAAATTACAAATCATGCAGGTGTATAACCCATACAAAGAGATGTATGGCACTTCCATTTCATTTATCCAACAGTCCAACGGATATTATTTTATTGGGACTAACAAGGGGGTTAATGTGATTAAAGACCACAAATTTATAAAACTAATCAACAAATCCGAAGGAATTAATGACATTCAATTTAATGATTGTGCCAAGGATAAAAATGGCGATTTATGGATAGCAACCAACCAAAATTTGTTATTTCTTAATGTACACAAAATCCTAACAAATGATAATCTTCAAAATGCGATACAAATAACGAACCTCAAAGTTAACGGAAAGAATTATATTACCAATTCAACCAAACTACCTTGGGAACAATATAATAACGATAACCTAAAATTAGCTTACAATCAAAACGATATTGAAGTAACATACAACAACTATAATTTATTCAATGCCGACAAAAACGTTTACCGATATAAAATTGTTGGGCTTACCAATACGTGGAGTGAATTTGATAAATCCACAAAGATTCAATTAAGAGGAATTCCAAGCGGAAAATACCAACTTCGTATTGAAGGTAAAAATATTGGAACAGGAACATTATTTAAAGTAAAAACACTTTCAATACTAATTACACCACCCTTCTGGAAAACGTGGTGGTGTATAACATTGGGTATTTTAGTACTAATTATACTGGGATTAATAAGCTATAAAAAGCGTGTTCAATATATAGAAGAACGAGAACAAGCCAAAGGAGCAATTCAAAAACGTTTGGCAGAAACCAAAATGGAAGCCTTACAAAGCCAAATGAATCCTCATTTCATATTTAATGCTATGAATTCCATTCAAAACTTCATCATTGACAGCAATACCGATGAAGCATTGATGTATATGGGCGAATTTTCTAAATTAATAAGACAAACACTCGACAATTCTTCCAAACAAAAAATTAGTTTGGCAGATGAAATTCAGTACCTCAAAACCTATATCCATCTAGAAACAATGCGCTTCAAAGACGCTGTAGACTGTAAGTTTACGGTATCAAAATCGTTAGACACCAACGAAGTTACAATCCCACCAATGCTGATTCAGCCCTTTGTAGAAAATGTATTTATTCACGCATTCGATTCCAAGTCAGTCAAGCCAACTTTAGAAATCCTATTCCAAAAATCGGGGAATCTATTGCTTTGCGAAATAAAAGACAATGGTAAAGGAATGGCCAAAGACAATTTGAATAAACTGTACACCAGTAAAGGGATTAAATTGGTAGAAGAACGAATTAATTTGTTGCAGCAAAACACTACCGCCCCTATCATTATAAAATCTAAAAATGGTAAAGGAACTACTGTTTTATTGTCATTACAAATTGTTTAAACACGATTACACAAGAAATAGGTACGGTAACTAATTCTTTGATTTTTAATGTTTTTTTTAAAATAGTTTTGCCAATTATTAATTAAAACTTTAAAAAAAAATGAAAAAAATTTTACTTCTTGTGACAAGCGTAATTGTATTGTCAAGCTGTACAACAACAAGAACAGGTGTTCTTTCAACACCAGCTTATGCACCCAAAGCAGAAATCAACCCTATTAGAGCCAATGTAGAAGTTGATATGACTAAAAAATTAGTTGGAGAATCTACCTCTTCTTATTTTTTGATTTTTCAAGTTGGCGGCGGAAACAAATTTGCAGATGGAATGAGTTATTCATCGGATACTAATTTTAGCTTTCTATTCAAAGCTAGAGAAAACAAAACAAAATCAGCAGCAGCATACAATGCCGTTATTAATTCAGGAGCAGATATTATAGTGCATCCAAACTATGTAGTTGAAATTCACGATTATTTAATTTTCAAGCAAATTAAAGTGAAAGTTACAGGATACGCTGGATACTTTAGAAAATTTTATCAAAAAGAATACAAAGACAATGATGATGTCCAATTGAAATTGGATATCAATGCAAAAAAATAATTTTTGGTTAGTTTAAAATTAATTTAAAAGCTATGGTGCCCCATAGCTTTTTTTACGTTTACTCATTAAAGAGTATCGATAACTAATTCATAATTTGTTAATGATTTTTTAAATATATTTTTGAGAATTATATTTAAAATAGAATTAAATCATGAAAAATAAACGTTTATCATTTCTAGTTATAATACTAATTACACTTATGTCATTTAGTAAAAATAGCACTACTTATCAAACCGAATGTGTTTCAATACAAACCGATGGGTATATCACCATAAAGATTTGGGATACTAAAGCTGGAAAATCCTATAAACCAGAACAATCAAGAAAAGATGCTGTACATGCGCTATTATTTTCAGGTATTTCAGGAAGTAAAGGTTGTTCAACACAAGAGCCTTTATTAAAAAAATCAGAAGATATAGAAAACTTTCAAAAAATTGAAAAAGAGTTTTTTAGTAAAAATGGGAGATGGGTACTATATACAAGAAGTTCCTCAACCGAAACAACATTGCCTGAAGGAATTGGTGAAAAAAACTGGAAAGTATATCAAGTAGCTATTTCTAGAGACGCATTAAAAAAATATCTTGAAGAACAAAAAATAATCAAATCACTAAATACTGGATTTTAAAATGAAAAAAATTATAACTCTTTTAGCTATTATTAGCTTTTGCGTAAATTCATTTAATACTTATTCGCAAGCAAAAAAACCAACATTAATGATTCTTCCTAGCGATAACTGGTGTACACAACGTTATTTTATGACTGAATTTGATAACCAAGGAACAAAACAAAAAGTACCTAATTACAAACAAGCGTTTCAAGAAGATACTGAAATTGGGCAAGTAATTTCTAAAATTGGCGGTCTTTTAGCAAAAGATTTCCCCTTAAAAAAAGCGGAGGAAGAACTAAGTAATATTGAATCAAGAGCTGCTGAAGACAATATGACTACCAATAAATCAACTGGTTCTTATTTAGCAGAAAGTCAATATGATAAACTGAGAAAAAAATCTAAAGCAGATATTATTATAAAAATTTGGTGGAAAGTAAATCCATCAAGTAATGGAAAAATAGTTGCTTTTGACTTAGAAGCAATTGACGCATACACAAGTAAACAAATAGCAGCTTCATCAGGATTTAGTGAGCCTAATAGTACAGATATTGTTCCTGTAATATTAGAAAAAGCAATCTTAAATCACATTGAGCCTTTTAAAGCGCAATTACAAAATCATTTTGATGATATGTTTGCCAATGGAAGAGAAATTTTAATTACTGTTAAACGTTGGAATTCTTGGGATAAAACTTTAGAAACTGAAATAGATGGTGAAGAGATAACGGATTATATTAATAAATGGATGCACAAAAATACAGTACAAGATAGATTTAATATGTCGGATGCTACTGAAGATGAAATCCGTTTTGAACAAGTAAGAATTCCTCTTTACAATACTGAAAATCACTCAATAGATGCACGAGAATTTACTAAAGCATTACAAAAATATTTGAAAGCAGCTCCATTTAATTTTGAAGTTAAATTAATGACGAGAGGATTAGGAGAAGCAATATTAGTACTTGGCGAAAAATAAAATTATGAAAAAAATATTCCTTACCCTATTAATTGCATTACAATTTGTAAACAGCAATGCCCAAGAAACAATTAAACTAGATGATTTCGGTCGAATTGCATTAAATACGTATGTAAGTAATGATCTGAAAATTCCACTTGAAGCAAAAAATCAATTGGAAATTAAATTAAAACAAATTGCTAGTAAATACGGCATGACAGGAACTGCCGCTAATCCTCGTTTTATTTTAACAGCATCTGTTTCAATTACAACCAAAGACATTATTGCTGGCCCTCCACAAATGATTGCTCAAAATATGGATATAACTTTATTTGTAGGTGATGCTATTGAAAATAAAGTTTACGCAAACATCACAATTACCTCAAAGGGTGTTGGAACCAATGAGAACAAAGCTTTTATAGATGCAATAAAACAAATTAATGTTCAAAGCAAAGACCTCAAAACTTTTTTAGAAGAAGCAAAAACAAAAATAGTTTCATACTATGCCACACAATGTGATATTATAATTAATAAAGCAGAAGCTTTAAAAGGGCAAGAATCCTATAATGAAGCTTTATACAATTTAGCGTTAGTACCAGATATTTGTAAAGAGTGCTATTTTAAATGTTTAAATGAAATGAGCATTGTCTATGACTTAAAAATTAATAGTGAAGGTAAGAAGTTGTTGGATAAAGCCATAACCACTTGGGCTGCAAACCCTAATCAAGAAGGTGCAAATGAAGCTGCCGAATTTATAAAACAAATTAATCCAAAAGCAAAATGTATTCCGGATGCTTCTAAACTGCTCAAAAGCATTAATTCCAAACTAATTGCCGATGAAAAAGAAAGAGTAAGAAAAGAAGAAGAATACGAAAAACGCCAACAGGTAATAGATGCAGAAAATGCCAAACAACAAGCTGTATTAGAAAAAGAAAGAATCAATGCCTACAGACAAATTGCGGTGGAGTATGCTAAGAACCAACCAGCGGTAATTTATAGAAATGTTTACTGGTATTAAAAACTAAATTAATTTATAAAACACATAAATGTTAACAAGAGACAGACTAATTGAACTTCATTTTGAAGAAAGAGAAATATTAGAGCAAATATATTTTGAAAGTAAAGGTTTTATACTAAAGCCTGAATTGGGTAAATGGTTGTTTTGTGCAGAGCATGATGGATATATTATAACCACGATGCTTTGGATTGAAACAGAATTCGAACTTGCAACTATATACTATCAATCAACACAACTAAATCTTTATTTAAATTAACAACACGGATGGCCATTAATAAAATAAACAATCTTTTAAAAAAAAATTATGAAAAAAATATTTTTAATATTATCAATACTTATCAGCCAAACATTTGCATTTGCACAAGACAGTAAAGTATCAAAAATTGCTAAATATATTAGTAAAGACAAATGGAATGACGCAAGAGAATTATTAGATGAATTAGACAATAATCCAAAGTACAAAAACGATATTGATTATTGGTTTGTAAGAACTTGTTATTATAAGGCTGCAATAGCTACTCATGTCAATTCAGATAAAGAGTTATATAAAGTAGAATTGGTTGAAGCTAGAAAATCATTTGCAAAATTAATTGAATTAGATAGAACAGATGCTTCAAAATCCTATTCAGAATATATTCCTCAATTTAGAAAGGAAATTTATAAAAAACCTGATTTTGAAGTCAATATGGCTACAAATGAAAACACAAACAAATTTCCAAAAAACGAATCATCGAAATCATATTCAGATAATGCCCTTCAAAACAATAAGGCTCAAAGTGAAACTATAATTAAGTCATCTAACAATGTATCTAGAGAGACTTCAAATGTAGACGAAAGCGGAAAAACTGTAACACTCACAGAAATAGGTCAAGGAAAAACAAGAGACGATGCCAAATATAATGCTTTACGAAATGCTTTAGAAAAAGCTTTTGGTGCTTTTATTTCATCTAATACTACTATTTTAAACGACAATTTAGTAAAAGATGAAATTGTATCTATTTCCAATGGAAATATTCAAAAATTTAAAATATTATCAGAAACACAAATGCCTGACGGAAGCTATAGTAGTGTTGTCAATGCAACTGTTTCAATTGGCAAATTGATTACTTACTGCGAAAGCAAAGGTATTTCTATAGAGTTTAAGGGACAACTATTTGCTGCAAATATAAAATTGATAGAATTAAAAAGAAAAAATGAAATACAAGTTTTTAATGATTTAGAAAAAATCATATCAACCATAGAAAAAAAACTTTTTGATTATAAGGTCAATGCGGAAGAACCGATTTTATTTCATGATGATTTATGGAAAATTCCAATAACTATAAAAGTTACTAGCAATGAAAATTTAAATAAAATAAATGATTTGTTAGATAGTACTATTAAATCAATTTCAGCTACCGAAGATGAAATAATTGATTATAAAAAAAAAGGAGTATACTTATATGAAATAGAATTTAATGAAGAGACATATTTTTTTAGAAACTTTGAAAGTTTTAATATGCTAACTGAATTTTTTAAACCTCTGGATAATAGTACTCAATCACCAGGTTATTATAAAAACTCTAAAAACCTATATAATTCTATGTTGGAATTTAATTTAGATAATGGTATTTATACAACAAATGGTGTAGATATATTAAATGAAGTTGATTATAGACGGCAGTCTGCTATGACTCAGTATGAAAGACGAGATAATAAAAATTTTAAAAAAGTAGTAGAAAAAAAGAATATCGAAAAAACAGGAAGTTTAACAACTCCCAGTTTCTTTAATATTGGAGAATTTAGTAATCCATTCAGTTATTCTTCTATTTCAGACAAAAGAGGAGGTGAGTTAGGGTCATTTCAAATAAAACTAAAAACTAAAGAAGGGTCATACATGTTAAATGGTGAAATTAAATTTAATTACATACTTAAAATTAGTGAAATTGAAAAAATATCACAATTTAAGGTATCCCCATTCAATAATTAACAAATCTAAACTTTAATTAAAATGAAAAATAATAAAACACACATAATCATTAAATTAATAATTATATTAATTTTTAATTTCTCTTTTGGACAAACTGTTTATTATGACAACATTTCAAAACTTTATGGGATTATAGATCGTAATGGTAAAAATATTTTACCTCCTACTTATAATCAAATGTCTAGTTTTGATAATGGAATATCTAGATTTGAGAAAAACAATAAATGGGGACTAATTAATGAAAAGGGATTAATAATTTTAAAGCCTGAATTCGATGATTTATATTCATTTTGTTATGAGGGGTTTAGTGAAGGATTAATTTCAGCAAAAAAAGATGGTAAATATGGTTATTATGATATTAATGGCAAAATGATTGTTCCTCATCTATATGATTTAACTCAACAATTTTGTAATGGTTTTGCTTGGGTACAAATAAATGAGAAATATTCATTTATAAATAAATCAGGTAAATATATTACAGATAAATGGTTTGATGATATCAAAATAATTAAAGGTGTTACTTATATTATTGATAAAAATGGAGAGTACTATAAAATAACTAAAGAAGGTAATATTGTTTTAGAAAAAAACCAAGAATATGTTAAAACGTTTGATACATATTATATGGATTATTGTGATATTGATAACAATTCCAATATACCACTTCCATTATTAGTTCCATATAAAGATGAAAAAAATAGATTAATGGGTTACAAGGATGCTAAAGATAATATAGTTCAAAAGGCAATTTATTATGTCGCTTTTCCTTTTGAAGATGGAGTGTCCATTGTTATGCTTCAGAATTCAAAAAATCCATCAAAATTTAATTTTCAAATTATTAATGATAAACTTCAAATTATTAAATCATTAGATGAAAAATATGATAATTTCTACGCATTAAGGTCAGTTTATATAAATGGATTGTGTGAATTTAAATCTGTTATAAGTAAATCTAATTTACAAGAAGAAAAATATGAATATGTTTTTATGAATAAAAAAGGGGAAATTATTAAAACAATGGATAAAGAAGCATTGTCTGCATTTCCTGGTGGTGGTTGATTTATATTTTTTAGCTATAATTTATAATCCAAATACAAAATGAAAAAGAAAATTTTAATATTATTTATTATAATAAAAAGCTCAATATCCTTTGCTCAAGGATATAATGAAGAAAAAACGTCTATGACAAACTTTCTCAAAAGAATGTATGTAGCTGCTCCATTTGAAGGAGTTAAAGTTGTTGAAGATTATGACAATAAATATTTCATATCGGTTATCTCTCTAGAAACAGCAAAATATACAAGTCAAAGTATCATGATGAGAGTAGCGCAAGTAAAGGCACAATCTCAGGCAAATACATTTTTTAATGGTTCCACTATTTCATCAGATATGGTTATTAAAACCACTGAAGAAAAGCAAAAAGATTCAGCCAATACAAAAACTACATTAGAAACAATAGAAACTATTCGTGAAAATTCAATAGGATTTGTAAAAGCTATGGAATTACTTACAAATTTTGAAATAGAAGACGGGAAAAGGATTCTTTTTATTTATTTTAAAGAACTCAAAAATGAATGATAAAATTTCTATACTAATTTATCAGAAATACAGAAGACAGTATTTGATAGATATAAAGGAAACACAGACAAATTCTACTATAAACTAAATGATGGTTTACGTCTAAGAAATGCAGTTGAATTCAATAACGAAATTGAAATTTTAGATGGAATTATTAATATACACCAAAGTGCAGAAGAGATTATTTTACATAGAGCTACAAATAAATGTCAAGTTTTACCAGCTCCGCAAAGAGTTCCTATGAAAAGCTCCGCAAATGTCCCCAGCTCAGCAAAGAGTTCCTATGAAAAGCTCCGCAAATGTCTCCTGACTTTGCGGAATTTTTTATATTTGATAAAGTTTAAATTTATGAAAGAAGGCTATGTGATTAGAGATCAATCATTACCTCATTTTTTAACAGCAACAATTGTAGATTGGATTGATGTTTTTTCGAGAAAAAATTATAGAGATGTTGTTATTGAATGCTTTGATTTTTGTATCAAAAACAAAGGAATGATTTTATATAGTTATGTAATAATGAGCAATCATATCCACATGATTATTCAATCAAATGATGGTAAATTGTCCGATTTAATTCGTGATTTTAAAAAATTTACTTCTAAAACTATTCTACAAAAAATTCAAAACGAACCTGAAAGCAGAAGAGAATGGATGTTGGAAAGATTCAAATTAGCTACAGAAAGTCATACAAGGAATAAAAACTATCAGTTTTGGCACTGGGTAGTCATGCAGAAGAAATTTATTCAGAAAAATTCATGTGGTCAAAAATAGATTATATTCATTTTAATCCTGTTCGTGCAGGTATTGTTTTAAAACCACAAGATTATATTTATTCAAGTGCTTCAAACTATGTTGATGGTAGAGGAATTCTTGATGTTGAAATAGTTCAAATTCCTGTTGTAAATGTTATGAATCCTAATTCAATTTTGAAGTATATTAGTTATGATGAATAACTAAGCGCAAAGTCAGGAGACATTTGCGTAGCTCAGTGCTAAAAATGAACACTTTGCTGAGCTGGTGTATATTGTACTAATTCTCAAAGTAAACTAAAAAGGAGCCAATTAAGTAAAAAAATAAATTTAAAAAATTAATCAAATCTTAAGTAAATTTTTATAGATTTGTAAAATAAAAGAGTATGGTTTTTTATTTAGTAACTTTAAATTTTAACAATATGGCATCTAATTCCGAAGTAGGTCATGCAAAAAATATTGCTAACCTAAATCTATTAAACACCAACATTATGGCACTGGGAGATACCTACAACCCGAGCAATTCAAGATTAAAACTGGTAAACTTACAAAGCATGTACACTAATGCTTTTGCAAAACAAGGATTAGTAAATACATTACTGGCTCCCTATTCTGTTGCAGTAGATCAAAGAGAAGTAATCTTTAAACCGCTAAATGCTGAACTAACCAAACTGCGCAAAGCATACAAAGCTACCGAAGGGGTAACACCAGCTCAATTGGAAGATTTTAGGACAATCATTCGAAAATTAAAAGGCGTTAAAAAAACAAATACACCTCCATCAACAAACCCAGAAGAAAATTTAAAATCTCATTCAGTATCCCAATTAAGTTATGACCAACGTACCAACAATATGGATGGTCTTATTGCATTGTTACAGAGAACACCCAACTATAATCCAAATGAAAACGAATATAAAATAAGTAGCTACCAAGAAAAAAAAGAAAGGATGCTCGCATCAACCCAAGCCGTAGCCAACACGTTTGTCCCGCTAAACAATGCTAGAAGTGAAAGAAATAATATATTATATAATGCCGAAGAAAATTTAGTTGATAATGCTAATAAAGCCAAAGACTACTTGTTTACAATACTTGATACTAAATCGCCTCAATACAAAGCAATTGCTCGAATAAAATTTAAAAAACGATAAGGAAACAAAGCATGGTCCTAATCCAACAAGCCTTTGGCTCAATCCAACAAAGTCAAGTCTCAATCGAATAACCCTTTGGCTCAATTAAAAAAGTGATGGTTTCAATCGAATAACCCTTTGGAAATATCAAACAAGACAATGGCTCAATCAAACAAGACAATGTTTTAATCAAACAAGACATTGGCTTGAGTAAATCATAACGCAGTTCATCTAAAACCAGTCGATCATAGGCTGGTTTTTGTTTTAGGCTTTTTCTTTTGGATAAGGTTTACGTTATACAGTCTTCAAAATATCCTGTACACAATAGCGCCGCTTTTTAAAAGATTGCTAAATTTGTTGGGTTAATTTCATTAAAATCACAAAACATGTATCATTCCAAAATAAGCGGTTTAGGCTATTATGTTCCCGAAAATATTGTAACCAACGATGATTTATCCAAAATAATGGACACTTCCGACGAATGGATTCAAGAACGTACCGGCATAAAAGAAAGGCGTCATATTGTTCGAGGAGAAGACACCACAACTTCAATGGGGGTTAAAGCAGCTACAATAGCCCTAGAACGTTCTGGAGTTGCTAGAGATGATGTTGATTTTATTGTGTTTGCAACCATATCTCCTGATTATTATTTTCCGGGACCTGGTGTTGCCATTCAAAAAGAATTAGGATTGCGAACAATAGGCGCCTTGGATGTTAGAAATCAATGCTCAGGATTCATCTATGCACTATCAGTTGCTGATCAATACATTAAAACGGGAATGTATAAAAATATTTTGGTAGTAGCCTCCGAAGTCCAATCCTTAGGATTAGACATGACCAATCGGGGTCGTGGGGTTTCGGTAATTTTTGGAGATGGAGCAGGAGCAGCCGTTTTGAGTCGAGAAGAAGATACGACCAAAGGAATACTTTCGACACACTTACATTCAGAGGGAGCACATGCCGAAGAATTAGCCGTTTTAGCACCTGGTATGGGTGGTAGATGGATAACCGATATTCTAGCCGATAACAATCCCGAAGATGAAAGTTATTTTCCACACATGAACGGACAATTTGTTTTTAAGAATGCAGTGGTTCGTTTTAGCGAGGTGATTCATGAAGGACTTCAAGCCAATAATCTTAAAGTAGCAGATATTGATTTGTTGATTCCGCATCAAGCCAATCTCAGAATTTCGCAATTCATTCAACAAAAATTCAAATTAACAGACAATCAAGTGTTTAATAACATTCAGAAGTACGGAAATACAACTGCCGCTTCTATTCCAATAGCCCTAACCGAAGCATGGGAATTAGGCAAAATTAAAGAAGGTGATATTCTTGTGTTAGCAGCTTTTGGTAGCGGTTTTACTTGGGCAAGTGCGATAATTAAATGGTAATTTAAGTTCTATTTATCATGGCAATAGAACTTCATGCCACCTCGAGCGCAGCCAATAGATCTCGATTAATAATTGACTTAATTCCAATAATTGTCATTTTATTATTTAAAATAAAAATTTTCAATAAAAAATTACTAAAAAACTCCGAAGTGACAACTCCGGAGTTTTTTAATTTTAAAGGACATTCCTATAATAAAGCTTTTTGAGTTGGGGCAAAAAAGGCGCTATCGTTTCATGGCAAAATGGGCTTTAAATTCTTTTTCTTCTCCATCTTTTTGATAATTAACAGTAAACCAGTAATCATCAGAAGGCATCAAAGTATTGTCATAAGTACCGTCCCATCCGGCACCAGAGGGTCTTATCTTTTTAATTAATTTTCCGTAACGGTCATAGATATAAATTAAGGAAATACTTTGACCTCTCAAATCTTTAATATTCCAAGTATCATTATTGCCATCACCATTTGGGGTGAAAAAGTGAGGATAATCTAATACCACTGCGTCGGTTACAGTTGTTCCGCATCCATTTTTATCTTTAACGGTGATGGTATGAAAACCACCTTCGACATCATTAAAAATAGGACTATCTTGAAAGTTACTATTGTCTAGTGCATATTCGTAATCACCTCCAGTTCCCGTGGCTGTTATGGTTACGGTTTGTAATC
>CAZSZH010000045.1:0-20776 GCA_964610785.1 uncultured Flavobacterium sp. | reverse complement strand
GTTGCAACCACATTTTGAATGATTACAGCAAAGTTTACAAAGCAATTCTCGAAAGAAAAAGGTATAGGTGTACCAAATGTCCAAAATCGACACAAGTGTCTTAAATAAGCATAAATACACAACAAATAAGAATGAAAAATTATAACTAAATTGCGACAGATTTTCGGCACATCAGAAGTATAGTAAAGCTATAGCAAAGGCATAGATAAAGTATGAAAAGTAACAGTCAAAGGGTCTGCATCTATCCAAAAGACATACAGCGAATAACAGGCAAGAGTTATCGCCAAAGCACTAGATTGATGCAAAAGATAAAAAACGACCTTAGCAAACTCGATAATGAGTTCCTAACGATTGAAGAGTTCTGTGCATATACAGGAATAAAATATGAACAAGTAACTCACTTGATTTTTGGTTAAAACTGAAAAATACTTCAACCAGATTTTAATCGAAAAACGCATAATCAAGCCCTCACATAACTAGTTCAATTTTTAGCCTTGATGCTTTAATATTCCAATAATATTTCATATTTTTACATCATACGATTTAAGATAATTTGAATAGTCAATACAGGTGGTAATATCGGTTACCCTAATAATGTAACCTTTCTTAACTGTTATTAAATAAGCCGTTTTTCGAAAGGTTCGATTCTCGGCGACTCCACTCTTTCCCTTGCAAATGTTTGATTTGCAGGGGTTTGTTTTTTTTTGAAATTTAAGTAATTTCTTTTAACCAATAACATCTAATTTTGCAAATCGTAAAAGCAGCTTTTTTATTCCGCCAACTTCAAATCGTATTTCAGCTTTTTTATCAGCCCCTATTCCCTCAAGATTGATAACTTCGCCTTTTCCAAAACGTTCATGCATTACTATATTACCTGCTATTAGTTTGTTATCAAATAAATTCGACCCCGAATTTGTTGGTGCATTTCCTGAAACAGGTTTCAATTTACGAATGTTTGATGAAGAAACAGGTTCATCTCCATATTTTTTTGGAGGTGTCCCGGCAGTAGGTTTTGCTAATCGTATTTTAGATTTATCAATATCACCAAAGATGTCAATATCCATCATGGGTTTGTAGCGATATCCCGTAGCGTCATTCGGATTAATGTATTCTAAATAATCGTCTTTAATTTCTTCTATAAATCGAGATGGTTCACTATCGGTAAGTTTTCCCCAACGATAGCGTGATTGCGCATAAGTTAAATAAGCTTGATGTTCTGCTCTTGTCAATGCAACATAAAATAATCGGCGTTCTTCCTCTAGTTCGCTACGCGTGTTCATACTCATCGCACTTGGGAATAAATCTTCTTCCATTCCCACAACAAAGACATACGGGAACTCCAAACCTTTTGCCAAATGAATCGTCATTAAAGCCACTCTATCATCGTCTCCTGTATCGTTATCTAAATCGGTGGCTAAAGCTACATCTTCCATAAATTCAGATAAAGCTCCTCTCGCGCCATCAATTTCTTTTTGTCCCTCAATAAAATCTTTAATACCACCCATGAGCGTCTCAATATTTTCTATACGAGCTATTCCTTCGGGTGTTCCATCTTTTTTTAGTTCTTGAACTAAACCTGTTTTTTTGGTTACATGATCGGTTACATAAAAGGCATCTTGACTTTCATTAATTACTTGAAAACTTTTAATCATCGTTACAAAATCTTGCAACTTGGTTTTGGTTCCCGAATTTAGTTTGAGATCAATTTTGTCTATGTGTTCCATTACTTCAAAAATGGAACGTTTGTAATGATTGGCTGCTACGGTAAGTTTTTCAACTGTAGTATCACCAATTCCACGTGCGGGATAATTAATTACACGAATTAAGGCTTCTTCATCTTTGGGGTTGATAACCAAACGAAGGTAACAAAGAACATCTTTGATTTCTTTGCGCTGATAGAATGATAATCCACCATATATTCGATATGGAATATCTCGTTTGCGCAAAGCATCTTCCATAGCTCGCGATTGTGCATTGGTACGATATAAAATGGCAAATTGACCATTATTCAGTTGGTTACGCATCTTTTGTTCAAAGATTTCTCCAGCTACGAATCGTCCCTCTTCACCATCAGTTACGCTGCGATGTACTTTTATTTTTGCACCATAATCATTAGCTGTCCAAACGACTTTATCCAACTTGGTTTTGTTTTTATCAATTATCGAATTGGCTGCTTCTACGATGTTTTTGGTAGAACGATAATTTTGTTCCAATCGATAGGTTTTTACATTTTCATAATCTTTTTGGAAGTTCAAAATGTTATTGATGTTTGCTCCACGAAAGGCATAGATACTTTGTGCATCATCTCCAACGACACATATATTTTGAAAGCGATCTGATAAAGCGCGAACGATAAGATATTGAGAATGATTGGTGTCTTGGTACTCGTCTACCATTATGTATCGGAATCGATCCTGATATTTAGCTAAAACATCTGGAAAACGATTTAATAATTCATTGGTTTTTAGCAATAAATCATCAAAATCCATAGCTCCCGCTTTGAAGCATCGGTCGACATAATTGGCATATACTTCACCCAATCGAGGTTTTTTTGACATCGCATCTTGCTCTTGCAATTCGGGGTTATTTAGATAAGCTTTTACAGTAATCAGAGAGTTTTTATATGAAGAAATTCTTCCTAACACTTGTTTTGGTTTGTAGACATCTCGGTCTAATTGCATTTCCTTAATTACCGCCGAAATCAGTCGAACGGAATCTTGTGTGTCATAGATGGTAAAGTTGGAGGGATATCCAAGTTTATCAGCTTCACTTCTTAAAATTCTAGCAAAAACAGAGTGGAATGTTCCCATCCAAAGGTTTTTGGCTTCATTGGTTCCTACAATATCGGCAATACGCTTTTTCATTTCACGTGCTGCTTTGTTGGTAAAAGTCAAGGCTAAAATATTAAAAGCGTCAACACCCAAACTCATCAAATAAGCAATTCTCATGGTGAGTACTCTAGTTTTTCCAGAACCCGCGCCAGCTATAATAATCATAGGACCGTCTTTTTGAAGAACAGGTTCTTGTTGTGCTTGATTTAGTTGGCTAATATATCTTTGCATTGTTGAGACTACTTTTTTTATTTAAGAGGATTACAAAAATAGGTTTACTTACTATGAATACCAATAAATTTCTATCCGATTTATTAACTATTTTTTGCATCCAACTAAAAAAATGATTTTCTTTGTTTCCAACTAAATTCAAATTTTTGAACTTATGAAAACAAAATTAACTCTCTTAAGTTTTTTAATATTGGTTCTTGCAGGATGTTCGTCTGCTCCCTTCAAAAAACTGACGACTACCTACAATGTAAATAACAATGAAGGTATGATTGTAGGAACGATTTGTCTTGAAAATAAAACCTATCGCAGTTATACTTTTGAATATAAAGATGTTCTTCCTTCTATTTCCGATTACGGAAATGTTAATGGACAATTTTCTGTTCGAGATTCACGGGGAGATTTTAAAGAACGAAGAAAAATCTATTTTTTATTTTCTGTTGTAAAACCAGCTGGAAAGTATAAGTTTTCGAAAATTAAAATTTATGACAATACCAGACATGAGCAAATGTTATTTGATATTCCGTTAGAAATGAACTTTGAAATTGAAAAGGGAAAAACAACATATTTCGGACAGTTAACTGTAAATACTAAAAAGAAAAAGTATACTATGGAAAACAAATTGGATCGAGATAAAACATGGTTTGCTCAAAAATTACCTCAAATACAATTACAATAAATAATGAATACTGATAAACTTATTGAATTAGGTTTTTATACACTGCCTGCCATAGTTACCGGCGTTGTAGCTCTTTACATGTTTAAATATTTTTATAAAAATGATGAACAACGAAGACGCTTTGCGTTGCTGAAAGAAAATCAAAAGCAAGCGTTGCCAATAAAATTGCAAGCCTTTGAGCGGTTAGCACTATTATTAGAAAGGATCAATCCGTCTAAACTCTTGATTCGTGTTGTACCATTAAATGATGATAAAAATGAATATCAGCAATTATTAGTTAGGCATATTGAACAAGAATATGAACACAATATTACGCAGCAAATTTATGTCTCGGATGAGTGTTGGACGATGATTATGACTGCAAAAAACACAATTATCCAGAATATTAGAAAAACCGCCTTAAACCCCGAAGTGGCTAATTCAGATAAACTACGTGAAACTATCTTAAAAGATTTGTTTGAAGGTGAATCGGCTACAAATATTGCATTGGCATTTTTAAAATCTGAGTTGAAAGAGTTTTTGTAGAAACTTGTTTTAAAGCACTTGTTTATTTATGAAAATAAATACATTCAAACTATCCGTTTTAATTGTTCTTTTTTCAATAAGTTATACCTATTCTCAAAATTATTATCCAAAATTGAATAATTTATTTTTGTATGAAGAGCAAGTATCGGTTTTCAATAATGAAACGAATTTTTTTAGAATTGGATTACGAAAGTACTTTAATAAGCTTTTTTACAGTAATTTACAAACTTCAAATAATGGCAGTAGTGCAAATGTTGCCTCATTTTATAGCCTAAAAATCATTCCAAGATTTATCTTTGAAACGGATTTTTTTGATGAAAATATCAAACTTAAATTTAATGTTGGTAATGATACAAGCAAATATCCGTCTTTTCCTGTTATTTATAATGAAATTGTATCTGTGGTGGATAATTTCAAAGAGGGAAGTGGCAATATCACCCTCGATAAAGGAACTGTTTCTTTGAAATTGGCAGATAAGTTGTTGAGCTCCTCTTCAAAATCATCGATAGAATTTTTGATTGAAAGAATTGATTACAAATTTAAAAATAACATATTTGAAATCGAGTTAAATGGCCAATATACTAATGATGTTAAAATTAATAAATCAAAAATTAGCAAAGACTCAAATCGAACAATGAAAATTATTGTAAAAAATAATACTATTTTGTTGCTTGCTCTTGCAGATCAAAAAGAATTGAAACTAGTAGAAAAAACTATTACTAAAGAAGATTTTAAAAATTAAATTTTGTTTCATATTGCAAAGTATAATTTGTAGCATTGTGCTCAAATGATTTACACTAAATACAAGTTATTTACAATTAATTTTTTTATGTTTATTATTGCAAAATCCTTACAAATAGTATATTTTTTTATTTTTATGCGATGCGTTATAATAATTTTCGCAAAATACTTTCGACTTAATTAAAATAATTTCGCAATTCAATTATACTTCTATTAGATTCGTCTAATGTTACAAATCCTCTATACGGTCGGTCTAAATCAAATATAAACAATATGGTGATGGAAATCATTAAGCAAAAAACAAATTCTATTAACCAATCAGTTTTGCCTTTCAAGGTTGAAAAATAACCAGAGAAAAATGAAGTGATGCTTGCTAGTATGAATAAAAGCCAAATAATGCTATCCGGAACTTTTGCTTTTTCTGCGGATGACCTAGTTGTTGTAATATCAAACATTTCATTTAAAGCTGGAATCATTTGACGTGTAGCATCGGTATTGGAAATATCATGCGAAAGTAGTGATGCTCTTTTCCACAGTCTTGATGAAATGGATTGCGACTGCGTGTTTGAATGCTTTATTTTTTTGGTGTCTATTCCCGCTTTGTAATAATTTATTCTTGCTTCAATATATTGTTTAAAATCATTTCTAAACAATAATCGTTCTTTTTCTGGATATAAATCCGCACGAAGTAATGCCGTACTAATCTTGTTGGACTCTTCAATAATAATTTGTCTTCGAGTGTCGTATCTGCTTACGCTCATACTAAAAGTAAAAGCCAATAAAAGAAAAAGTAATCCAGATATAGAACCAATACTGATACTCGAGTCCAATGCGATATTTTGCTTTTGATTACTTAGTTTATAATTACCAAGTTTGTATCCAAACCAAGTAAACAGCATGGTCATACACATCAAAATCAATGATATTTTCCAAGCATCTATTTCATTTAAATAAGACATTTATTTAAGATTATTTTTGTTTATAATTCTTTATTAAAATAGTTATTGCAACTTTTCATTATTCGGAATTATTTTTTTTTAAAGAACTATTCAGAAAAAAATATCCGATACAAATTGTAAATATCAAAATGGAAATACCTAATTCTATTTGAAAATCTATATGTTTAACATCCATAACTATTACTTTTCTAGATATAGCTGTTAGAGCAATAAGCAAAATTATTTTGACTTTATTCAAAATATTATCGGTATTCCCTTTGAATGTTTCTAGAATTTCTAAGGCAATTATTATATTAAAAAACAATGGAACACCCTTCAGTGCTAACGATCTGTTTTCTGAAATGGATGCTTGCGAAACTTCTACATAAAATAAATAAATCAGATCAAGTACCTCATATACTACAAATAAAAGTATTAAAACAGACAAGATATAATATATTGTTTTTTCTGTAACGTGAATTGTTTTATCTATAGCATTCATTTTTGTTTCCTTCATAACAATTTTTACTTCTTTTTTGTTTTTTTAGTACTAGGAGTTACGTCTTTTATATTATTTTCCTTAGTACTATCGTCGTCTATTATTTGTTCTTTTATCGACTCAAAATCAATATTTTTCAAATCTATTTTTCGGATGGTTCTATTCCACATGGTGTGGTAATAGTATATTTTTTCTTTTAAATCGCACGAGGAAGTAACTTGCGTTGCACTAACAATATCTGCAGGCAACTTTTCTGGAGGAACTTGTGCTCCTAATGGGATATTAAAATTATCTAGAATTCTAAAAGATTCAAATACAGCTTCAGTAGAAGTTGAAAGCGAACGGCAAGAAGCAGTATAAGCAGCAGCTCGCACAAATCTTGATGGTGGCGTAAAATCACCTGGCATACCTAATAAACCCGAACCACCACCAGTTGGATTTACTTGATAGTCACCAAAAGTTTTTTGTTGAGGAGGCATAGTGGTCAGATTTAGATAATTTCTTTGATTAATAATATGCCAATCATAGGTTGGCGAATTCGTTATTACTCCTAAATAAGGATCATAAATTTTTACTTCCCCTTTATTTACAATTTCAATTATTTTACTATTTCCACATGGGTCCACTATCTTAAAATGAAAGGGAAGATCCGCTCCACCAAAATCTTTATTTTCTACGCTAACCACAATAACTTCGTTTAAATGTGCTAGTACTTCCTCCACCGTTTTAAAAGACGATAACATCCATTGCATCAGGTCGCCCACGCTCATTGATTTTGCAGTTTTGTTTTTATCATAAACAGAATATTCTGCAAACCCCGGAAGATAATAAACACCTACATACAATCCCTCTTCATTTAATCCGTCAGGTCCATAAGGTTGACCATAAGCCGTCAGGGTTACAAATCCGTATTTTCCTTTCCAATTCTTTCCATTAAATCCCATAGGGGTTTGTGCTCTAAATTCTTTATTTCTAGGAACTAAAAGTAGTTGGTTGTGCTGTGCATCGTTTAATGCCCATTCAACCGTTCGGGCAACAATAACACCGCCATCTTTTGATTTTAAAGTAATACCTGTACATGCCAAGACAGGAGCAGATATTAAGGAAAAAATAACAACCGTGATAATGCTATTTCGTAGCAAAAAGTTCTTTTTTATTTTTTTCATTTTGATATGTTTTATTTATAATAATCATTAAAATTCATAACTTTTTAACTTTTTATCCATTAGATTTTTTTTGATTTCGTTTCAAAAATAGATAAATAAATAGATTTTTTTTACTACAACTTTTGCAAAATATTTTATGTTGTATAAGTCAGGAAGGTTTTTTGAAATTTAAATCGAAAATACTCATATCCAGAACTGTATATAAAAATAAGTATTAAAAAAATCTATCTATAGGTATTTGTTTTTTATCTATAAATAAAATATTTTTAACTATTTTTATAATCAGGATCTTATTTGGTTATTATTTTTTATTCAATTCTTTTAATCTTTTTTTGCTTGAAGTAAAAATTTGACTTTTCATTTCAGATTTTCGCTTTTTTAGCAAATTTTGTAGTTAAATTCTTATATTTTATTTTATTTAAGTTTGCAATCTAACCACTCATTAAATTAAAAAAAATCTAAAAAAATCACATCATTACAATGTGATTATGGTTCTATTTTGTTACCTTCCACTAGCGCAGAAATCCTTTAAGTGGTTTTATAATTTAAGATATTAAAGTTTTTCTCAAACTCCAACAGTAAAGCGTTCAAAACACAAACCTTCTAATAACTGTATTGGTAGAAAAAATATTGATCTAATACTTAGCAACTAATCTTCAAGAAGTAATACAAATAAATACTAGTTATCAATAAATATTAAAAAAATTAATCAGAAAGAGTTTTCTATTTCAATTGCAAAATCAATGTCTTTTTTTGTTATTCCTGCTGCATCATGAGAGCTTAACTTTATAATAACTTCATTATATACGCCGGACCAATTAGGATGATGATTTAATTTTTCGGCAATAAGTGCTACTTTTGTAATAAAAGAAAATGCATTTATATGATTTTTAAACTAAAATTTCTTTTCAATAAAAGGGTTTTCGTAGTTCCAACCATTCAAAGTTGAAAGTACTTGTTCTAGTTCTTCATTTGATAACTTTTCCATGCTATTTATGGTTTATGTTTTTTAAAAAAGCCTATTAAAATCCAATTGTTTTTGTGCCTTGATAACCCATGTTTAATTCGTAAGTTAGTTATCAATCAGGTGTCATCCGAGTTGAAGTTGATCATCAAAATCAGTTTACCTAGTTTTATTCAACATTATCTATTTTATCATTTGTGTTTAAACCAACACGATGTTTCCGTTTCATATTTTTTGAATTCAGTATTTACAGGACTCCCGTGTATGATTTTATTGTTAAATTGTGTTCTAATCAAATAATTAAAAGCGCCCATGTCGCCGGTATAAAGTGTTTCATTACCACAATTAAATTGTTGATGAATAGCCCATAATTTTTCTATAAAAGGTTTCATTGTATTAATAGTGCCACCTATTATTCCGCAATTAAGCAGGGTTTGTTCTTTAAAATTAGATTCAAATATAGCGTAATCTGAAATTTGATTTCGTAGGTGTTTTGAGTGGTTTCGCATCCATTCGTTATCTAATATTTCGGGTTCATCTCCACAAAAAATAGCTTCTGAATTTTTTAAATAAAGTGTTTCTAGAAAAGGATTTCTTAAAACAATTACATCGGATACATCTGTAAAAAATATATTTTTAATTGATTGGGCTTGCTGTTTTAAAAATTGATTGTATACAAAATAGCGATACACATTAGGTTTGAATTTTTTATTGTAATCCACTTTTATAAAACGAATGTACTTGTTTTGATTTTCTTTACAGGTTTGTTCTGAAAAATTATTATGAAAAATAATGCCTTGCAATTGTAAATCATAAACCGATTTTGCCCAATCGGAAATTATTGAAAAATCATCGTCATTTAATGTAACATTTCTGTTTACATCATATAAACCCGTAAAATGAGCAGCAATTACAAGGTTTTGTTGCAATTTAAAATCAATCATTAATTGTAGCAGTATTATTTTTCACTTTTGCAGTAACACTATTTGGGTTGTTTCTATAATAAATATAGGTTCGTAAGTCAAGTTTTTGGACCATAAATTGCTGTTCGGCACATTCATAAAAATGAGCATCGGCACCATACATATTTTTAAAATTGAGGGTAGTAAAAACTTCTTTTTTTCCAAAAAGAGTAGCAAACAAAATACAATCGTCAACATGAATCAATTTATTGATATCAAAACGATCGGGTACATAATAATCCGATTCGGTTTCAATAATCGTTTCAGTTGTAGACGCAATTAAGTCTAACGATTTCATTTCAGACAAACAAGTACTTAAATGATTTGGTTTATATTCATCATCAGCATCAATAACGGTAATGTATTCGCTATTGCTAATTTGAATTCCCCTATTAATGGAATCAGATTGACTGCAATTTTTATGACGCAAATAGGTGATTTTATCTTCGTTTGCTATAGCATAATTTAAGATTTCAAATTGTGAATTATTATCACTTCCATCGTCTATTATAATAAATTCAAAATCAGTAAAATCTTGATTTAAAACGGAATCTATTGCTCTCTTTACTATCACAAATGGGGTATTATAGACCGACATGATCACTGAAATTTTGTTTTTAAAATACATCAATAATGGTTATTTATTTAAAAATCGAGTAAATCTACTACCTTATTTTTAGAATAGGGTTAAAATTGTTTTAACATTTCAAATATAATTACTATTTTTTATTGCTACCTTTTTGAAATAGAACTTTAAAAGAATTAAAATAAACACGATAGCTCATATTTACAATCATTGCGCACAATCACCTTTAAAAAAATCTGAAAGAAAAAATGTAGAATCCAACTATTATAAAAAAACTACAACTTTTTATCCTTGTAGTTTGTGTTTGTTTTTACTCTCTTTGTGCGCACGGAATGAAATTCGGAGCTATCCGTTGTGGGACATATCCAAGACATTGGGGTTATAAATTTAAAAATAACATATTCCAAATCGAGTTAAACGGAAAATTTAATAATGATGTTAAAATCAATAAATCAAAAATTAGCAAAGACGCAAATCGAACAATGAAAATTATTGTAAATAATAATACTTTTTCGTTGCTGGCTCTTGCAGATCAAAAAGAATTGAAACTACTAGAAAAAACTATTACTAAAGATGATTTTAAAAATTAGTTTTTCTTTGTTTATTTATTGTTTTTCTTTTTATGGATTTTGCCATCTTGTTTATAAAACTTTCGGTATAATTGATAGGGGTTTAGAAGTTGTTAAAGATAATACCTCGGCAGTAAAATCGCTATAATCACACATTGTATCAATATCGTTGTCATTAATACCTGCATATTTAGTAGCTTTAAGTAACGTTCCATTCTTGTTGTAGCTATATGCTGTCAAATTGTACCCGTAACCTACTTTTTCATAGAATTTAAGATAGTCGGGATAATCTAAATTTTTGATTACTTCAAAATTAACATTGTTATACCTCACCATTATTAGTCTATCATTTTTGTCATAACACTCAATGATTTCAGAATTCCTATTGAAATTCGTTTCTGTTAATGAATAAAAAATAATTTTATTGCCCTCGTATTTAAATTCGCGTATTGAAACGCCATTTGTACTGTCTTTCTTTACTAGTGTTTGTTTTTTAATTGAGGTAAAATACCTTAAAATAATATCCAAAGGTTCAATTAGTATTGGGTTCCGAAATAATGCACTGGACTTTCTACTATTTTCGATGAAGGTTTGTTTTGCTTTTTTGTTGATTTTTACAATTTCATAAGGATTTAAAAGAGTTTCATAAACTTCCTTGAAAGATAGTGTTTTATCTGGCTCAATTTTGTTCCCATCTTTATCGGTTTCAATTTGATTTATTGCCCTGAAACTACCTTTTTTATATGTTTTCTTTTCAATGTTATCGGTTAAAATTCCAATATTCTTTACTTCACCTTCGAGTTCCCCTTTTTTGAAAAAACATTGTGAAATTTCTTTAATTGAAGTTAATACACATAAAGTGCCGACGCCATCAACTAGTCCATTGACGCAATTAGTCTGGAGAATTACTTGGATATCTCTTCTTTCATAAGTAGTTTCCCTATAATAATAGATGCCTACTCGATTAGGATAACTATAACATAAGTTTAAGGTATCAACAATTTTCCCAGTAAACCTTTTACCGTTTTTAAATCGATACACTTTCAAAAACTTATTTTTGTCAAAACCGATATAATCGCTTTCACATTTTATATAAGGATTGCTGTAAATTTCTTTATTGAATCCCCCATTAATGCTGTCGGTTCGCCAACCATTGGCAAGTTTGAAACCAGCAATGGTCTCTCCAATAAATTGATTATAAGTTAGCTCGTCGTTTTTTGGATAATTAGTTTTTGAATAGTTAAGACCCTGAGGATTTTTGATTTTTATGGTGTCCTTTTGACCATAGACAACCATTTGACAGGCTACAAAAAATAAAAAAACTATGTTTTTCATGACTAGTTTTTAACATTATTCCTAACTTTAGAGGTTTTAGAATTCAATTCAGAGATTGCATTATGAAAAACAAAATTAATAAATAATAAGATTATCAAGTCTAGAATGCACTTCAATACTAGCAATTTATATTGAAATATGTTAAATTTTTCTTTATTAAGAGTAATGTATAAGGTTTAATAGTTTCATACTGTAATTGATTAAAAAAAGATTAATTTTTTTAAAAGAAAAGCACGGATTAGATTTTAAAAAACCCTTACAAATTTTGTGAATATCACGTTGTTACATATTAAATTTCATTTATATCCCATAAAGCCATTGCTTTATCTTTAACCACTCCATTGCCTTCAGTACAATTCTCATTTATTATTAACATTGGAGTAGAAAAGTTAAACGGCTTTTCTTGTAAATTCAATGGTCTCCAATTACCAGTCACTATATCAAGGTTGGGATGATAATTGGTAAAGGTTGTGGTTAATAAGTATTTAGAACCTGAATTTTTTATATTTTTAATAGCATTATGGATATCTTTAAAGGATAGATGAACAAGACAATCTCTAACAATTATAAGATCGCTTTTAGGCAATGAATCGGTAATTAAATTAAGAACTAAAAATTTAATATTTTCATCATTTTGATATTTTTTTTTGTTGTTATTTATCAAATCTTCAACAATATCCGCGCCAGTGTAATCAATTTTAGATAAATCAACCTTCTGCATCCACTTAAAGTCTCCACAAGGAAGATCTAAAACTGATTTTATATTTAACTCAAGAAATAGTTTATTTAACTCATTGACTAATGTTTGGGTTTGTTTTATTTCTGAACCCGACCCAGAAACACTTTCGGAACTTTCCCAATGATTACTTCTGTAAATTTCTGTAAAAACTTCATCAGTTGTCATATTTCGAAATTTTGGATTATATTTATTTCTGTACCATATTACAATATTTTTTTGCATTCTTAATAACCAATAAGGGATAACTTTTTTTATCGCTTTTTTCATTTTTTTTAATTTGTTTAAAACTATACTCTTTGTTAAATATCTAAAGATCTAAAAACTATTTCTTTATTTATTTTAGTTCTTTGAAAGAAATTAATCAAGGCAAACATAGAAAAAAAATAGCTTATATAAAGAAAATAATGTTTTTTTTAGCATTATTAAACAATTTTACCGTTCAGAATGTTTATTTTATTATTGTATTAGACTAATAAATCCTTACTTTATTTTAGTAGTTATAATAATAGAAGGTTTTGTTTCTTCTGGTTTGACCCCGTTAGGCTCTAAAACTAAAACTTCCAATCTAGAAATAGTCCTTGGGTCAATCTTAAAATCATTTAAATCTTCAATTAATAAATCATTAACCATCACATTAATACTTTTTGCATTTTTTATGGATTGATTTTTTGCTTTCACGGTTTCTACAAATTCAGCCAAACTAAGGGTTGCATTTTTATTTTTAACCGAATCAATAATTTGTGCAGAAACACTAAAAGAAAATAGGATAAAAAGAACTCCGATAATTTTTTTTATTACTTTTTAAATGTCGTACAACCTACATCTTAATTAAATGTATAGGCAAATGAATGGTTTACTTTTGTTTATATGTGTTACACAATCCGTTATTTAATCTGAAATTCTATTTAATTTACTGTTCTTGTGGCTGAATCCAAAATAGATGATAAGTCCAATCAATAACCAACAGGTAAAATAAATCCAGTTCCAGATACTTAACTCTGCCATCATATACAAACAACAGATTAAACCCAGTAATGGAATTAAAGATAAATTTTGTTTCCAAGACCAAACCGCCATTCCAATTAAAGATAATAAGAAAATCCACATCGGTATTTTGTGTTTGAATAAGCTAAATCCAGAGTCATATTTTAAGGATTCCGCAATTGGCATATGGTCAACAATCGCTTTATAGTTTGATTTATTCTCATTGAATGAGCTCAATAGCTTTTCTAAATCGGTTGTCGTTACTTCTTTTTTTATGGAAACTAAATAGTTATAAACTTGTTTAGTTTGTTCTTTATTAAGCGACGTCACAATATCTGAAGGGGCATTCACTTGTTTTTCATTGGATAAAAAAGCCATAGTGTCTTTTTTGTTTACTGTAAAAGCAATTCCAATTCCGATAAGCAGGAGTAATGGGAAAACATATTTAGAGTTGATATAAGGCGTTTTAAATTTTCCGCGAGGGATGTCCTTTTTATTTTGTAACACTAACACTCCAGCACATACGAGAACAAAAGCAAATAAAGTGCCAATACTGCATAAATCGGTAACCATAGTCAAGTTTAAAAATAAAGCAGGGATAGCTACAACAAAACCAGTAATAATTGTAGCATAGGACGGCGTATGAAATTTAGGATGCACTTTTGCAAAACGTTTTGGTAATAAACCGTCTCGGCTCATACTCATCCAGATACGAGGTTGTCCCATTTGAAATACAAGGAGTACACTTGCCATAGCAATAACAGCACTTACAGCTATTACGCCCGACATCCATTTTAGATTTAATTTATCAAAGACAAATGCTAGTGGATCACCCACATTCAAATCAGCATAATGCACCATTCCTGTAAGAACCAAAGCAATAATTACATATAAAATAGTACAGATAATAATGGCCCACATCATACCTCTTGGTAAATCGCGTTGAGGATCTTTACATTCTTCTGCTGTAGTAGAAATAGCGTCAAATCCTATGTAAGCAAAGAATACCGCTGAAACTCCTTTAAGAATCCCAGATACTCCATTTGGAGCAAATGGATGCCAATTGGCTGTATCTACATAAAATACTCCCACCGCAATAACCAGTAGGATGATACACAACTTTACCACTACCATCAGATTACTGGCGTTCCGTGATTCTTTCATACCTCGATAAACTAATGCAGTGATTAAGACAATAATTAACAAAGCAGGAAAGTCGGCAATTAAATGCAATGAACCCAATGTTGGAGAAGTACTATAAGCCGTGTACGCAGCTTTTAGTCCATCCGATAAATTTTCATATGTTTTGCCCCCTTGCATCAACGCGGTAGCATCTTTAAATCCATTAGAAGCCGTTAAATAATCCATTTGAACCCATTGAGGAAGATGAATTCCCATACTGTCGAGCAGTCCTGTAAAATAATCACTCCATGAAATGGCAACCGTAATATTGCCAATGGCATATTCCATAATCAAAGCCCAGCCAATTATCCAAGCTATAATTTCACCAAAAGCAACATAAGAATAGGTGTAAGCACTTCCCGAAACCGGAACCATAGAAGCGAACTCTGCATAAGCAAAAGCCGCAAAACTACATGCTACTGCAGTAAAGATAAATAAAAAGATAACAGCTGGACCTCCATCTGCACTTGCTTTTCCAATCGTACTAAAAATACCAGCTCCTATAATAGCTGCAATTCCAAAAGCGGTTAAATCTCTAGCAGTTAAATGTTTTCCAAGAGAATGATGTCCGTCGGCTTCATTTTTTGCCACTTGATTCAATATATCTTGAACGGATTTTTTTCGAAATAAATTTGAAAAATTCATTTATTTAATGTAAATTTAATAAAAACAAATATAGCATAATATTATTGGGAAATAAAAAAAATCAAAAATTGGCTTACTATCAAGTAAAACTATCATTAAATAAAAAAACATAATTAAAAATAATATTAAAAGCAGCATTTAGAATTAAATTTGCAGAAGAAAAATAAATTTTAACTTTAAAATTAAATACCATGTCTTTAGTAGGAAAAAAATTCCCAAACATTACCGTAGATGCCATCTCTTTTATGGGAGATAATTTAAGAATTAACGTTCTTGATGAAGCAATTAAAAACAAGAAGAAAGTACTTTTATTTTGGTATCCAAAGGATTTTACTTTTGTGTGTCCAACTGAATTGCATGCTTTTCAAGCTTCTTTACAAGAATTTGAAAAAAGAAACACCATGGTTATTGGTGCTTCATGTGATACAAACGAAGTACATTTTGCTTGGTTAAACACTCCAAAAAACAATGGTGGAATAGAAGGAGTTACGTATCCAATTTTAGCAGATACAACACGTAATTTGTCAGCAGCACTAGAAATTCTTGATGCACAATGGGTTTATGATGAAGAATTGAATGATGAAATTTTAGAAGGTTCGAATGTAACTTTCAGAGCTACTTATTTAATCGATGAAGAAGGTAAAATTTTCCACGAAAGTGTAAACGACATGCCATTAGGAAGAAATGTTGCCGAATATTTACGTCTAGTAGATGCGTATACCCACGTTCAAACGAAAGGTGAAGTTTGTCCTGCTAATTGGGAAGAAGGGAAAGATGCTATGCATGCTGATAGAACTAGTACTGCCTCTTATTTAGCAAATCATTAATAATTCAATTACAATTACAATGGCAATTACAAGCTTACTATTTTGAGATTGCTCTTGATTTTTGGATTTGATATTGAAATTTTTAAACTATGTTTCAAGAAATAGAAAAAGATAATTTAGCAGAAATAGTAGCAAATAATACTGTAGTGGTAGTTCAATATGCCGCATCCTGGTGTGGTAATTGTAGAATAATGAAGCCAAAATTCAAACTATTTGCTTCACAAAATGAATGTATTCCTTTCTTACTTGTAGATGCAGAACAATTTCCCGAATCTAGAAAAATGGCAAAAGTAGATAATCTTCCTACTTTTGCGACTTTTAAAAATGGAGTATTAGTGAATCAAACTCAAACCAATAAAGCAGAAGTATTAGCAGAATTGGTTAATGAGGTATTGTAAAATCGATTTTTACACAGTTAGATGATGAATTTTGAGTTCCGAAATCTAGCTATTTAAGAATCATAAATAACAAAAAAATGAAATTACCTGTAATAAAAAATCTCACTCAATTTATTGAGGATAACGATCAAGATTATATTAATGAAACGATTGAAGTACTTGAAAATCTTACTGAGATAACGTCTCTAAAAGAAGAAGAGCTAGATGTTATAGGTGAATTGATTTCCAATATGTATGGAGCACTTGAAGTTCATAAAATGATAAAGGAAGGAAAAGACAAGAAAGATGCCTTAAACGACTTTATGAAGCGGGTTTTAGGGGCAATAGATAAATAACCAAAGGGTTCTCAAGTTTTGAGAACCTTTTTTTTATTACTCATTACTATTTTTTTTAAAAGACCAACATAAAATATTCAATTTTAGCTTACGGTAAATTAATTGTTAACTTAATTGTATATTTATATGATATTTATTTTTAAGAATTTTCTTAAAAAAAAACAGTTATTTTTAGGGATGTAGTTTTTTTAGTATTAAAATGAGATTAAATGTTTTTCATCGTATTTATTTACTTTTAAACCTTTTTTTTACTCATTTCAACGACTTTTTTTTTAAAAAAAATGTAAATTTATATTTTTTATACTTTTTAAGTAATATCTTTGCAAAGAATTAATTAAGTGGAAATTATGTCCAAGAAATTATTTATCATTTGTTTTATTTTAATTTCAGTAATTAGTAAAGCGCAGTATTACAGTCAACATTATTTAGCCCCATGTCCTTGGCAATATTACAGTAATGCAAATGAACTTGTTATTTCAACCAATTCAACTACATCTGTTACAGTTACAGTTAGCAAGAGTAATGGAACCTTGGTCACGACTTTAACAACCATTAAAGGTGCTCCAGCGGTTTATAGATTTGTTGGAAGTCCAGGATCATTAAATAATTATTCTTTTAATACTATAATTTCAGATGGGGGTTTAATTATTAGTGCAAATTCTTTAGTCGCAGTTAATTATAGAAATGTTGCTTCAGATGCTGGTGGTTCTAATACAGAGCTACCTTACATTAAGGGTAATGCATCATTGTCAAGCTATGGGGATGCCGGGATAGGTACACAATATAGATTGGGATATTACAGAGCTACAACCAGTGGAATAACAAATCAATGCTATAGCGTGATGGCTATTTATGATGGAACAATAGTTAAATTAAATGGAACAGTTTTAACCACCTTAAATGCAGGACAGTGTTATTTGTTTCAAACATCTATAGGTAGTCTTTTAGAAACTTCTAATGGAACGGTTGTTAACTCAGGTGCAGCACAAGATGCTCCAGTTGCTTGTGGTGATGGTGTTGTGGATCAGGTTCCTCCAATTAATGTTCTGGGAAATGATTATTTTGTTGTTCGAGGTAACGGAAATAATACTGCTGAACAGACCGTAATTGTAGCTACTCAAGCAAATACAAGTGTAATAATATCTAATTTTTTACTTTCAGGTGCACTTTCTAGTTCTACCACAATCAATTTAACAAATGCTGGGGATTATTATGCTTTTGTAAATGGTGACTCATCTAATCCTTATTCTGCAAATAGAGTGGTTTCTACTAAACCAGTTGTTGTATATTCAGGAACAGCTGATGGATGTGAGGTTGATATGTCTGTTTTGGCGCCTGTTGGAAGTTGTTCAGGTTCTTTATTTGTTGAAACCTCTAAATTTAAAGGTTATACAGGAAATAATCTTCCTTATTTTGGTTATGTTTTCTTGCAAAGTGCTTCAGCAGTAGTAACTATTAATGGGTCTAATTTAGAAACTCTAGGTGGCGTTCGACGTCAAATGGGTACTACAGGTTGGTATTTGATTGATTTTACTAATACACAAATCAGTAATCCCAATATTTTATCTATTCAAAGTACTGTTCCCATTACTGTTTCTATGGTTGAGCAAGGTGGAGGTTTTTGTATGGCTGCTTTTTTTACCAATTTTACGTCTTTACCGACTGCGCCAAATATTACTTTTAATTCTTCAGGATTATGTTCTAATGCAAGCGCAAATTTAGTTGCTCCTACTGGGTATTCATCCTATCAATGGTATTTTAATGGTGTTGCTATTTCTGGAGCTTCAACTAATACCTACATGGCTACTAGTTCGGGTAATTATTCTTATGCATCGATGATGCCCTGTGGTTTAGTGGCTCAATCTGCACCAATGAATATTACAATAAAGAAAAAGGATTGGAATGGTTCTGTTAGTACAGACTGGAATAATGTTAATAATTGGTCTCCTGCCATATTACCTAGCAGCACAGATATTGTAACAATACCTTCAAATTCATATAATAATTATCCAATAATTTCGGGAGATAGTTATACAGGTTGGGCATGTAATGTTACTGTTAAAAATGGTGCTACATTAACAGTTAAATCAAATAATACTATTACAGTTACTAATTGGGTAAATGTAGAAACAGGAGGAAATTTTATTGTTGAGAATAATGGTAGTTTGGTTCAAATTAACGATGTTGCCAATACAGGAAATATAACTTACAAAAGAGATTCTAAAGTTCGTTCGTTTGATTATGTTTATTATTCATCTCCAGTGGTAAATTTTAATATTAATAATTTGTCGACTACAATAACAACAGGTCCTAAATATGTTTGGAATCCAACTATATCAAATTCAAATAATGGATTAGGCAATTGGGTAAATTTATCTAGTAGCATAATGAATATTGGTCAGGGATACATTGTAAGAGGACCAAGTAGTTTTGGAAATACTACTGCATCTACATTTACATCTACCTTTATTGGAGTTCCTAATAATGGTACAATAACTGTTCCAGTGAGTAGAGGTAGTTATACTGGATTGCCTTATAATGGGACTAATGGGACTGAAATTAATAATTTGAGTGATAACTTTAATTTAGTAGGAAATCCTTACCCATCATCAATACGAGCGAGTCAGTTTTTACTTAATAATAATAATGTTATTTTAGGAAATGTTAGTTTATGGACGCACCAGATGTTGCCATCTAATTTAGTTACAAATCCTTTTTATCAAAGTTTTGGATATAATTATACACCAAATGACTACTACACATTTAATTTTACAGGAACATCTTGTTGTCCAGCTGCAAGTTCTGATTTATTTATAGGTGCGGGTCAAGGTTTTTTCATAAGAATGGCAGATGGTCCAGCAGCTAGTTCAAATATTACTTTCAATAATGGATTAAGAAACAATAGTTATACTAATAGCACTTTTTTTAAAACCAATTCAAATTATAGTAATAATTCGGCAATAGATGTAAATAATATAGAACGTCACAGATTTTGGTTAGATATTGTAGATACTGCACATCAAGTTAATAATAGGACTTTAATTGGATATATTGATGGAGCATCTATGGATGTTGATAATTTCTTTGATTCTGAAACTACAGCAATGACTCCAATAGGAATTTATTCTTTAGTAAACGATAGAAAGTTTAATATACAAGGAAGAGCACTTCCTTTTGATAATTATGATTTAGTTCCACTGGGAATTAATTTAACAACTACAGGAAATTTTAGTATTGCTATTGCAGCAGTTGATGGACTATTTGAAAATCATATTATTTATTTAATTGATAGTCAGTTAAATATTATTCATAATTTAAAAGAAACTCCTTACAACTTTACGTCAAGGAATGGAATGTATAACAATCGATTTAAAATTGTATATAGAAATGATTATTTGTCAAATTCTGAATTAGATTTTAATAATGAAGTTCAAGTAATTGAGAATAGTTCTGTAATGATAAAATCAACAACAAAAAAAATAAAGTCAGTGAATGTGTATGATGTTGTTGGTAGAAAAATTGCAAATTATAATTCAGTTGATGCTAATGAGATTAGTTTAAAAGAAATCAAAAAGAACGATGAAGTTTTGCTTCTACAAATTACTCTTGAAGATAATATTGAAACAAACAAAAAAATAATTTT
>CAZSZH010000044.1:0-21167 GCA_964610785.1 uncultured Flavobacterium sp. | reverse complement strand
CCAAGAAGTTTTTGAGCTGTAACCAAAGAAGTGTAGCTCATGGAATTATCAATATCGGCAATTCCAACTTGAGAAATCCCAACAACTTTTAGAGAAGAAAGATTTCCTTTGGCGGTAGTCACTTTGATAATATCTCCTTTGTTTAAGAGCATTTTATCGGCTAATCCTTTTCCGATGATGATGCTGTTGTTCTGCAATAAATCGGGTACTTTTCCGTCGATAATGTATTCGCTGATTTTGAATAGTTTCTCTTCGGCAAGCACATCGATACCATTAATCACTCCCGAAATTTCTATAGTACCAGAATTAAAAAAAACAGGTTCCGTTACTTTGGGTGCTACATCGATAATCCGTTTGTCTTGTTTTAATATATGAATAATAGACTTGCAATTGTATATAGCTTTTCCTCTGTCTTTAGGTTTTACTGAAGAAATAAAATTGGTGTTATTTTTGTATTTTTTAGCATAAAAAATGGGCTGATTTTCAGAAGGTTTTATTTCGTTATACAAACGAACGTGCGGGGTTCGATTGAGCATCAATCCATCCAATAAATCGTTCATTCCATTCATAAAACTCACTAAAGTAATGAACATAGCAATTCCAAAAGTTACTCCAACGGCAGCCACTACAGTTTGTTTTAAACGCGCCCGAAGTAAATGCAAGGCTATATTCAAAATGAGTTTAAAGTTCATTATTTAGGTTTGTATAAGGTTTCCGTTGATTGAAGTCCTTCTAAAATTTCAACATTTTGATAATCGCTTAAACCAATTTTAACCTTGCGTTTTTCATCTTTACCTACCATAACAAACTCTTTATCTACGAGATAGATTCTGGGGATTGTCAAGACATTTTTTTTAGTTTGAATAATAATATTGGCTTCCGCGGTAAGATTAGGATAAAGTTTAACCGGTGGTGTGGTAAAATGTGCTTCAATTTTAAACGTTCGGGAACGAACATCCATTATAGGATATATTTTATCTACAATGGCTTCAAAGACTTTTCCTTTGTAACTGTCCATCGTTACTTCCATTTTTTGACCTAGTTGTACTTGAGCCATATCATTTTCATCGACATCTAATTCTAATAAAAAAAAATTCTTTTTACCTATAACTGCCAAGGGCGTTTGTGTTGTAACGAGTGTGCCTTCTTTAACCAAGACATCATATAATTCGCCAGAAAAGGTACTTTTAATATTGAAATCGCTTTGTGATTTCTCATTAAGCTTCAAATTGATATTACTGCGACTTTGATCGTTATTCAGTTGCGATTTCAGTTGGCCTAATTGTTTTACAGTGGCTTCATAGTTAGATTTAGAGTTTTTATAAGCTAACTCTACTTTTTCATAATCTACTTCTGAAATCACATTGTATTGCTTAATATTTTTGTTTCTTTTATAAACAGATTCATCCAAAGTCAATTTATCTTTTGCTGCTTGCACTTTGGTTTCCATTTCGGCAATTTTATCTTGAATAAAGCGATTTCCTTCTTGACTTAGCTGATATGCCAAACGAGCATTTTCTGTGTTTAAAGAAGCCTTTTCGCTTTCTATTTGAAATAAGGATTGACCCTGTGCAATCGATTGACCTACTGCGATATTTATTTTTTGTAGCACACCATTGACTGTAGGATAAACGGTATATTGATTTTCAGATTTTACAACTCCTGAGGCATAGACACTTTGAGTAATAGTTCCTTTGGAAGGCTGAATTTCGTCCTTATTTTTTTTAGTGCACGAGGAGGATATTGTGAAAAGAAAAAAAGTGATTAGAATTAAAAAAGAATAGCGCATTAGAAGTTTATTATAATTCATAATCAAATTTACAAAAATACTAACAATAATAGAAGCTTATTTCAATAAACTTTTAACCTCCCAATTAATCGATGAATTGTATAGTAACTGTCCATTGGTAACTTCCAAAGGGCAATCAAAATTATTAATGTACAACCCTCCTGTTCCAAGTCCCTGAGGCATGATATTTTGTTGCAAAAAAGTCCATTGTGCAATCGCATTTAAACCAATATTACTTTCTAAAGCCGACGTTATCCACCAACCGATTTGGTATTTTTCGGCGAGGTCAATCCATTCTCTTGTGCCTCGAAATCCTCCAACAAAACTTGGTTTTAAAATGATGTATTGTGGTCTAACTTTCTGTAAAAGTTGCTCTTTTTCTTCATATGAAAACACACCAATTAACTCTTCATCCAATGCAATCGGAATTGGAGTCGTTTTGCATAGCTCCGCCATCCTGTCAGTATGATTTTTCGCTATAGGTTGTTCAATGCTATGTAATTCAAATTCAGATAATTGATTTAATTTATATAAAGCTCTATTTTCAGAAAAAGCACCATTCGCATCTACTCGGATTTCAATTGTTTTTGAATCAAAATTATGACGAATAAATCGCAATAAATCCAATTCTTTTTGGAAATCAATAGCTCCAATTTTGAGTTTGATACAACGAAATCCTTCGGCAAGTTTTTCTTCAATTTGTTGCTTCATAAACGACTCTTCTCCCATCCAAACCAAACCATTAATATCGATGTTTTGTTTTCCTTTAGTAAAGTCCGACGGAAATAATAAGAATGGATTTTCGGATGCTAGAGATTGGAACGCCGTTTCGACTCCAAATTGAATAGAGGGAAATTCTAAAAGTGCTTCCCAAAGTTGGTCTTTTCCAAGATGAATATTAACGCAAGTCCATTGCAGTTTTTCTTCATAATCAGCTCGGTCGTCAGCAGAAAGTCCGCGAAGAATACCGCACTCACCAATTCCTTTTTTACCCTTCTCCTCTATGATGACAAACCATGTTTCTTTTTTGTTTAAAACACCTCTAGAAGTTCCAGAAGGTCTTTTAAAATTGAGTATGTACTTATAGTAAGTGGCTTTCATTTTTAGGAAAATAGAAAATAGACTATTCTAAAATTCGTAGAATCTTTTTGAAGTTGTCTTCGGGTAAACGACATTTTTTAAAGAGTTCAAAGTCTTTTTTGGTTTGCTGTACCCAAGAGATTTTAGCATTGATATTTTGCGTCTGGTATTTTTTATGAATCTCTTTAGATTCAGAAACTCTATCCGTAAACATATACAAGTGAGCTAATTGCAATTGCAAATCGATGTCCGTAGTATCTTTTGAAATAGCATCACGCAATGTTTTTTCTGCTTTGTCAAATTGTTTCGAAAGCATAAAATACTTTCCTAACAACGCATAATCGATAGACGCCGCTCTGTTTTTGGCAATAAGTTCTGATTGAATAATAATTATAGCATCTTCAAAATTACCTTTATTTACAGCGGCATTAGCCCGATCTCTATAAAGACTGTAATATTTTTTGGTCTCGCCTGTTTTCTGCAATGCTTCCTCGGTTCCGGTTTCTATGGCGGCACTTTTTTCTATAGAAAGCAAATTTGAAAACTCCCGATAGGTATATTTTTGAGATATTTTTTCAAGAAATACAGCAGAAAAATTATCTTTTGCTGTTAACGAATTATAGACTTTAAACGTTTTGGTCAATAATAGGATTTCGTTTTTAGTTTCTGAGTCCCAGCCGCGCGTCGCTTTGTTATCAACCCAAGGCACTACTTCTAAAACTACTTTTTCTTTCATCACCCAATTATCACTTTGAAAAGCAAAATATAAATTGTGCGTTTTAGAAGTAAAACAATCTGAGCTTTTATTCTTTAAAATTCGTGCTTCTTTATTGATAGGATTATCTTGCACCAAACAAGCTTTGTCTTTTTTAGCGGTTGTCAAGAACATATCAGCCTCTTTAGCATCTGAAAAAATAGCATATTTACATATATCTTCACCCGAGATAGTAGAGAGCAGAAAAACCGCTCCTGCTGCTCCTTGGCTAATTCCTGTAGGATCTGGAATAGCTTTTAGTACCGAAACCAAACTTGAAGATAATTTTTGATTATCATCGAGAATTGTTATCCTGTAAACAATTTCGGTAGTACCATCCGGAAAATCGGCCGATTTAATAACTTTTTTTTCGCCTGCGCGTAACGTGATGGTTTCATTAGTAGTTCTAATATTGTCCCAATAACCATCTTTCGATTGCGCAAAAGTTACTGCAGTAATGAACAGAAAAAATAATGCTTTTATTTTTGGAACCATGAAGGAAATAAAATTCATTGTATATATATTTTTAATTGATTTTCAGAGAATTGTGTGGTTTACCTGAATTAATAGTATAAGAAAGGAATTCCATCGTCACCAAGAATATAGACCTTATCGTCTTGTATCGCAAGTGTGCCGTCATTTGAAATCCAATCATATTCATTTTTCAACGAAGAACCATCATAAAAAAGGATGTTATACTTGTCATTGTGGTTGTAAATGCCAAATCCTTTTTTTACGATAATTTCACCAATATTTTGACATTTAAATTCACTTTTTAAAAGCAAAATAGGCTTATTAGACAATTGATAATATTCCCAGTTAGTTTCATTTTTCAAACCAATCAAATTGGGAATTGTAAAATATTTTGGTTTTGCAACTACAATATTCTCGTAAATAAATGGAACAATTATGTTGTCATTTTCGTCGATAACTCCAATTTTATTGTTCTTTTTAGCAATAATTAGTTGGGACTTTATTAAGTAAATCGAATCATAAATTGGTTTAATTACTGTTTTATGAGATTGATTTTCGTCTATTTTATAGATTCCGTATTTTCCAGTTCCACCTTTAAAACTAAAAACAGTAGCCCTTTCAACATAGGGCTCAGCACAACCATTACCAGGAATTACAAATTCACCCTGCGACAAATCGAAAACATGGTTAGCATTATTATCAAAAGCAACCATATTTTCTCTCATTGGTGTATGCCATAATTGGAATGAGTTAAAAGATGGCTCGACCAGCAATTTTCCTTTTCTGTTCACGGCGCCATATTTGCCATTTCTTTTTATTATTGCAGATTTTCTCCCAACAAATGGATAGGCAACTTCATAACCTTCGTTACCCATTATTTTGTTCGTTTTAATATTTACATAATAAAATTTACCTGATATAAAGCGTGGCATTATACTATCCTTCTTATAAGACAAACTCCGAAGCGTTTCCACATCGAAAGGAAACTTTTCCCACTTCAATTGATTTTGAGCATTCATATTCTGGGCATAAATCCCGAATAATATGACTAAAACAATGTGCCGCATATTCATGGTAAATTTGATCGGACACTTCAGCATCATTAAATTAACTATCACAAATTGATGCTTTCTCCAATTGCTAGTAACATCAAGTCTTTTCCTGCATCGAAGAATTTCTTTTTCGCTTCGTCATGATTGATTTCGATGTAACCAAACGTATCAAAATGTACACCAAGTACTTTATCGCAGGCTACGAAATCAGCCGCAATAATAGCATCTTCTACATCCATAGTAAAATTGTTTCCAATGGAAAGTATCGCTAAATCTAATTTAGTACGCATTGGAATGAGTTTCATATCCATAGTAAGCGCAGTATCTCCCGAGATATAAATGTTTTTATGTTCCCCTTCGATTACAAATCCTGCAGGATTGCCACCATAGGAACCATCAGGAAACGAACTAGAATGAACGGCATTGACTAATTTTACTTTTCCAAAATCAAATTGCCAACTACCTCCATGATTCATAGGATGGTATTTTAAGCCTTTGTTTCCAAAGTGCACGGCTACTTCATAAGTAGAAACGATAACAGCATCGGTGCGTTTTGCAATAGCTTCGGCATCGAGAATATGATCTTGATGTGCATGTGTAAGCAAAATATAATCTGCTTTTAACGTATTGATATCAATATGATTCGCTTTTGGATTGGCTGTAATAAATGGGTCAACCAAAATGTGTTTTCCGCTAACTTCAATTCCGATGCAAGCGTGTCCGTAGAATGTAATTTTCATAATATTAGTTGGTATAATAAATGATGATGTCCGAAAGAAAATAAATCAATGATAACGATAACAATATAGATAATAAAAACGTGCTTAATGCTAATTTTTTTAACTCTGGATCTAATAATTTTGGATTTTTATTATTGGCAACTCTTTTTAAATGGGCAATTAAGGGTAAGTAAGCAATTAAAAAGAAATAGATATCAAAATTAAAACTCTCAGGATTAGGATCTCTATAACTGAAGTCAAAAATCATCGCGAAAAGTAACATCAAAACCATTGCCGAAATAACCAGAAAGAAATGATATTTCTTCGCCCAAGCGCCGCCATTTTTTACTACAATGGTGTTTTTTCCAGATTTTCTATCCGATTCTTCATCGCGCATGTTATTAAGGTTCAACACGCCAACACTTAAAAATCCGATTGCGGTAGCTGGTAATAACAACAACCAGTCCATTTGTTTAGCAAACATAAAATAAATCCCAAAAGTACTTACGATTCCGAAAAAAGTAAAGACAAATACGTCACCATACCCTCGGTATCCATAAGGATTTTTACCTACTGTATAGCGAATAGCGGAAGCAATTGCCAAAATTCCTAAAACAAAAAACACAATAGAATAGATAAAATATCTACCTTTAAATGAAACATAAATTAACAACATTGCAGAAACCAGCGTCAAAAATGCTGTTATAAAAATGGCATAACGCATCGCTCCCGGTGTAATTAATCCACTTTGTATCGCTCGTTTAGGGCCAATTCGATCGTTATTATCGGTACCTTTCATTCCATCACCATAATCGTTGGCGAAGTTGGATAGAATTTGCAAACCCAATGTCGTTGACAGAGCTAAAATCACAATTTTCCAATTAAAAATTCCTTGTGACATAGCATAAAAACAACCAACCAATATTCCGGAAACTGATAACGGTAAGGTTCTTACTCGTGCGGCTTCAATCCAGTGTTTCATTTTATATTAGATATTAAATTTAAGATTTTAGATATGTTTATGAGAAAATAGATATTTGATATTTAAAATCCAACATCTAATATTTTTAACTTATGGCAACCATTTTTTATCGAAATTGGGTTTGCGTTTTTCTAAAAAAGCGTCCCTTCCTTCTTGGGCTTCTTCAGTCATGTAGGCTAATCGAGTTGCTTCTCCTGCAAAAACTTGTTGACCCACCATTCCATCATCTGTTAAGTTCATCGCGAATTTTAGCATTTTGATTGATGTTGGTGATTTGGCTAATATTTCTTGAGCCCATTCGTAAGCAGTATCTTCCAATTCATCGTGTGGAATTACGGCATTTACCATTCCCATATCAAAAGCTTCTTGTGCGGAGTAATTTCTCCCTAAAAAGAAGATTTCTCGCGCTTTCTTTTGCCCAACCATTTTGGCTAAATATGCAGAACCGTAGCCACCATCAAAACTGGTTACATCGGCATCGGTTTGTTTGAAAATGGCATGTTCTTTACTAGCTAAAGTCAAATCACACACCACATGCAAACTGTGACCTCCACCAACGGCCCATCCAGGAACGACACAAATTACAGCCTTAGGCATAAAACGAATCAATCGTTGTACGTCTAAAATATTTAATCGATGATAACCATCTTCACCCACATAGCCTTGCTGTCCACGGGCTCTTTGATCGCCACCCGAACAAAATGAATAAACGCCATCTTTGGGACTAGGACCTTCCGCAGAAAGTAAAACCACCCCTATTGAAGTATCTTCTTGTGCATCGTGAAACGCTTGTAATAATTCAGACGTAGTTTTAGGACGAAAAGCGTTTCGTACCTCTGGTCGATTGAAAGCAATACGAGCTACTCCATTGCATTTTTTATAAGTAATATCTTCAAATTCTCTTGCTGTTTCCCAATTAATTGAACTCATTAAAAATTATTTTTTATTAAAATTCGATTGTGATACTAAATTGTATTAATTTAGCGTAAAATTAAATGATTTTTTAGTTTCTATCACTAAAAGCCCTTTTAAAAATATTATGAATCGTTTTTTATCTTCTAAAAATACATTTACCATCCTAATTCTTTGGGGACTCGTATTATTTTTTATCGTGATGCTGGTTTTGAATTATGAAAAAGGAAATTTTCCTCCAATTCCCATGCTGATAATTTCTTTAGTTACCGCTTTCATCGTTTGGGTTTTGTTGGATACACGATATGTGATTAAAAATAATTTCTTGTTATATCGTTCAGGACCTATTAGAGGCAAGATTGATATCACAAAAATCAAATCCATTAAACGTTTTTCGGGATTGAATGTTCCAGTAATGTTAAAACCAGCCTTAGACACCAAAGGCTTTATCATTACCTATAATTCCCTTGATGATTTATTTATTTCTCCAATTAAAAGCGATATTTTCATTGAAGAAATCAAAAAAATAAATCCACTTATTGAAGTGATTTAACTTTGAGATTATTTTTTTTTATATTTTCTTTGTGTTTGGAATTGGTCTCTTGAATAATTTAAATAAAAATTAATTGAGACAAATAACTATTATTCAAAGATGTTTACTCATTTTATGTTCAGTAATAACTTATAATGACTTCTTAAAAATTAAAATATAGTAGCCAAAATTGATAAATAATTAATATTTACACACGCAAAGACCCCCTAAATCCGCGAACAGAGTAATAGGATGAAGCACCATTATGATAAACAAAAACAGTATTATATCTAAAATCTGCAAAGATTGCTCCTCCTAATTTTCGGATAGTGTCAGGAGTTTTAATCCAACTTGAGGTTTTAGAATCAAATTTACCTAATTCTTCCAATCCTCTATATTCTGATTCAGATAATATTTCAACTCCCATCTCGGCAGCAACTGTGATGGCATTATTTTCTGGTTTAAATTCTTTTCTTGAATCCCATGCTTCCTGGTCATAACACAAACTTCTGCGTCCTTTGGGACTTTCGGCAGCGCAATCATAAAAAATATATTCGTTTCTTGCCTCGTCAAATCCAATCACATCAGGCTCTCCTCCGGTGCGTTCCATTTCATTAAGCGACCACATTTTTAATGGATTTTTTAGAAGTTTTTCTAAAATCTTGTTCCAATCTATATTTTTATGTCATTGTTTATTTTTCTCAAATCGAATTTGTAACAATTCCAAAAGTTCTTGTTGTTGCTCTAATGAAAGTTCTATTTTACTTACCATTGCAGATAGTGGTTTTATTTGGTTGTAACACTTCCCAATTTCTTTCCTATTTTGTCATATTCCTTGTCATTTGGTTCCCACAACTCAATTTTGTTTCCTTCTATATCTAAAATGTGAACAAATTTACCGTACTCAACTGTTTCTACAGAGTCTAAAATAGTTACCTTATTTTTCTTCAAATCATCTAAAAGTAAATCCATATTAGCAACCCTATAATTAATCATGTAATCTTTGGTTGATGGTTCAAAATATTTTGTCTTTTCATTAAAAGGGCTCCATTGCGTAAATCCTTTTTGAGTAGAATCTGTTGCTTGACGCCATTCAAAAACAGTTCCATATTTGTTGGTATTCAAACCCAGATTGGTGTGATACCATTCTCTCATTTTGCTTGGGTCTTTGCATTTAAAGAAAATGCCGCCAATGCCTGTTACTTTTTTATATTCTGTTGGTTCGTTTATACTAATGATAGTTTTACATGCAAATCCAAATCCAAATGCAGTTGCGATTGATAGAATGAATACAGTAGTTTTTTTCATTTATAGTAAGGTATTAGATAATATTTATTTATTAATTCAAATATACTATTTATCATTATTGTAATAAAGATTGAATTACATTTATTTTTCGAAATTGTTCAATTTCTCGAATGTAAAAAATTACATTATCGAATTTAACATTATTTTAATAGTTGATAGACTTAAAAAAAAACTTTAAAAACTTTAGTTATTATTATTAAAGTACTAATTTTAAGTTTCTTGAGAATAAAATTACGTAATAAAAAAAAACGAAACCATGTTAACAAATAAAACCAATCTGATTGATGCTTTATTGTATGACAGAAATAAAAACATCATAGAAAAACTACTTTTAGATGAAGTACAAACTATTTTGGCGCGTAATGAAATCGAACAAAAATCGACAAAAAATGTTTTAGCATCAGAAAGTTCAACAAATACTAATAAATTTGACTTTGATTTATTGGATACGAATTGTATTTTTCATATCAATCAAATCAAGAAAGTAAGTATTGATTATAGATTGCGGTTTTTAGATAGTAATCTATTTAAAAATGAAATTCCAGAAGAAGCTATTTCTAAAATAAATGCTTTAGAAAAAAAGCATCAATCAAGTTTGAGCGGTTTTAAGATTATGGCTCCAAGCAAAGCATTTAATTTGAAAAAATATGATGATCCTTTATTGTTTGCCCCGATGGGTAATGATTATTATTACCTTATTCACAAATGGGGAAATGATTTAAAGTGGTATCGTAAATTTCAGGTTTTACCTCTAAGAAACATGGTTACATTTATTGTCACTTGCATTCTATTAAGTCTAATTTTTACTTATTTTACGCCACCAAACCCTTTGAGCAAAACGGTCTAATTTGCGCCGATTATTATCTTTTTATTCTTGTTTAAATCAATGGTTGCTACAATTGCATACTATTTCTTTATGATGGGAAAAAATTTTAATGATATGATTTGGGACAGAGCTTTCAAGGAAAATTAGCTTTTTTTACTACGATTTTAAAATAATTTGTTTTTCAAAATTTTTCAAGAAAAAAAGCCCTACATTTCTGTAGAGCTTTAAAATATGCAGAAAAATTAAAGAATTAATTTCCTCCTTTTTCCATTTTAGCTTTCAATTCTGCTAAGATATCATTGTTATCTCCCAAAGTTGAAGCTTGATTGTTGTTGTTTGAAGCAGCAACAGTTTCAGCAGCCGCTTTTACAGCTTTTTCTTCTTCTTCTCTAAAGATTGCAGTATGTGAAGCCACTACTCTTTTGAACTCTTTATTAAATTCAATCACTTTAAATTCAGATGATTCACCTTTTTTCAATTTTTTACCATCTTCTTTTTCTAAATGACGTGTTGGAATGAACGCAACTACATCATCTCCAAAATCAACAGTAGCTCCTTTGTCAACGATTTCAGCAAGTGTTCCTGTATGGATCGTTCCAACTGCAAAAGAATCTTCATGTTTGTCCCAAGGATTAGCGGTAGTTTGTTTGTGACCTAAAGATAATTTACGTCCGTCAACATCTAATTCTAATACCACTACATCTAATTTATCACCAACGTTAACAAATTCTGATGGATGCTTGATTTTTTTAGTCCAAGATAAGTCAGAGATGTATACTAATCCGTCGATTCCTTCTTCTAACTCAACGAAAATTCCAAAGTTAGTAAAGTTTCTAACGATACCAGTATGCTTAGAACCTACTGGGTATTTAGCAGTAATATCTGTCCATGGATCTTGAGTCATTTGTTTGATACCTAAAGACATTTTTCTTTCGTCTCTGTCTAAAGTTAAAACAACTGCTTCCACAACATCTCCAACTTTAACGAAATCTTGAGCACTTCTTAAATGCGTAGACCAAGACATTTCAGATACGTGAATTAATCCTTCAACACCTTCAGCAACTTCAATGAAAGCACCGTAATCAGCTATAACTACTACTTTACCTTTCACTTTGTCACCAACTTTTAAGTCAGCACCAAGTGCATCCCAAGGGTGAGCATTTAATTGTTTTAAACCTAATTGAATTCTTGTTTTCTCATCGTCAAAATCAAGGATAACTACGTTCAATTTTTGATCTAATTCAAGGACTTCGCTTGGGTGATTGATTCTTGACCAAGAAAGATCAGTAATGTGAATCAATCCATCAACGCCACCTAAGTCAATAAACACCCCATAAGAAGTAATGTTTTTAACAACACCCTCTAATACTTGTCCTTTTTCTAATTGACCAATAATTTCTTTCTTCTGAACTTCGATATCCGCTTCGATAAGTGCTTTATGCGAAACAACAACGTTTTTGAATTCGTGGTTGATTTTTACCACTTTGAATTCCATGTTTTTGTTTACGTATACATCGTAATCACGGATTGGTTTCACATCAATTTGTGAACCTGGCAAGAATGCTTCAATACCGAAAACGTCTACAATCATACCACCTTTAGTTCTACATTTAACAAAACCTGTAACAATTTCACCTGTTTCGTTTGCAGAAATAACTCTATCCCATGATTTGATAGTTCTTGCTTTTCTATGTGATAATACTAATTGACCTGTTTTGTCCTCACGAACATCAATTAATACTTCTACTTTGTCACCCACTTTTAAGTTTGGGTTGTAACGGAATTCGTTTAATGAAATAACACCTTCCGATTTGGCATTAATGTCAACAATAGCGTCTCTGTCAGTGATTCTAACTACTACACCTTCAACTACCTCTTCTTGGTCAGTAGAAATAAAAGTTTTAGTTACTAAATCTTCAAATTCTTGTAAGTTTTTTTGATCTACTGCATCAATTCCTTCTGCATAATTGTGCCAGTTAAATTCGTTTAAAAACGATTGTTGTTCTTTGTTTAATTCAGACATGCTGATAAAAAATTTGTATGCTGTGCTCCTTGAGTTAATTATCGAATAGAAAACCGCAGCAGTGTTTTACATAAATAGTTGATACCTAAAGGAAACTCTTATCCGCCAAAAGGTTTGCAAAAGTAATTATAATTTCTTTATTACAAAACATTTAAAGCTACAAAAATTTACAAAACCTAATAAAAAAACCCTTCCAAAATTATTTTTTGAGAGGGTTCATAGTAGTGGACACCACTATTAATGAGAACTATCCGTCAACTCGTTTGGATTATGCTTGTATTTAAAGACAATTGCAAACAATACAGCTATTAACAATGCATAACCTGCAAAAGAATACCAAACACTTGACCATTGCACTTTGTTATCAATTGTAAAATAAGAAACTGTTCTTCCTGCAAATTCTCCGCCTAAAATAGCTCCAATACCATTTGTCATTAACATAAATAAACCTTGTGCACTAGAACGCATATTACTATCTGTTTCTTTTTCTACAAATAGTGATCCCGAAATATTAAAGAAATCAAAAGCCATTCCGTATACTATCATCGATAAAATTAGAAAAACAACTCCAGAACCTGGATTTCCAATTCCAAATAGAGCAAAGCGAAGCACCCAAGCAATCATGCTAAAAATCATTACTTGCTTAATTCCAAATCTTTTTAAGAAAAAAGGTATTGTTAAAATGAATAAGGTTTCTGAAATTTGTGAAAGCGAGATAATAAAAACGGAATGCTCAACACCGAAAGTTCCTTTATAAATAGGATTAGAACCAAAATCTCTTATAAATGTATCGCCAAACATATTAGTTATCTGCAAAGCTGCGCCAAGTAGCATAGCAAAAACAAAAAATATTGCTAACTTTTTCTGTTTAAATAGAACAAAACTATCCAAACCAAACTTACTAGATAATGACTGATTATTGTTTTTATTTTCTGCCGGAACATTGGGCAATGAAAAGCAATACAACCCAGTAATTATCATTGCTACCGCTGCAAAAATGAATTGAAAATTACTTGATTTCCAGTTTGTCAAATCGGTTATCCACATTGCAAACACAAAACCAACAGTTCCCCAAACTCTTATTGGAGTAAATGTTTTTTGAACATCAAAATCATATTTATTTAGTAAAGCGTAACTAACTGAATTATTTAGAGCAATTGTCGGCATATAAAAGCAACTCGTTGCAAAAATAATCCAGTACATTTCGGCTGAATTAGTAGCTTTGGATGCAAAATAAATAGCAATTCCTGCTAATATATGAGCCAACCCCAGAACCTTTTGTGCACTAAAATACTTATCAGCAATTATACCAAGAAGTGCCGGCATAAAGAGACTTGCCCATCCCATTGAACCATAGGTTCTTCCTATTGAAAGGCCAATACTGCTTCCTTCAATTGGTCCGAAATTTTGTCCCATATATCCACCTAGAGAAATCAGCCAAGCTCCCCAAACAAAAAATTGGAGAAAATTCATAAGAGTTAATCTGAACTTAATACTCATAAAAAATAAAAATTTTGTAATGTAAATAAATTGTAAATCTACTATTAATATCTATATTTCCAAATGATAAATTTTAAATTATCAAAATTCAGAAATTAATATTTAAAGAAGGAAATTAGGGATTGCTTATTTCTTTAATCAATTCTAAAACGGTATTAAATTGTTCTTCTTTGGTAAGGTAAGAATTATCAATTTCTATGGCATCTTGCGCAATCACAAGTGGCGAATCTTCTCTGTGTGTATCAATATAATCGCGTTCTTGAACATTTTTAAGAACTTCTTCAAAGGAAACAGAATCACCTTTGGCTTGCAATTCATCAAATCTTCTTTGAGCCCGGGTTTCTGGGCTTGCCGTCATGAATATTTTTAATTCTGCACTAGGAAAAACGACGGTTCCAATATCGCGACCATCCATTACAATTGCTTTGTTTTTTCCCATTTCTTGTTGTTGCTCTACTAGTTTAGCACGAACTTGAGAAACTTCAGCAACTTTACTTACAAAATTAGAAACTTCTATCGTTCTAATTTGTTTTTCGATATTCACATCGTTTAAATACATTTCAGCAAAACCTATCTCTGAATTAAAAACAAAATGTAATTTAATGGATTCTAAACTATTAACAAGAGTGTCTTTGTCAAAATAATCTGCAGAAATATATCCATGCTCCATTGCAAAAAAGGTAACGGCACGATACATAGCGCCTGTATCTACATATACATATCCTAAATGTTTTGCCAGTTGTTTTGCTAAAGTACTTTTACCCGTTGAGGAATATCCATCGATTGCAATAGTAATGTTTTTCAATTTTATAGATGTTAGATTATTCGTTTTGAAAATTTATAATTAAGCCAAAAAGACTTGTATTTCCTGCTAATGTATATCTTGAATAGGAATAATTAAATTTCACTTTTCCCATTTTTAAACCAAAACCCAATGAAATTCCTGAAAAATTTCTTTGATCAACCACTCGTAATTCTTCTCCTCTACGAAAATTGTACCCAAACCTTAAATTAAAAGCTCGTTTTGGAAATAGCTCAGCACCAAAAACCACATGCCGTAATGCATTATTCATAAAACCAACTTTCTCTGATGTTGAAGTACCATCAATATTTGAAACCGCTCTATTTGTATTGGAAAAAGCTACATTCCATTGTTGTAAATTTTCTAAAGTCAGATGCCATCTGAGAGGAACATTTTCAACTTCTTGTGATACTCCTGCTAAAATTTCAAGAGGTAATTTTTCTTGAGTACCAGAATATGTGGTGATTTGTGTCCCAACATTGCGTACTACTAAAGCCCAATTGACATCGTTTCGTTCATCAATAAATAATGCTCCAAAATCAGCAGCCGCTCCATAAGAAGTATAACTTTCTAATGTTGAAGCTATTAACTTTGCATTAGCACCAAGATAAAAACTTGTAAAGGGAATATTGTACGAATATCCAAAAGACAATGCCATCTCACTTCCTGTAAAGGAATTCGTTTGATTTCCAAATTCATCATACCCTTGAAATTTTCCGTAATCAACATAATTAACCCCTGCATGAAACGTTTGTAAATGTCTGTCGTAAGTATAGGCATAAGCCGCTGTTCCGTAGTTTACTGCGCCAAAATAACTCCCATAATTAATTGCTAAATGATTATCCATTTCTTGATTAATTGTAGCAGGATTAAAATGTGCTTGATTGACATCTTCATCATAAATAGTAATTACTTTTCCGCCTAAAGCAGCTTGTCTTGGAGAAGTTACCAAATTTAGAAAATCATAGACCGACTTACCTCCTATTTGACTGTAGGATACAGTCCAAAAAAGTATTAAAATGGAGATAATTAGTTTTTTTAACATACTGAAAATAATAATTTTCTAACCTTATAACGGAAATGCGAAGATATTATTTTTAACGTTATAGAAAAAGTAAAAATAAAAAGGCATGAGAGGAATATCTACATGCCTTAATAAATAATAAGTATTTACTTACTCAAGTATTTTTGCGTTTTTTACTTTATTTGAAGTCAAAGCAATTTCAATTACTTCACTCATTTCTTTTACATAATGAAAAGTTAAACCCTCAAGATAATTGGACTTAATTTCATCGATATCACTTTTGTTTTCATGACAAAGAATAATCTCTTTGACGTTGGCTCTTTTAGCCGCAAGAATTTTTTCTTTAATTCCTCCAACAGGCAAAACTTTACCTCTTAAAGTAATTTCGCCTGTCATCGCTAATCCTTTTTTAACTTTTCTTTGAGTCAACAAGGATACCAAGGAAGTTAGCATTGCAATTCCAGCACTTGGTCCATCTTTTGGAGTTGCTCCTTCTGGAACGTGGAGGTGAATATTGTATTTACCAATAATATCTTGATTCAATGCAAATAGTTCTGCATTGGCTTTAATATATTCTAAAGCTATAGTAGCAGATTCTTTCATAACAGTACCTAAATTTCCTGTTAGGGTAAGAACTCCTTTCCCTTTAGAAATCAATGATTCAATAAAAAGAATATCGCCTCCAACGGATGTCCATGCCAATCCAGTGACTACACCAGCTACATCATTCCCTTCGGCTTTATCACGCTCTAATTTTGGTGCACCTAATACTTTTAGGATATCATCGACGGTAACTTTTTTATTATATTCCTCTTCCATTGCAACAGATTTTGCTGCATTTCTAATCACTTGAGCAATCTTTTGTTCCAAACTTCTAACACCCGATTCTCGAGTATATCCTTCAACTATTTTTTCTAATTCTTTTTTACCAATAGTTAAATCCTTAGCAGTTAACCCGTGTTCTTTTAATTGTTTTGGAAATAAATGCTGGCGAGCAATTTCTACCTTCTCTTCTGTAGTATAGCCCGACATTTTAATCACTTCCATTCTGTCTTTCAAAGCTGGTTGAATGGTTGACATAGTATTGGAAGTAGCAATAAACATCACTTTAGACAAATCATATCCCATTTCAAGAAAATTATCATAAAAAGCGTTATTTTGCTCTGGATCTAATACTTCAAGTAATGCTGATGACGGATCGCCTTGGTTACTGACTGACAATTTATCAATTTCATCTAAAATAAAAACAGGATTAGAGGTCCCAGCTTTCTTGATACTTTGAATAATTCTGCCTGGCATAGCACCAATATAAGTTTTTCTATGACCGCGAATTTCTGCTTCGTCACGAAGTCCGCCTAAAGAAATTCTAACATATTCTCTTCCTAAAGCTTCTGCAACTGATTTTCCAATTGAAGTTTTCCCTACTCCTGGAGGTCCCGTTAAACAGATAATTGGTGATTTCATATCATTACGCAATTTCAAAACTGCCAAATGCTCAATCATTCTTTTTTTAACATCTTCTAATCCAAAATGATCTCTATCTAAAACTTTTTGAGCATGTTTTAAATCGAAATTATCTTTTGAAAACTTCTCCCACGGCAAATCTAAAAATAGATCTAAATAATTTCTTTGGATACCAAAATCAGGCGCCTGTGGGTTCATGCGTTGCATTTTTGAAAACTCTTTTTCAAAATGTTTGTTGGTTTTGTCGTTCCATTTTTTAGTCTTGGAACGCTGACGCATTTCTTCAAACTCTTGCTCATTAGAAACTCCACCCAATTCTTCTTGAATTGTTTTCATTTGTTGATGCAAGAAATATTCACGTTGTTGTTGGTCTAAATCAAAACGAACTTTAGATTGAATGTCATTTTTAAGTTCTAACTTTTGTAACTCTACGTTCATATAACGCAGCGTTTCCAGAGCACGTTCTTTTAAGACATTCATCATCAATAAATTTTGTTTTTCTTCCACAGATAAATTCATGTTAGATGAAACAAAATTGATTAGAAATGATTGACTTTCAATATTTTTTATAGCAAAAGTAGCTTCTGTTGGAATATTTGGACTTTCTCGAATTATTTCGATAGCCAATTCTTTTATCGAATCTACAATTGTAGTAAATTCTGTATCAATTTTTCCAGGTCTTTTTTCTGGAACTTCTTTAATCGTAGCAGTTAAATAGGGTGTTTCGGAAATAATAGCGTCAACTTCAAAACGTTTTTTTCCTTGTAAAATAACCGTAATATTGCCATCAGGCATTTTTAGAACACGAAGTATCGTGGCTACAGTACCTATTTGATTGATGTCGTCTTTTGTAGGATCTTCATCTTCTTCATTTATTTGTGCTACCACCCCAATTATTTTATCTCCTGCATATGCATCATTGATTAACTTGATCGATTTATCTCGACCAGCTGTAATTGGAATTACGACACCAGGAAACAAAACCGTATTACGTAAAGGCAAAATAGGCAAAGAAGATGGCAATTCTTCATTGGTCATTTCCTCTTCATCTTCTGGAGTTAAAAGTGGAATTAATTCGGTTTCAGTATTGAACTCTTGAAGTGACAAATTGTCAAAAGTTAGTATTTTATGGTTGGACATGGTATATATTTAGGTCAATAAAAATGTTTGTAATTAAAATTCATAAAAGCAAATATAAGTCTTGCTTTTTTGTAAATAAATAAAAATCGATATACAACACCGAAACAATGACCAAAAGAGTGGTCGATGCTATTTATCGATAAGAATAGTTGTTAAGCAATCATTATGCCACAAAAAAAATCCGCCGAAATGACGGATATTATTTATTTTTTTTAAGAAATTCAGGGTAAATCAACACTAAAAGCTCCTTGTGAAATTGTTTTTGTTTGATTTGAAGTAAAGTTTTTAACTATCAGATTAAAAGTGCCCTCCATGTGAGTAGATGATTTAGAGGTAATAATTAATGAGCCCGAATCTACACTATATAATACTCCGCCTACAAGATAACTTAAAGCCAAATCTAATGCTAAAGGTCCCGTAAATTGATAGGTTCCAACATTTAAAGATTTTGATATCCTTAAACCTAAATTATCACCATTAATTTTTGATGCTACAATACTATAAGAGTCAGGAAATCCTTGAGAAATTACAGTTGCGACATCTATTTTATCTTCAATAAATTCAGTTCCATCTACTTTTGCATAAAATGTATCAGTAACCGGATTAATAGTTGTATAAGGAATATTCGTAAAAGTTCCATTAGTAAAATTTATCGGAGTGATGTTTGTAACCGAAGAGTCTGACCAATATCCTTTAAAACTAAATGTTCCTGAAATAGTATGATTTACTGAATCAATACTGTTAATAATAACACTACCTGCAATTTCTGATGGGTTATTTGGATTAAATCCTAAATAAGATCCTGATGAATTTGCTAGCGAATATGCAAATAAATTTGATGATGATGAATAAGATCCTGTGATATTTCCATTTAAAGAAAATCCAAAACCTTCATCTTGAGTCCCTTTTAATCCTGCAATATCTATTTTTCCATTAAAAATATTTGCTGATGCAGTTGTTGCAACCCATGTCTGACCATTAAAATCTGCTTTAAAAACTCCACCTCCTATTATTCCGCCTGTTGAACTTCCATTTGATGTTGCTAACTGTGTTGCTAAGACTGGATCAACAGGTTCATTAGTACACGAAAACACTAAAAATAGTGAAAAAAGAAAGATAATTGAAGATGCTAATTTCTGTTTGTTCATGTTTTATAAAAATAAATTTTTCAAATATAATTATTTTTTTGATACTCTGGTTAAAAGAATTAATCCTGTTAGAAAAAAAAGTCCTAAAAAAACTATTGCAAATCTTGGACTTCCCGTAACTTGGTCAATAATTCCATAAACTAACATCCCTATTACAATTCCAATTTTTTCTGAAACATCATAAAAACTAAAAAAAGAAGCCGTATCTTGTGTTTTAGGCAAAAACTTGGAATAAGTAGAACGTCCCAGTGATTGAATGCCCCCCATGACCAATCCAACAAAAGCTGCCATAATATAAAATTCATTGGGGGTAGTAATAAAATAGGCAAATACACATAGTAAAAACCAAAACGCATTTAAGAAAATAAGCGTTTTTATGTTTCCAAATTTAGCTGAGGCTGTAGAAGTTAAAACAGCTCCAATTATAGCTATAATTTGAATTAGAAGAATACATGTTATCAATCCAATTTGACTTTCATTAGCATCTTTCCATTTAATTTCTTGGGCTCCAAAATAAGTTGCCACCAACATAACAGTTTGAACCGCCATACTAAACACGAAAAAACTTCCTAAATAACGCTTTAGTTGAGTTTCTGATTGAAGAATATTCCAAACTTTTTTAAGTTCGTTAAATCCATTAAATATTACTGCCAATGTAACTTTTTTCTGCGTTGAGTTACCTTTTGGCAAATAATAATAGGTATATTGACTGAATAAAATCCACCATAGACCAACCATTGCAAAAGAGTAACGCATTGCTTTCATAGAAGCTTCACCAGAATTTCCTGAGATATGGAAAAGTGATGGTTTCATAATCATTGCTAAATTTACAATTAGCAATAACACACTGCCAATATAACCAAGAGAATAGCCCTTAGCACTCACACTGTCTTGTTGCTCTGTGTAAGCAATATCAGGTAAATAGGAATTGTAAAAAACTAAACTCCCCCAAAAACCAATAAGACCAAAAAAATAAAATAATAATCCGACAAGGATATGTTCTAAATAAAAAAAATACAAACCAATACATGATAATGCACCAATATAATTAAAGGTTCGCATAAAAATCTTTTTGTTTCCTATATAATCTGCTATACCAGAAAGCAATGGCGAAAACAATGCTACACATAAAAAAGCAGCTGCAGTGACAAAGCTTATTAGTGCAGAATTTTTAAAGCTATAACCAAAAACTTCAATATAAAAATTTTTTCTAACTTTAAAAAGTAAATTATAAAAAATTGGGAAAACCGCCGAAGCAATTACTAAACTGTAAACTGAATTTGCCCAGTCGTAAAATGCCCAAGCGTTCAATAATTTTGGATGCCCTTTAGGTAAATTTGCCATGATATATGTTAAGTAAATTTATATAAATTTAGACTATATTCATTTTTATTTGTGAAGTAGCTCTCAAAAATAGAATTTTTTATCATTCAATCATCATTTTTTTTAAATGATTTCAATTCTGGATATAGCATTAAGTAAAAGAATGACATAATAGTTAAACTATTTACAATAAATTTTAATTCAATTAAATGCATTTCATCAGAGCGTTATTGTATGTGCAATGAGGTTTAAATTCTCTGTTTAATATCGATTTATTCAATTTTCAAAAAATATCAAAAAAGCAAAAAGACCTTT
>CAZSZH010000043.1:0-21310 GCA_964610785.1 uncultured Flavobacterium sp. | reverse complement strand
ATCCTTTTCATTACTTACAATTCCTAAAGCATTATAGATGTATTTAAACGTTGATAATATTTCTGGTTTTCCATCAATCAATGCCACGTCATGCTCGAAATGCGCACTTGGTTTTCCATCAGCAGTAAGTATCGTCCATCCATCTTTAAGCTGCTTTATGTTTTTAGTTCCCATGTTAATCATTGGTTCAATAGCTACGACCATGCCTTCAACGAATAATTTACCGCGTCCTTTTTTTCCGTAATTTGGCATTTCAGGCTCCTCGTGCATTTTTCTTCCCAAACCGTGACCCACCAATTCACGAACAACTCCATAGCCATGCCCTTCACAATATTTTTGAATGGCATTCCCAACATCTTCTACTCGATTTCCAAGTCGAAATTCACGAATACCAACATAAAGACTTTCTTTGGTTATTTGTAGTAATTTTTTTACTTCTGGAGCAACTTCTCCAATTTCAAAACTATAAGCATGATCTCCATAAAACCCGTTTTTCAAAGCACCACAATCTACAGAAATTACATCACCTTCTTCTAATGGTTTGTTAGTAGGAATTCCGTGAACTACTTGAGCATTTGGACTCATGCACAACGTGTTCGGAAAACCATACATTCCTAAAAATCCTGGTTCTGCCCCGTGGTCTCTTATAAATTCTTCTGCTAATTTATCTAAATATAAAGTAGTAATTCCTGGCTTAATTACTTTGGCTATTTCACCAAGTGTTTTGGAAACAATTAAAGCACTTTCGCGCATCAATTCGATTTCTTCTCTTGTTTTTGGGATAATCATCTTCGTAAATTGAGATGCAAAAATACTAATTTAAAAGTAAACTGATTAGGTGTGGATACTGGTTTATTAAAATTCAATTTTTTTAATGAAAAAAAAGGATTGTTTTTAGATTCGTAAACAAGGATAACAACGGAGCTATTAAAAATAGTCAAAATAAAAAAGCCAGCTCAAGTGCTGAGCTGGCTAATTCTGGAATAAGAATAAACTATTATTTATCTTTAGTAAAATCGAAACTTTGAGTCCCCACACTTAAAGTAAATGAGTCTTTTGCTTCATTAAATTGCATTATTAGTCCCGCTTGTTCCATTGTAAATTTACCAGCACCTTTGGTTTCTAATGGAGCTGATGGTTGACCCGGTGAATTAATCACCAAACTATCATCTTCTTGAGTAATCGTAATTTTAATAGGTAATTTTGTGCTAGAGTATTTACCTAAGTAAGGTGCCAAAGACTCTGCTTTCTCGATACCATTTTTCGCATTTGTCCAAACATTATTTGCAGTATTACTATCCGGAAATGCGTTATCTGGATCTAAAGTAATCATATCTAATTCTTCGTTAGTATCTACTTTAAATGACCAACTGTTGTTGCGTTGCCAAATTTCTACAGGCAGCGATTTTCTGGATACCGCCCCGCTTTTGGTTTTTATTTCAAGAACTACAGGCATTACCATTTTATCAAGATTTTCAACGGTAATAATTGCTCCATTTTTAGCATCGCCTTTTACATATTTAACTTTAGTAACCGCTTGATCTAAACTCCAGTTATTCATAAACCAACCTCTCCAGAACCAACCTAAATCTTCACCCGAAACATTTTCAATAGTTCTAAAAAAGTCATCTGGCATTGGGTGTTTGAACGCCCAACGTTCTGTATACGTTCTAAAAGCTTTATCAAAACGCTCTTTTCCTAAAACTTGATTTCTCAAAATGTCTAATCCCGCTCCTGGTTTAAAATAAGCTAAGATTCCAAGATTAGATTCTTTTAAATTATCGGGTGCTGCCATAATTGGCTCCAAGTCAGGATTAGTTAACATTCCTGCTGATTGGTGCAAGTTTGGAGTACGTTGCTTGTATTCACCATTATTAAAATCTTGCGAACTAATTCCGTTGATAAATGTATTAAAACCTTCATCCATCCAAGCAAATAAACGTTCGTTAGAACCTACAATCATTGGATACCAACCGTGACCAAACTCATGATCGGTTACACCCCAGAGTTCTTCACCTTTAGATTTGAAATCACAGAAAACGATACCTGGATATTCCATTCCTCCTTCATTTCCCGCAACATTAGTAGCTGCAGGATAAGGAAACTCAAACCATCTTTTGGAATAGTTCTCAATAGATGATTTTGTATATTCTGTAGCTCGGCTCCACGCGGCTTGACCATCTGCTTCTACTGGATAAGTAGATATTGCTATTGCTTTTTTACCACTTGGCAAGTTAATTCTTGCAGCATCGACAATAAAAGCAGCTGATGAAGCCCAAGATACATCACGGGCATTTTTTATTTTAAATTTCCAAGTAAGTGTGCTTTTACCCGTTGGACGTGAAGCTGGATTTGTTACTTCTTCTGCAGTACGAATCATCACGGTTTTATCACTAGTTTTTGCAGTTGCCCATCGTTTTTGTTGTTCGGCAGTATACACCTCTGATGGGTTTTGTAATTCACCAGAACAAACAACAATGTGATTTGCCGGTGCAGTAATGGCCACATCAAAATCGCCATATTCTAAGTAAAACTCTCCTGCACCAAGATAAGGATGCGTATCCCAACCGCGAATATCATCATAAACACACATTCTTGGATACCATTGTGCAATCGTAAATATTTTACCATTTTTAGTATCAACAACACCCATTCTATCCGAACCATAATCGGGAGAAACGAATGAAAACTCAATTTTAAGTTTTACGCTTGCTCCATTAGCATTTAAATCTTGAGGAAGATTCACTTGCATTCGGGTATCAATAATTTTATAAGTAACGTCTTTTTCAACAGGTTTACCTCCAACAACTGAAAGTAATTTGATGGATTTGATTGTAAATCCACCATCAAAATCTTGTCCTTTAGCTCCGTTTCTACTCCCTTTTAATGGAATAATCGCATTACCTCTAGAATCTTTTTTAAACAAATTTTGATCTACGTTCATCCACAAGAACGCTAATTTATCGGGACTGTTATTGGTATACGTCAAAATTTCCGATCCCACTATTTCTTTAGTTTGATCGTTTAAAGTAGCTTTTAACGAATAATCAGCTCTGTTTTGCCAATATTTTGCACCAGGTTGTCCACTGGCAGAACGAGTTTCAGTTCCGTTTTTAGTGTAAAAATTGTTTGCGAAAGTCTCATTATAATTGTAATTGGATATTGGTTTTCCTTGTTGTGCGAATGCACTCGAAGCACCAAAAACCAAAATACCTAATGAGAAAACTTTAAAGAAAATGTTTTTCATAATTTAATAAATTAATTGATAAAGCAAATAAAAGAAAAAAATGCTTTCGATTAACTCAAAAGCATCTTATAAGTATATTAATTCTCTATTTTGTTACGTAGATTGTAAAAATCTATTGCATTTAATTTTTAAAAAACAATAGGATTATAAATGTCAGCTTTTTTTTAATAAAGAGTTTTCTATTAACTACAACAACGAATGTCTGGTCATGACTTCTGGTTTTTCAATACCCATTAATTCTAAAATAGTGGGAGCAATATCTCCAAGAACGCCATCATGAATTTTCTTTAATTCTTTATCCACTAAAATAATTGGGACTGGATTGGTTGTATGTGCTGTATTTGGCGAACCATCAGGATTAATCATTGTTTCGCAGTTTCCATGATCGGCAATGATGATGGTAGTGTAATTATTCACTAAAGCTGCTGCTACTACTTTTTTAACGCAAGCATCAACGACTTCACAAGCTTTAATTGCTGCATCCATTACACCGGTATGCCCCACCATATCGCCATTAGCAAAATTTAAACAGACAAAATCTACTTCGCCTTTGTTCAATTCAGGAACCAAAGCATCGGCTAATTCATAGGCACTCATTTCGGGTTGCAAATCATACGTGGCAACTTTTGGGGAGTTTCTTAAAATTCTAGTTTCTCCCACAAAAGGAATTTCTCTACCTCCCGAAAAGAAAAAGGTAACATGAGGATATTTTTCGGTTTCCGCAATACGAATTTGAGTTTTACCAGATTTTTCTAATACTTCTCCCAATGTTTCAGACAAATTATCTTTGTCATAAATCACATGAACATTTTTATAAGTGTCATCATAATTGGTCATGGTCACATAATACAAATTCAATTTGTGCATGTTCTGTTCATGAAAATCTTCTTGGGATAATGCTTCTGTTAGTTCTCTTCCTCTATCGGTTCTAAAATTGAAAAAGATCACAACATCTTGATTTTCGATGGTTGCAATGGGAACATTGTGAGCATCTACCATAACAATTGGATCAATAAACTCATCGGTAATATTCTTTTTATAACTATCTAAAATACTTAAAACAGCATCTTTAGAATGAGTTCCCGTTCCATTTACCAATAAATCATATGCAATCTTTACACGTTCCCAGCGCTTATCTCGATCCATGGCATAATAACGACCCACAACCGAAGCTAACTTTACATTTTTATCGTAAATATAATTATTCAAATCTTCAAGATATAGTGCCCCTGATTTTGGGTCGACATCTCTACCATCTGTGAAAGCGTGAATAAAAACTTTTTCTAAACCATATTCTTGTGAAGCATCAATCAAACCTCTTAAATGCGAAGTATGCGAATGAACGCCGCCATCGGAGAGTAATCCTAGAAAGTGTACCGCTTTGTTATGATCTTTTGCATATTGTAGAGCTGCAACCAATTCAGGTTCGTTATGCAACGTTTTATTTTGCGCTGCCAAATTGATTTTGACCAAATCTTGATAAACTATTCTACCAGCTCCAAGATTCATATGACCTACTTCAGAATTGCCCATCTGCCCTTCAGGAAGACCTACATTTAACCCATCGGTTCGTAATTGTGCACTAGGATAATTAGCATATAAGCTTTTAATAAAAGGAATATTGGCATTATCAATAGCAGAAACTTTTGGGTCAGGAGATTTTCCCCAACCATCTAAAATCATTAAAATTACTTTCTTGTTCATTGCGGATTATTTTACACAAAGATAAGCAATTGCAAAAGTGCAAGGGGAATGAATGAGATAAAATTTAACGAAAATAAACGAAAACGTTTTAGCTCGATATAAAGAATAAAAAACTATTTATTTTTTTGAAAACCAGTGTTTCGCGCCATTATAATCAATAAAATAACGAACACTAATAGACAAGACATGATTCAGACTTTGGTAATTCAATAAATTACTTGCATTGTCATTTAAACGATGACTAAAATCGGTTCCATAATCACTATTGAATGCATTATTTCTGTACAAAACAGTCAATTGACTGCCAGGAGCAAACCACCAAGAATAGGTCAAATCTAAATTCCAAGTGCTAAAGTTTTGATCATTATTGTTAGAGTAAGTAGGGTCGGATAATAAACTTCCGTCGTTTTGAAGCGTATAATATTCTTTATTGATATCAAAAGACCAGTAATGCCTCACTGATAGATTAAAGGTCATTACGTTATTGATGGAATATTTTCCGGTTAAGGTATTGCTGTAGGTGATGACATTTCGTCTTCCAAAAAAAATGGTATTAGCATCACTATCCACAAAGCCTCTATCATTATTTTGTCTTATAAAATCAAAGCCATAAACTAAAGAAAATTTATCAGAAAAACGATAACGCGGACTAGCATAAATTTCATAATTACGTCTACCCATTTCATCAATAAACCAGTACGCCAATTTGAAATCTAATGCAAATTTTTTTGCATAGTTTGAAGATAAAAAAGAAGAAAATTGAAGATTTCTAGGTCTTGTAAAATAACGGTCTTGATTAGCAGTTCTTGGTTCGTAAAAATCAGACACCGTTGTTGGACGGCTATTAATATAAAATCCTAAATAATGATTTCTCTTATTTGTAGTATTAACATTAATGTTTACACTATGATTTTGAATTCTTCCAGTTTCATTATCAAACTCGGTGTAATAATTAATGTTAGTATTAAAGAAATTATATCTTTTATTTGGTTTTAATATCCTATAACTAGCATTCCCATAATAAGATTGATAATGAGTTTGATAATTAATTCCAAAATCGTTGGGGTCATAATCTTTAGAAACAAATTGTCCACCAATACCATAACGGTATTTGCCACTATTGTCTCCAACGTATAGATCACTAGTATAACCTGTTTTTTTACCTGTATTTTCTATACCTTCATTAAGAAAGCTGTATTTAAAATCACCATTCAAGTTGTAGGTGTTTTTCTTGGTGTTCAAATCCCATACTAAAGCTGAAACATTTGCATCTTTATAACTTCCTTCTCTCGTAACATTTGTATTCACTAATGAAATTGAAGAATTTTTTCGAAAACGTTGATCTAAAACAAAGATGTTGTAGTTCGTTAATGGAGAGACAAATTCCTTTCGCTTTTCACCTGAAGTTGTGTTCACAATATCCGCATAGGTTTTTTCAGTAACCGCATTAAGAACTCCAATTCCTAAACCACTTTTAGTTCTTCCAGAAACTTTCAATGCATTCAATAAATTCACTGTAGAAGGATATTTGCTTATTTCTTCATCTGAATTCAAACTGCTTGCTAAAATATTTTTACTTATGTAAGGTGCGCTACCAATACGTCTAGAGTAAAAAATTCCGCCTTTGTTGAATAGATCAGTACCTTCCGTGAAAAAAGGTCTGTTTTCTGCAAATTGTTGCTCAAATGGACTCAAATTCAAAACAACATTATCATAAACTGTTTGTCCAAAATCGGGTACTAAAATTGCATCTAGAGTAAAAGCATCATTAATACCATATTTTACATCCAAACCACCTTTAAAAGTACCATGCGCTTTTTGATTAGGACTTGAACTCAAATAGTAAGATGAATAAGGAATCAAAAATAATCGTGTTGGAGTTTCAATATTTTCAATCCCTTCTAGAATTCCAGCTTGAGTACTCTCGTTTGTAATTTTATTGTCTATTAAGTTCCATGTAAACTGCTGACGATCCCGATTTATTTCTCTGTAAAAATTTATTCCCCAAGTTTGTTTTTTTTCCGATGAAAAACGTACCGCGGCATAAGGAATTTTCATTTCAACCACCCATCCATAATCGGTCATTTCAACATGGCTATCCCAAATAGCATTCCATGAAAAATCTTCTCCTGTAGTAGGAGTGTATAGATTATCTATTTGTACACCAGCAGCACTTACTAAAAATCTAAATTCTTGTTGACCATCGTTATACCCATTTAGTTGCACCATAAAATGATCCGCTTGAACAGAATTATCTCTAGTGGTTAATTCTTTTCTAATTTTACTAGGGTCATCATATAATACTGCGCCTACATAAATGGCTTCATTATCATAAACCACTTTAACTTCAGTTCTTTTGGACTTCTCTTCAGGTTTCCCATTATCAGGTGAAATCATCTGAAAATCTTTGGCAACTTCCGCAGTTTTCCATACTTCCTCGTTCAATTTACCATCAATAAAAATTTTCTCACTAGTAAATTTAGTAACCAGTTTCTTTTTGGGTGTTTGTGAAAATCCAAAAAAAGCAACTAAAAAAAAGGAAATTGATAAAATTAAACTTGTTTTAATCATTTATAAATGGTTTAATAGGCAAATATAATTCTTTTAATAATAACTCAATATAATGTATTAGTATTCTATCTATTAAAACAAAATCGTAATAACCCAAGTCCTCAAAAGTAGGAAAAAATACCGTAATAAATGTTAAAATGTTATATGTCTTTAAAGAAATGCGTTTTATCGGTTTTTTTTATTAAAAAAAATGGCGTAAAAAAAGGAAAAGCTATATTTGTAATCCCAAGTTTACTTATTTAACATAAAATAGAATAAATGAAAAAAATAAATTTTTTCTACCTTACATTATTTGCGCTACTATCTTTTGCTACAAATTTATCAAAAGAAAATCATCCTAAAAAATATACTTTTTCATCTACAAAACAAATTCATGTAGTTTTCAATTCTTTGATTGCAAATAATTTTCAACTGCCTAAAGAAGAGAGTTTTGCAAAAGCGTTACGAGGATATGATTTATTGAAGAGAAAAGGGATTTTCAAAAAAGATTTTTTGACGATTATTGATTTTAGCTTGAGTTCAACAGCTAAAAGAATGTGGATAATTGATATGAATCAAAATAAAATCATTCTTAATTCACTGGTAGCACATGGAAAAAATTCTGGGGAAGACTATGCAAAACATTTTTCAAATCAAAATCAATCCAACAAAAGCAGTTTGGGATTTTTTTCAACTGGTGAAGTGTATCACGGAAAACATGGTTTATCATTAAAACTTGATGGTTTAGAAAAAGGCATCAACGATAACGCCCGACAAAGAGCTGTTGTTATCCATGGCGCAGATTATGTTTCTGAAGACTTTATAAAAGCCCATAAACGATTAGGCAGAAGCCAAGGATGTCCTGCTGTTCCTGTTGAGTTAAGCAAAAAAATTATTGAAATCATTAAAGACAAGTCATGTCTTTTTATTTATCATCCATCAGAAAATGATGTGCAAAGTTCAAAATTAATATCGTAATTTTGAGTATAAATCTGAATCCAAACAATAAATATCTTCCCGAAAATGCAAGATTCCGCTTGCTTCCCAAGCGGTCCAATAAAGTTGGTGAATTAATATATCATCAGTAACTTTGATAACAATAGTTTTCAATTCAGGCTTTGGAAGTAATTTTTTCTCAATTACTAATTTTGGATTTTTAGCAAGTAGTTTGGCGTTTTTTTTATCAATTTCAAATTGCTTTTTCTTTTGTGAAAAATAATAATGATTAATATCAGTAGTGTCTTTAATTTTCTGAAGAGACCATTTTAAGCTATCATTTAGGATATAAGAGGCCATTTCAAGAGGTTTCTCCAATCGCACACAACCCGAACTTAACGACCTAAAGTTTAAAGAGAAAAAATTTCGATGATTTGTATCGTGTAAATAAACAGAATATTTGTTGGGAAAATTAATTTTCATAGAACCTAATGAGTTATTTCTGCTAGGATTTTGAACATATTTATATTTATTAGCATCTTCTATTTTCCACGAATTTGGGTTAATTTCGTTGTTCTTTTCATCCAATATCACTAACCCTTTTTTCTTAAATATGCCTTTATTTTTAAGAGCTTCTGGATAGATATCTTCCTTAAGAATCGTTGGAGGCACGGTCCAGTTAGGATTCAAATTGATATTAGTTATTTTTGAATCTAGAATTGGTGTTTTTCTGGTATCTCTACCTACAACAACACGTTGATATTGTATCGTATCTTTATTCTTTACCGCAACAATACTATAATCTGGAATGTTTACTAATAAATAATGATTACTAAAATCACGAGCAAACCATCGCCATCGTTCCATATTAGCAACCACTTGTTCGATTCGTTGATTTCTAGAAAAATTTAAAGCATCAATTGTACTTCTGCCAATGACACCATCGGGTTTAAGGCCATGACGTGCTTGAAAAAACTTCACGGCCTCAAATGTTTTTTTGTTATAAAGTAAACTTAAAACTGTATCTTTTTCTTTCATGTCTCCCCAATACATCAATCTTTTTTTGATGATTGGAATGTATTTACTTTTAGTATTTGGAAGTATTCGTTCTTTCAAATTCACTAGAGCGAAGGACTTTTCCTCGGGAAAATGTTTTAGGATAGTGAGGCACGTCTTTAATTTTTTATAAACGATATGACTTGGTTTACAAGATTCAATTATAGTTTTAAAGCTATCTTTATCAATACAATCAAAAAGTATTTTATTAACATCAACTTTTTTCTCTTGCAAATCCCAGTCTTTGTATAACTCCTTTGGATTTAACTTTCCTTTACTAATATGGCTGATGTATTTTTGGGCACTTTTGGTAAGTAATATATCATATTGTATCACAATTGAATCCGACAAATGATCAAATTTTTCCTCCAATGATTTCAAAGTATTATAATTATAATCTTTTGCTTGCAGACCTTCATCTTCGGAATTTCCAATTTCATTAATAATAAAATTTCTTTGTTTTTTGGAATTCCAAACGGTTTCAAAATGATACTTTTTATAAAATGATTTTAATTTTTCATCTTTGGGATTTGTAAACAAAGTTGAATCGATTTTTATTCCAGAATTATCTAAAAAAGAAAAGTCAATAAAGGAAGCATTGGCAGTAGAATCGTGACTATTGACTCTCTTGCAACTTGATAAAAAGACAAATAAAAGAAATAGGTAAAATTTATTCATAGGCACTAGTTAATTCTTTTTTCATTATATAATGAATTCCAATTTCAGGAATATCAAATGCAGCACCCACTTTGCTATAACCTAATTTCTCATAAAAAGGAACGGCATTATCACGAGCATTAAACCAAATTAATACTTCATTTTTACCACTATAATAAGTTTCACAATGTTTCATTAAATCTGTTCCAAAACCCTTCTTTTGAAATTCTGGCAAAATTGCCATTCCACGTATTTGTATTTGTTGTTCTGCTTCGAATATACTATTTACAGATTCAAAAACAGATACTACGCCAACTATTTTTTCATCAAAAAATAATCCAAAGTGAGTAGTTGTTGATAAATCATCTCCCTCAAAACAACAAGTTTCCACTGGTTTTCCATTTCGCAAAACCGGATGACGCACGACAAAAGTAGCTTTAGATTCTATTTGTTGTATTTTTTTCATATTATTATTATTGCAAAGTAACTGATAACAATTTAATAATAAAAGTTTTAGAGCAGTTCAAATTGGAAAAATGAAATTGACATTAAAAAAATTTAAAAAAAAGTTGCATCAAAACAAACAAATACTATATATTTGCACCCACACAAGCGGAAGTAGCTCAGTTGGTAGAGCTCCAGCCTTCCAAGCTGGTTGTCGCGAGTTCGAGCCTCGTCTTCCGCTCTGCCAAAACCTCTAACGAAAGTTAGAGGTTTTTTGTTTTAATTATTTGTCTTTTCATACAACAAACCAATTACCAAGATTCAAAATTATGATTCTAGTTATAACGCCTTGAGAGAAGAAATAATATACAAGAATTTATATTGATAAATACAATATTGACTTGCTTATCAAGAAGAAAATAATAAAAGAAAAAATTGATATTTATAATGAAAGAAGGGCTCATTTATCAAACCATATTTTAACCCCAAATCAAATATATCTGCAAAACTAACTAATCTTGAAAGCTCTTAAAAAATAAAGTCGGAACAAATAATTTATTTGTTCCGACTTTTTATTTAATATTCTTGAAACTTAGAACTTCTTTAGTCTTTCAATACTTTTATTGTTTGAGTTAAACCTTCAGATGTAATTTTTACAACATAAGTTCCTCTCGAAAGATTAGACATGTCAATTTGTGATTGAGTATCATTTATAGATTTTACAGCTACTTCTTGACCAACGATATTGTATATGTTTACTTGAGAAATAGTTTTGGAAAAACTAATGTTTAAAATATCTTTAACTGGATTTGGATAAAAAGAAAAATTATTAGACGTAAATAAATTATTAGATAACGGTGTTAAATCTAATTTAAAATCGTCAACTCCAAGATACCATGGAGCAGAAGTGGCAGAAACATTAAGCGCAAAATAATATGTTCCAGAAGCTGTTGGAGTATATGATACTGTATATAAAGTGTATGCACTCGTTCCTTGTGTGCTTGTGATGAATGGGCCTAAATCAGAAGCACCTGAAGCAGAAGCAGAAGTATTTACTAATACATTTCCAGTAAATCCAATATAAGAGGAAGTTGTTCCATTTGTATTATAGTAGAATGAAAAATCATATGATTGACCTGCATTTAGAGAAAATCCTGGAGTCCATAATGAACTGGCAACTGTATTACTGTATGCAATTCTCATATAGTTAGGAGCTGAATTTGGGGCATTGAATGTTGTTGAAGCAGTGTTGCTAGAAGTCCAAGCTTTTGTACCAGTAATATTTGTCCAGCACGTTGGAACAATACCAGCACCTATGGTTGGCATTGAATCAAAATTTTCAGTCCAAGGAAAACTTGATAGCGAAAGACATGGAGTGGTAAATGTAGCAACTGATGACCACACACTCGAGTCAGATGAGCTACAAACACTGCGAATCCAAACGTAATATATAGAACTATCAGACAATCCTGATAAATCAGCAGTAGTTATTCCTGCTGCAACAGAACCTGTTGGAGTTGTTGTAGCTATAGGAGCAACATTTGATGTTGAAACATAATATTCATAACCATTAGCTGGAGTGCTTGTTGAAGCTGTCCAAGTAATTGTTGCAGAATTTGTAGTAACATTAGAAGTTGCTATAGCAGTAGGTTCAACACATGATGGAACAGCTTCCCAAACAACATCATCAATCAAGACGCTATATCCAGGCGTTCCAGTATGTCTAAAAGCTAACACTTGGTTTGTTCCAGGAGAAACTCCAAGATATGCTGTAAAAGCATCATAAACATTAGTATTAGTAGTTGTAAATGTTTGAATCCCCACAAAACTGGTTGCATCGGTGGGATTTGTTAAATAACCTACTTCAATATTCCCTCCTAAAGTGTAATTTCCTCTTGCTCTAAATCGAAGTCTGTGAGTTCCATCTCCAGCATTTGAAACAGGTCTCATTGATACAACCGCTTGACTTGTAGCTGATGAACTATATATATATAACACATTAGGTGAAGAAGTTGCAGAAGCAGAAGCTTGAACATTAGATGAACCTCCAGTGCCAACTTTTGCCCAACAAGAAGGAAAAGCAACGGCAACATCAAAATTTTCAGTAAAATCAGTCACAGCAAGACATAGTGTAGTAAAACTTTTAACTAAACTCCATCCAGAAGTATCTGAAGCACTACAAACAGAACGTACCCACACATAATAAATTGTACTGTCTGATAAACCTGACAAATCTGTTGTTAAAATTCCTGCGCCAACATTTCCTGATGGTGTTGTAGTATCTGTAGGAGGATTAGTATTGTCAGTTGAATAATAAAACTCATATCCATTATCGGCACTAGTTACTGAAGCTGTCCAAGAAACTGTTGCGGATGAGGTTGTTATATTAGAAATTGTCAAAGCTGTTGGAGCAATACAAGTTGGAGGGATACCACATATAACGGATCTCGTTCTGCTAACATTCTCTGCACCACATGCTCCATCATTTAAATGTGTATAAAAATATACATCACCAGCAATGGTAGAAACCCAAGTAACACTTCCTATTCCAGAAGTTGCTGCAGTTGCTCCAGCATCTGCGCTAATAGTAATCAAATCAGTAGCTGTTGAACTCGTAAAAGTATAGGTTTGACCTAGCGTAACAGTAACTGCAGAATATTCACTCGCATACCCTACTGTAGTTATGCTGTTTGAGGTGATGCCATCGCAAGTAGCAGGTACGTAGGAGGTAGTTGGGTATTGCGGGGTTGATGAGGTGGCAGTTAAACACTGACCAACCATAATATTAGTTAGAAGTGTCAAACAAAATAACAAAGTAATTTTTTTCATTTATTTAGAATTTAAAAGTTTAATATCGCAAATTTATAAAATATAATGATTAAATCTACTCAATCAATCCATTTTTTTAATGATTTTTTTAAAACTATTAAGTTGTCATTATTAATAATCAAATGTTTAGCTTTATTTCGCAGCTTTCATTAATATTACTAAATACAGCTTTTAATGTATATGAAGTCAAAATATTCAATCATATTTATCAAGAAATTGGTATTATAGTTCAAGATATAGTTATCATTAAATTTTATTAATTAATAACAAAATGGCAGAAGAAAAAAAGAGACTTGGTTAAATTATTTAGCTTTTACAACAATTATTTTCGCTGTATATGCCACTCTTTCCACCTTTAAAGGAGGAGGTTTTTCGGCAAAATCAGTCTTAAGTCAAGCATTAGCGACAGATAAATGGTCGTATTATCAAAGTAAAAGCATTAAGATGTATTTGAATGAAAATCAAAAAGAAAATTTCCAAATGCAAATGCTTTCGACTCCCAAAAACAATTTAGAGCTCTCAAGAGCTTATCAAACTCGTATAGACAAATATGATAGTAAAGTAAAAAAGTACGAAGCCGAAAAGCTACCTTAAAGAAAGAAGCTATTGCGTTGGAGTCTGCTCGGGATGGAGCCCAAGTTCATGCTAAAACTTTTGGTGAAGCCGTTATTTTTCCTCAGATATCTATATTGTTATCGTCAATTGCTGCTTTGGTCAAGAAAAAATATTTATAGAACATAGCGACTGTTGTAGGGATAGATGGTGTGGTGCTTTTTGCAGATGGGTTTTTCTTATTCATTGAAGTTGTGTATCATTTTCTTTTCGATTTAGTATGATTTAAAGGCTAATAAGAACATGAGTTTTGTCATATTTTTAAATGTTGTAACGTTATAACTTTGCAACAAAATATAAGGTATGAGTAAATATGTAACTGCAGCAGAAGCTGTAAAAGCAGTAAAGTCGGGCGATAGAGTGTATCTTCAAGCTGCCGCCGCCGCACCTACGATTTTGGCCAACGCATTGACTGAGCGTGCCTCCGAATTGAGAAATGTAGAAATTTGTCACTTACACACCGAAGGGGAAGCCCTATATGCTAATCCGGCTTTGGTAGAAAATTTTCATGTAAATTCTTTTTTTCTTGGGGCCAATGTCCGTCATACATTAAAAGCAGGAAATGGTTCTTACACACCTGTTTTTTTGAGTGAATTACCGCATTTGTTTCGTAAAAATGTATTGCCTCTTGATGTAGCTTTTATTCATGTTTCACCTCCAGATCGGCATGGATATTGTTCGCTGGGAGTTTCTGTTGAAGCCACAGTAGCCGCAATTGAAAATGCTACGATTGTCATAGCACAAGTAAATCCACAAATGCCAAGAACTTTTGGGGATGGCATCATTCACGTTTCTGAAATTGATTATTTAGTAGATGTTGACGTTCCAATTTATGGTCATGAACCCGAACCATTCACCCCAGAAGAAGATAAAATTGGAGCATATGTTGCATCTTTGATCGACGATAGATGTACACTTCAAATGGGCATTGGGTCAATTCCGAATGCTGCTTTGAGTAAATTAAAAAATCATAAGGATTTAGGATTGCATACCGAAATGTTTTCAGATGGAGTGATTGATTTAATAGAAAGCGGTGTGATTAATTGCGATTATAAAGGAACGTTGCGGGGTAGAGTATTAGCCACTTTTTTAATTGGTTCCAAGCGGCTATATGATTTTGTAAGTGATAATCCGTTTATAGAATTAAAAGAATCTTCTATGGTAAACGATACGGCGCGTATTCGAAAAAACCCCAATATGATTGCAATTAATTCAGCAATCGAAGTAGACTTAACTGGACAAGTTTGCGCAGACTCCATTGGACCTCAAATGTATTCTGGTGTAGGTGGTCAAATGGATTTTATTCGTGGTGCATCATTAAGTAATGGCGGAAAAGCTATTATTGCTTTGCCTTCTACAACCAAAAAAGGAATGAGTCGAATTGTTCCTTTTTTAAAACAAGGAGCTGGAGTGGTAACTACGAGAGCTCATATTCATTATGTCATTACTGAGAATGGTGTTGCCGATTTATACGGAAAAACATTGCGAAAACGAGCTTCGGAATTGGTTCGAATAGCTCACCCTAACCATCAAGAAGCTATTGAAAGAGAATACTACGATTTGTTTCATAAAATGTAAAGTTTCTCACGAAATTCTTTTAGTCAAATCAAATGAATGTAGTTTATTACAAATAATTAGTATAGGAAGGAGAAAACAACTACTTCCAACTATTTGAATTATCAAACCTTAAAAAAATTAAAATTAACTTAAAAAAAATAACATTTTGTTATTGGTTTTCTATTTAGAAAATTTATCTTTGCACTCTGAAAAAAGACATCATTTTTTCATTTCTAATACGCTATTAAATAAATACATAAGCAATGTCAAAAGCAATAGGAAAAGTTTCACAAATCATCGGGCCCGTAGTGGACGTAGTGTTCAATACTAAAGATGCTGAATTACCAAAAATTTACGATTCATTAGAAATCACAAAAAAAGACGGTACTTTGTTGGTACTTGAAGTACAATCTCACATTGGAGAAGATACTGTTCGAACTATCTCTATGGATTCTACGGACGGATTGAGTAGAGGTACGGATGTAGTTTCTACTGGAAATCCAATTCAAATGCCAATTGGAGCAGATGTTTACGGACGTTTGTTCAACGTAATTGGAGATGCTATTGATGGTTTAGGAAATCTACCAAAAACAGGAGAAAACGGAATGTCAATTCACCGTTCAGCTCCAAAATTTGAGGATTTATCTACCTCTTCAGAAGTTTTATTCACAGGAATTAAAGTAATCGATTTGATCGAGCCTTATTCAAAAGGAGGAAAAATTGGATTGTTTGGTGGTGCTGGAGTTGGTAAAACGGTTTTGATTCAAGAGTTAATTAACAATATTGCTAAGGGTCACGGTGGTCTTTCGGTATTCGCTGGAGTAGGAGAAAGAACTCGTGAAGGAAATGACTTACTTCGTGAGATGTTAGAGTCAGGAATTATAAAATATGGTGAAGAATTCATGCACTCTATGGAAAATGGAGGATGGGATTTAGCCAAAGTTGATAAACTAGGAATGAGAGAGTCTAAAGCTACTTTCGTTTTCGGACAAATGAATGAACCGCCAGGAGCTAGAGCTCGTGTGGCTTTATCAGGACTTTCTATTGCAGAATATTTCCGTGATGGAGCTGGTTCAGACCAAGGTAAAGATGTATTATTCTTCGTAGATAATATTTTCCGTTTTACGCAAGCAGGTTCAGAAGTATCGGCTCTTTTAGGGCGTATGCCTTCTGCGGTAGGATATCAACCAACATTGGCAACTGAAATGGGTGCGATGCAAGAGCGTATTACCTCGACAAAAAAAGGATCTATTACTTCCGTGCAAGCGGTATATGTGCCTGCGGATGACTTAACTGACCCTGCGCCAGCAACTACATTTGCTCACCTTGATGCTACAACTGTATTGTCTCGTAAAATTGCAGAGTTAGGTATTTATCCTGCGGTGGATCCATTGGATTCAACTTCAAGAATTTCGACACCACAAATTTTAGGAGATGAGCATTATAATTGTGCGCAAAGAGTAAAAGAAATTCTTCAAAAATACAAACAACTTCAAGATATTATTGCAATCCTTGGTATGGAAGAATTGTCAGAAGAAGATAAATTATCGGTATCAAGAGCCCGTAGAGTGCAACGTTTCTTGTCGCAACCATTCCACGTAGCAGAGCAATTTACAGGTATTCCAGGAGTATTGGTTGACATTAAAGATACCATAAAAGGATTCAATATGATTATTGATGGCGAATTAGATCACTTGCCAGAAGCGGCTTTCAACCTTAAAGGAACGATTGAAGATGCTATCGAAGCAGGACAAAAAATGTTAGCAGAAGCTTAATATAGTTATAAGTTATGAGTTATGAGTTATGAGTTTTACTCTAACTCATAACTCATAACTCATAATTCATAACTCAAAAATTATGATTTTAGAAATAGTATCACCAGAAGCTACATTATATAAAGGAGAAGTTACTTCGGTTTCGTTGCCAGGAGTTGATGGTTCGTTTCAAATTTTGAATAACCACGCCCCGATTGTTTCTATTTTAAAACAAGGTACAGTGAAAATTGCTGCTGCTAATTTTAAATTTGAAAGTGACGTTTTGGAAGGAAAATTTACGAAAGTAAACGACCAAAATTATACTCTTGATATCACATCGGGAACTATCGAAATGAAAGACAACAAAGTAATTGTTTTAGCTGACTAAGACAATTCAAAATAAAAATGGAAAAGCCAAGCAGTATTTGTTTGGCTTTTTTTATTTTTATAAAATAGAGTCTGTTTTATTTTTGTTTTTATTGTCTTTGGTAAACTCTTTTATTTTATTAAACAATAACCAACTGGAACATAAAATCAATAGTATTTGATAAATATGGACATTATTATAACCTGCATCAAAAATTTCTATTAAAAGTCCTACAATACATAGGGCGTAAAAAATTATCCAAATTTTATTTTTCATTATTTAAAATTTTATTTATTACTATATTATTTTTCTGCTATATATTCCAATATATCTCCGGGTTGGCATTCTAATACTTCACAAATGGCTTCTAGAGTTGAAAACCGAACGGCCTTTGCTTTTCCGGTTTTTAATATAGAAAGATTTGCGGTCGTGATTCCTATTTTTTCTGCTAATTCGTTCGATCGCATTTTACGTTTGGCCAACATCACATCGAGGTTTAATATTATTGGCATAATTAAATGGTTAATTCGTTTTCTTCCTTCATTTTTGTAGCAATTTTAAATACGGCACTTATTACTATGAAGAACAGCCCCAAACTTATTGAAATTAAAAAAGAATCATAACCTCCTATATCTAAAGTTAATTTATAGTGTGGTCTTTCAATTATTTTATATACAAATACAGAAACATGGCTAATTAAAGAGGAAGCAATTATTAATTTCCCAATTAAATTAAACAATTGAGTCACTTGTTCATTAAAAATTTCTATTTTCCGGAATAAACCAACCACTTTACGCAACAAATAAATGCTATACAAAAATATAATCCCACCAATCAAATTTATTATAACAATAACTTTAGAAAAAGTATTGTTTAAAACAATTTCTTGTCCTCTAACTGTGACAGGAATGTCAATTTCAGAACTAAATAATAAAAAAGGTGTAAATACTACAACTCCACTAGCTCCAATAAGCGATAAGAACCAAAAGATATCTAATACTGCTTTTAAAATGTTTAATTGTCTCATGTTTTAATTTTTAAAATTCGGTACAAATATATATAAATTATTGTAAAACAATAATAAAACATCAAAAAACAATATTTTTATTTAAATTTCTATCTCGACTACTTTTTTTACATTTGTAAACCATGAAAAAATTTCCAAAATCATTATCTCAAAAATTACAAATACGTGAGCAAAATAAGGCCCTGCGGAAATTGCCCTTAGTCAACAATTTAATTGATTTTGCCTCCAATGATTATTTAGGTTTTAGTCAATCGGAAACTATTTTCAATGAAACGCACGAGTATCTTTTAGAAAACAATATAAAAGTGAATGGCGCAACAGGTTCTCGGTTGATTTCAGGTAATCACAATCTTTATCCTCTTACAGAAGATTTCATTGCGAATTTTCATCAAGCAGAAACCGCTTTAATTTTTAATTCGGGTTATGATGCTAATCTAGGTTTTTTTAGTTCAGTGCCTCAACGCAATGATATTATTTTCTACGATGAATTATGCCACGCTTCTATTCGAGATGGTATTCAAATGAATCATGCTAAATCTTATAAATTCTCTCATAACAATTTTGCAGAATTAGAGCAGTTAATCATAAAATTTATTACTCACAACTCACAACTCACGACTATTTATATCGTTACCGAGTCGGTTTTTTCTATGGATGGTGATACACCCGATCTTGAAGAACTTGTTACCCTCTCTCAAAAATACAATGGCTATTTGGTTGTGGATGAAGCACATGCTGTAGGCGTTTTTGGTAATAACGGAGAAGGATTAGTTCAAAGTCGAGGTTTTCACGACAAAGTTTTTGCGCGAATTGTGACTTTTGGAAAAGGTTTAGGATGTCATGGTGCTGCGGTATTAGGGAGTGAAGAATTAAAAAACTATTTAGTTAATTTTGCACGAAGTTTTATCTACACCACTGGGCTTTCTCCCCATTCTGTAGCTACTATTTTGTTCGCATATAAAAAATTAGAAAATGAAAAAACTGCTTTAGAACATTTAAAAAGGAACATTCAATTTTTCAATCAAGAGAAAATGCAATTGGGTTTGAAACCTCTTTTTGTTTACAGTAAATCGGCTATTCAGTGTGCCATAATTCCTGGAAATGAAAAAGTAAAATCTATTGCCTATCAACTACAAGAAAAAGGATTTGATGTCAAAGCGATTCTTTCGCCAACGGTTCCCGGAGGACAAGAACGTTTGCGCTTTTGCTTGCATTCGTATAATTCAGAAGAAGAAATCACTCAAGTTTTGCAAAACTTATCAAAACTGGTTTTTTAAATATAATGTTAAAACCGTTGCGAACTTTGCAAATTCTTTGCGAACTTTGCCGTTAAATAAAAATCATGAAACTATTTATTACAGGAATCGGGACCGACGTTGGTAAAACCATCACGTCAGCTATTGTAACACAAGCACTTGAAGCAGATTATTGGAAACCTGTTCAGGCGGGCGATTTGGACAATTCCGACAGTCATAAAATTCAGCGGTACATTTCAAACCACAAAACAGTTATTCATGAAAATAGCTATAAACTAAATACGCCTGCAAGTCCACATTTTGCTGCCAAACTCGATGGGATTGCTATAGACATAAAACAAATTAGTGAGCCTGAAACCAAAAATCATCTTGTTATTGAAGGAGCTGGTGGTATTTTAGTGCCCTTAAACGATACTAATTGCATTATTGATTTGATACAGAAAGATTATAAAGTTATCGTAGTTTCACGTCATTATTTAGGAAGTATTAATCATACACTGCTTACTTATGAAGCATTGAAAAGCAGGAATATTTCCATCGCTGGAATCATTTTTTCTGGTGATGAAAATCGAGCGACCGAAGAGATTATTCTAAAAAAAACAGCTACTAAATGTATTGGACGAATTGATAACGAACCTTATTTTGATCAAAACGTGATTCAATATTACGCAGATCGGTTTCGTGATAACTTACTCTTACTTTAGTGCTAAAACCAAGGTCGTTAATCATCTATTATAATTCCAATGAATTTATCCGAAAAAGACCATTTATACAACTGGCATCCCTACACACAGCATAAAACGGCACAAGTACATCCAGCTATTGTTAGAGGAAAAGACGCATTGCTATGGGATGAAAACGGTAAAGAATTTATCGATGCGATTGCTTCTTGGTGGGTAAATCCTTTTGGACATTCCAATCAAATTATAGCAGATGCCATATACAAACAACTCACAACATTAGAACATGTTCTTTTTGGCGGATTCACTCATGATAAAGCCGTCCTGTTGTCGGAAAAATTAATGAAAATTTTACCTTCCAATCAAAAGAAAGTGTTTTATTCTGACAATGGTTCTACCGCTGTCGAGGTCGCTATTAAAGGAGCTTTACAATATTTTTATAACAAAGACGCAAAGCGAACTAAAATAATTGCTTTTGAAGATGCCTTTCATGGAGACACTTTTGGAGCCATGGCGGCTAGTGGTATTACTTTTTACACCGAAGCATTTCGAGGTTCTTTATTAGAAGTAGTACGAATTCCGGTTCCAACATTTGGCAAAGAAGAGGAAGTAATTTCAGCTTTGAGGCAATTAG
>CAZSZH010000042.1:0-22497 GCA_964610785.1 uncultured Flavobacterium sp. | reverse complement strand
TTACTGTAAATGGTGAATTAGTAAACATTCCTTCTTATCATTTAAAACCGGGTGATGTAGTTGCTGTTCGAGAAAAATCAAAATCTTTAGAGTCAATTGAGCGTTCTTTATCAAACTCTAATCACGTTTACGAATGGATTACATGGAATAATGATACTAAATCTGGTACTTTCGTTACTGTCCCAGCTAGACTTCAAATTCCAGAAAACATTAAAGAACAGTTAATCGTAGAGTTGTACAACAAATAATAATTGACAGTAGTCTAAATTATGGCAATATTTAATTTTCAAAAGCCCGATAAAGTTATCATGATCGATTCAACCGATTTTGAAGGTAAGTTTGAGTTCAGACCTTTAGAACCTGGTTACGGATTGACTGTTGGTAATGCACTTAGAAGAGTTTTACTTTCTGCTTTAGAAGGTTATGCTATTACATCTACAAGAATTGAAGGTGTAGAGCATGAGTTTTCTACTATTTCAGGAGTTGTTGAAGATGTTACTGAAATTATCCTTAGTCTAAAACAAGTTCGTTTTAAACGTCAAATTGAAGATATTGATAATGAATCTGTGACTATATCTATAACTGGTAAAGAGCAAATTACAGCTGGAGACTTTCAAAAATTTATTTCAGGATTTCAAGTATTAAACCCGGAATTGGTAATCTGTAATCTTGATTCAAAAGTTAACTTCAACATGGAGCTAACAATTGAAAAAGGTAGAGGTTACGTTCCTGCGGAGGAAAATAAAAAACAGAATGTTGCAATCGGTACCATTTTTACTGATTCTATTTTTACACCTGTTAAAAACGTAAAATACGCAATTGAAAACTTCCGTGTTGAGCAAAAAACGGATTATGAAAAGTTAGTTTTTGAAATCAAAACTGATGGATCAATTAATCCAAAAGATGCTCTTACCGAAGCAGCTAAAGTTTTAATTCATCACTTCATGTTATTTTCAGATGAGAGAATAACTCTTGAGGCAGACGAAATCGCTCAAACAGATTCATACGATGAAGAATCATTGCACATGAGACAATTGCTTAAAACTAAGCTTGTTGATATGGATTTATCTGTTAGAGCATTAAACTGTTTAAAAGCAGCTGAAGTTGATACATTAGGAGACCTTGTCTCTTTTAACAAACACGACTTAATGAAGTTCCGTAACTTCGGTAAAAAATCGTTAACTGAATTAGATGAATTAGTTGCAGTTAAAAATTTAACCTTCGGAATGGATTTGTCAAAATATAAATTAGATAGAGACTAGTTTCTTTATTCAAATTAAATAGCATTTAAAATGAGACACGGAAAAAAAGTAAATCACTTAAGCAGACAGACTGGACATAGAAAATCTATGTTAGCTAATATGGCTTGTTCTTTAATTGAACACAAACGTATCAATACTACTGTTGCTAAAGCAAAAGCGCTTAAACAATTTGTTGAGCCTTTAATCACTAAATCAAAAGAAGATACTACACACAATCGTCGTATAGTTTTCGCTTATTTACGTAATAAATACGGAGTTACTGAGCTTTTCAGAGAGGTAGCTGCTAAAGTGGGTGACCGTCCAGGGGGTTACACTCGTATTATTAAAGTTGGTAATCGTTTGGGAGATAATGCTGATATGGCAATGATTGAATTAGTAGATTTCAACGAACTATACAATGGTGGTAAAAAAGAGGAGAAAAAAGCGAAAAGCCGTCGTGGTGGAAAAGCTAAAAAATCTGAAGCTGCTCCTGCTCCCGAAGCAAAAGCAACTGAAGCTCCGGAAACTTCTTCAGAAGAGGCTACTAACAGTGCAGAATAATGAATTCACTTTCATAAATATAAAGGATAAGCTTTCGGGTTTATCCTTTTTTTTTATGTTCAAATTCTAATTTGTCGTTCTGTGATAATCTGAAGCGAGTGGCTTGGGTTTTATCGGAAATCCATTTTCCTGCTTTCCTTCCTGCCAATTGGAATTGGCATCCATCCAATCAGGGCTATTGAGCCATCAAAAGGAATGTTTATAAACTTTAATAAATCAACTTTAGAATTATAAAAGATTATCCTAAATTTGCACAACACAACTATATTAAGTCTCCCTGCGTTCAGGCAACGGGTTTTATCTAACTACAACGAATGAAATACACCACACGACCAAAAGCCATCGTACTACTAGCAGATGGGACAATTTTCTACGGTAAATCAATCGGTATTTCTGGAACTACTTTCGGTGAAGTTTGTTTCAATACTGGAATGACGGGATATCAAGAAATTTTTACAGATCCTTCTTATTTCGGTCAAATTATGGTAACCACTAATCCGCATATTGGTAATTATGGTGTCAATGCCAACGAAATCGAATCAGATAGAATAATGATTTCTGGATTAGTTTGTAAAAATTTTAGTTTTAATCACTCTAGACCAGATTCTGAGAGTAATTTATATGATTATTTTCAAAAACATAATTTAGTGTGCGTTTCAGATGTAGACACGCGTGCATTAGTAAGTTATATAAGAGATAATGGAGCTCAAAATGCAGTAATTTCTACTGATGGAACTTCTATTGAAGAGTTAAAAAATCAATTAGATAATGTTCCAGATATGAAAGGTTTAGAATTAGCCTCTAAAGTATCAACCACAGTGCCTTATTTCTTTGGTGATCAAAATGCAACGTATAAAGTTGCTGCTTTAGATTTAGGAATTAAAAGAAATATTTTGAGGAATCTTGCAAAAAGAGATTGCTATATCAAAGTTTTTCCATTTGATGCTAGTTTTGAGGAGTTAAAGTCTTTCAATCCAGATGGTTATTTCTTGTCTAATGGTCCAGGTGATCCAGAACCGTTGGTGCAAGTTCAAGATACAGCGAAGAAAATGATTGCTTCCGATAAACCTGTTTTTGGAATTTGTCTCGGACATCAGATTATTGGATTGGCCAACGGTGTCTCAACCTTTAAAATGTTTAATGGGCATCGGGGAATTAATCATCCAGTCATGAATTTAATAACAGGTAAAGGTGAAATCACTTCCCAAAATCATGGATTTGCAGTGAATAAAGAAGAACTTCTATCTCATCAAGATTTGGAAATTACCCATTTTCATATAAATGACAATACGGTCGCTGGTATGCGAATGAAGTCTAAAAGTTGTTTTTCGGTTCAATACCACCCAGAGGCTAGTCCTGGACCTCATGATTCTTCCTATTTATTTGATGAGTTTATAAAAAACATGTTAAAATCGAAATAATTTAAAGTAAAAGAATAGAAATATAAGTCATGAAATTTTTACTTAATCTTTAGTAATTACAGAATAAGTATACTGTATATAAATTTTGATTGGCGTATTGAAAAATTAAATTTATTTTTAATATCGGTCATATATTCATTCGCTTTTGCGCTGTATTAAACTTTATATAGATTGATTATAGATACTAAAATTTCTTCTTAAAGTTCATAATAATTAAATTGTCTTTTTTTTGTCTTGTATATTTCATTTTATTAATTTAGGTAAATTGTTTTTGTTCAACAAAACTCGCTTATATTCTTTTGAAAGTTGAACATAAAAAAACTACTTTTGCGTGCTTAACAACACAACACAATGAGCACTACTAAAACCATTCAATCGGCTCTTATTTCCGTATTTGATAAAACCGGTCTCGAACCAATAGTGAAACAACTTCACCAGCAAAACGCAATTATTTATTCTACTGGGGGGACAGAAGATTTTATTAAAAGTCTTGGAATTCCGGTGATTGCTGTAGAAGACGTTACTTCTTATCCCTCTATTTTAGGGGGTCGTGTGAAAACGCTTCATCCAAAAGTTTTTGGCGGAATATTAAACCGTCAAGATAACCCACTCGATGTAGAACAGATGAAAGAATACAATATTCCGCAAATTGATTTGGTTATTGTAGATCTATATCCTTTCGAAAAAACTGTAGCTTCCGGTGCCAGCGAAGCCGATATTATTGAAAAAATTGACATCGGTGGCATTTCATTAATTCGTGCTGCAGCCAAGAATTTTAAAGATACTGTAATTGTACCATCTGTTGCGGAATATGAATTATTTTTGAAAATGATAATAGATGGAAATGGTACAACTACTATCGAGCAACGAAAATATCTTGCTACAAGAGCTTTTCATGTGACTTCCAATTATGACACCTCTATTTTCAATTATTTCAATTCAGAAGATACCTATTACAAAGAGAGCATTGCTAACGGTCAAGTGCTTCGATATGGTGAAAATCCTCATCAAAAAGGTTTCTTCTTTGGTGATTTTGACGCTATATTTACTAAATTACACGGAAAAGAATTATCCTATAATAACTTGTTAGATGTTGATGCTGCCGTAAATCTGATAGCTGAATTCAAGGATAACGACCCAACTTTTGCAATCTTAAAACACAATAATGCCTGCGGATTAGCTACCAGAAGTAGCATGAAAGACGCTTATCTAGCTGCTTTGGCATGCGATCCAACCTCGGCATTTGGTGGCGTTTTAATGGCAAACGGACACATCGATATAACTACAGCAAGCGAGATAAATTCATTGTTTTGCGAAGTGGTTATTGCGCCAAGTTTTGATGAGGAAGCGTTAAATATTCTGCAAGAAAAAAAGAACCGAATCATATTGATTATAAATGATGTACCTTTACCTCAACGTCAAGTGAGAACTTGTTTAAATGGATTGTTAGTACAAGATAAAAACAATATTACTGATTCCAGAGATCATTTGAAAAACGTTACGAATATAGTTCCAACTGAACAAGAAATTGAAGATTTATTATTTGCATCCAAAATATGTAAGAACACCAAGTCAAATACAATTGTTTTTGCAAAAAATGGCACTTTAGTAGCGTCAGGAACGGGACAAACATCGAGAGTAGATGCCTTAAAACAAGCCATTGAAAAAGCGCAAACTTTTGGTTTTGATTTACATGGAGCTGTAATGGCAAGTGATGCGTTTTTTCCATTTCCAGATTGTGTAGAGATTGCACATCATGCTGGAATTACGGCGATTATTCAGCCGGGAGGTTCTATAAAAGATGAGTTAAGTATCAACTTTTGTAATGAAAATAATATAGCAATGGTCTTTACGGGAACGCGTCATTTTAAACATTAAAAAACATAGAAGATTCTTTTTCTTTTTCCCCATAAAAACGTCTTGAGCAACGTTAATTTTATTATTTTTGTAAGATTTATTTTTATAACAAACTAAAACCCTTTGATTAAGTATGGGATTTTTTGATTTCATGACCGAGGATATAGCAATTGACCTTGGTACCGCTAACACTTTAATCATTCATAACGATAAAGTTGTAATTGATAGCCCTTCTATTGTTGCCAGAGACAGAGTATCTGGAAAAATTATTGCGGTTGGTAAAGAAGCCAACATGATGCAAGGTAAAACCCATGAAAACATAAAGACCATACGACCATTAAAAGACGGAGTAATTGCCGATTTTGATGCATCTGAAAAGATGATTAGCATGTTTATTAAAAGTATTCCTGCATTAAAGAAAAAAATGTTTACTCCCGCTTTGAGGATGGTAGTGTGTATCCCATCGGGAATTACCGAAGTAGAAATGCGTGCAGTTAAAGAAAGTTGCGAGCGTGTAAACGGAAAAGAAGTATACTTAATCCATGAGCCAATGGCAGCAGCTATTGGAATTGGTATTGATATAATGCAGCCTAAAGGGAACATGATTGTCGATATTGGTGGTGGAACTACAGAGATTGCCGTGATTGCGCTTGGAGGAATTGTTTGTGATAAATCGGTTAAAATTGCAGGTGATGTTTTTACGAACGACATCATCTACTACATGCGAACGCAACATAATTTATTTGTGGGAGAAACTACTGCAGAAAAAATCAAAATTCAAGTAGGTGCTGCAACTGATGCACTTGATTCACCTCCAGATGATATGTCGGTTCAAGGTAGAGATTTACTTACAGGTAAACCAAAACAAGTAGAAGTTTCTTACAGAGAAATTGCTAAAGCTTTAGACAAATCAATCCAACGAATTGAAGATGCTGTGATGGAAACCTTATCTCAAACACCACCTGAATTAGCTGCAGATATCTATAATACAGGTATTTATTTAGCGGGTGGCGGGTCTATGCTTCGTGGTTTAGACAAACGTATTTCATTAAAAACAGATTTGCCAGTGTATATTGCTGAAGATCCATTAAAGGCCGTTGTTAGAGGGACAGGAATGGCACTAAAAAACATACCAAAGTTTAGAAGCATCCTAATAAAATAAGTTCCAAATTTAGAATTCCAAATTTCAAGAAAAATAAATGTTTATAGATTTTTTGCAATTTGAATTTAGGATTTTAATTTTTTAAAAACTATGCAGCAAATATTTAATTTTATATTTAAAAACAGCTATCGGATGCTGTTTTTGCTGCTTATGGTAATCTCCTTATTGTTAACGATTCAATCACATTCCTATCACAGAAGTAAAATGATTAGTTCAGCCAATTTCTTCACAGGAGGGGTGTATCAAATTACTAATAACGTGGAGGGTTATTTTAATTTGAAAGTTCAAAATGAAGAACTTGCAAAAGAAAATGCACGACTGAAAAGTTTGTTGTTTAACATCAAAGATACTGCCAAAATTCCAAACTTAGACTCAATTAAAGGGGTTAAAAAAATCGACATTATTATCTCAAAAGTAATAAAAAATTCTTACGGTAATCAAGTTAACTTCCTTACCTTGAATTCAGGATCCAAGCAAGGAGTTGAGCCAGAAATGGGAGTAATTAATAGTTTAGGAATTGTTGGCGTTGTCGAAAACACCTCTACAAATTATTGTACAGTTTTAAGTATTCTTAATACCGAATCACCAATTAATGCCAAAATAAAAAAATCAAATCACATTGGATCGCTAACATGGAATGGTAAAAATACAGGATTTGTACAATTAACTGATGTTCCAAGGTTGGCGACTGTTAAAAAAGGAGATACTATCGTTACGGGTGCACAATCTAAAATATTTCCCGAGAATATAGGTATTGGAACTATCGAAAAAATTTATATTGATAATCAAACAAATTTCTATACCATAGATGTAAGATTATTTAATGATATGACCAGCTTAGGACATGTTTATATCATAAAAAATAAAGACCGAGACGAAATTAATGATCTAGAAAAAAAGACGGAAAAAAATGAATAGTGCTATGCTATTCAATATTGCCCGATTTATTTTGCTGCTTGTGGCACAGGTGGTGATATTCAATAATTTCAATTTTTTTGGTTACATAAATCCTTATCCATACATTTTATTCATTATTCTCTACCCCGTAAATGGAAACAAATATGGTTTATTGTTGGCTAGTTTTTTACTTGGTTTAACAATGGATTTATTTTGTAATTCTGGTGGTGTTCATGCCGCTTCTTGTTTGCTTCTTGCATATTTCAGGCCCTTACTGTTTAAGTTTTCATTTGGATTGAGTTACGAATATCAAACAGTTAGATTAAACGATGTGTTGACTCCAGAACGATTTTCATTTATTTTATTGGCAGTAATTATCCATCACATAACCTTGTTTATATTAGAGGTTTTCGCTTTTGAATATCTTTGGAATATATTTTTACGAATCATTGTTAGTACACTATTCACCATTATAATTTGTATCTTAATTATTTACTTAATCAAGCCAAGTAAACGATGAGAAAAGCATTGCTTCCTACCATGGTTATTATCACAGCTTGTTTGTTGATGATACGTTTGTTTTATTTGCAAATTATTGATGATTCATTACGACTTAAATCGGAAAATAATGCTATCAAAATTAAGTATGACTACCCAGAAAGAGGTTATGTTTATGATAGATATGGTAAATTATTGATCGCCAATCAACCGTCTTATGACATCATGGTAGTTCCAAAAGATGTCAAAAATTTAGATACCACCGAATTTTGTTCGCTGCTAGATATCACCAAAGATTTTTTTATTAAAAAAATGATAAAAGCAAGAACATACAGTCCAATGCTACCGTCTGTTTTTCTATCCCAGTTGAATAAAATTGAATATGCTGCATTTCAAGAAAAAATTAGAAAATTTAATGGATTTTATGTTCAAAAACGATCTTTAAGAGACTATCAAGTTGATTACGGTGCCAATGTATTTGGTTTTATTACCCAAGTAAATGAAAATGTTGTAAAGAAAAATTCGTATTATATTGGAGGAGACTTAATTGGAAAACAAGGAATAGAAGAAAGTTATGAAACGTATTTGAGAGGTCAAAAGGGCGTTAAATATGTTTTAAAAGATAAATTCAACCGTGAAATAGGCTCTTACAAGGAAGGGAAATATGATACCATTTCCAAACAAGGTGATGATTTAACATTAACTATCGATGGTGATTTACAGAAATATGGAGAAGAGTTAATGGTTAATAAATGGGGAGGAATCGTCGCAATTGAACCAAAAACTGGGGAAATTTTGGCACTAGTAAGTGCTCCCGATTATGATCCAGCTTTATTGGTAGGAAGACGACGATCCAAAAATTATACACTTCTTCATAACGATTCAATTGCAAAACCATTATATGATAGAGGACTTTTGGCAGAATATCCTCCAGGTTCACCATTTAAAATACTTACCGCTCTAGTCGCTCTTCAAGAAGGAGTTATTGATGAAAATACGACCTTTTATTGCAACCATGGATTTAGTTTTGCACGAGGAAGATTTATGAAATGTCACTGTCATGGTGGCGCAATGCAATTACATAACGGTATTTATGAATCATGTAATACTTATTTTTCCAACGTTTACATAAAAACGATTAACAAGTATAATAATCATTCCTATGCTGTTGATAAATGGTCAAATCATATAAAAAGTTTTGGGTTGGGAAAATTTATGGGTTATGATTTACCCATCGGAAAAAAAGGTAAAATACCAACTTCTAAAACTTATAATAAGGTATATGCAGGATGGAATTGGGATGGTAAAACTATTGTATCTAATGCAATTGGTCAAGGAGAAGTTTTAACAACCCCTATTCAACTTGCTAATTTAATGGCTACTGTAGCCAATCGAGGATATTATTATACGCCGCATATTGTTAAAAAAATAAAGGGAGAAATATTAGATAAAAAGTTTCGAACCAAACATGTCACTACAATTGACAAGAAATATTTTGAGCCGGTAATTAATGGAATGTTTGACGTATATAATAAAGGAACTGCTTTTGGACTCGGTGTTGCTGGTATTGATATTTGTGGTAAAACCGGTACGGCCGAAAACTACTTAAAAGTTAATGGAAAACGTGTGAAGCTACAAGATCACTCCATTTTTGTTGCTTTTGCACCAAAAGATGATCCTAAAATCGCCATAGCTGTTTTTGTTGAAAATGGATATTGGGGTAAAAGATGGGCGGGACCAATTACAACTTTGATGATTGAAAAATATTTAAGAAGGAAAATCACAAAGGTTGACTTTGAAAAACGAATGTTGGAAGGAAGTTTGAAAGATCAATACAGTAAGTTGTATCCAACAAAACATCAAGATAGTATTGGGTTAATCAACTCAAGACTAAAAGATAGTATTGCCAAAGAGCGAATCAAAAATGATTCAATTGGGAATAAAGAAAAAAAAATGATAAAATTGGATTCTACAAGAACTAAATCGAGGAAACCATGAAACATCAGAGTATAACCAACAATCTTGATTGGATTAGTGTAATCATCTTTATTACTTTGGTAGTAATGGGATGGCTTAATATTTATTCCTCATCGTTATCATCGGTTACTGGTGATTCCTCAATTTTTGATTTATCGCAATTTTATGGTAAACAGTTATTATATATTGGATTAGCCTTTCCTTTGATTTTAATTATTCTATTCGTCGAAGGAAAGTTTTATGAAAAATATGCATCAGTAATTTATACCGTATCGGTCTTGTCTATAGCTGGATTATTTGTTTTTGGTAAATCTGTTAAGGGGCAAGCCAATTGGTATTCCTTTGGAGCCTTTGGACTACAGCCATCTGAATTTGCAAAAGCCGCAACTTCGTTAGCATTAGCAAAATACTTGTCGGATGTTCAAGTTAATTTAAAGAATTTGAACAACCAAATGATTGCAATGGCAATTGTTTTCTTTCCTGTATTATTGATTGCTATACATGATCCAGGAAGTGCTCTAATCTACGCTATTTTCTTTGTTGTTCTATACCGTGAGGGAATGCCTGGATGGTATTTAATGACTGGCTTTATTGCTATCATTTTGTTTATTCTAATGCTCATAACCAATAATCCTTTTATTGTGATTGGGATATCAATTGTAGTTTTGGTAATTAATTATTACCGAAGCCGATTAATTGATAGGAACCTTATTGCTAGTGGGATTTTTATTGTAATTATTGCTATTTTTTCGTTTTCAGTGAGTTTTGTATTTAATAATGTTTTTAAGCAGCACCATAGAGACCGTTTTAATATATTACTTGGAAAGCAAGTAGATATGAAAGGTATTGGCTATAATATCCATCAATCTGAAATTGCTATTGGCTCTGGGGGTTGGATCGGCAAAGGATACCTTGAAGGGACACAAACCAAAGGAGGCTTTGTGCCCGAACAACATACAGATTATATATTTACAACAGTAGGCGAGGAGTGGGGTTTTTTGGGAAGTCTAGTTGTAATTGGATTATTTGTGGCGTTAATTCTCCGTATTATATATTTAGCAGAAAGACAAAAAACCAAATTCAGTAGAGTCTACGGTTATTGTGTAGCAGGAATTCTTTTTACGCACTTTTTTATTAATATCGCGATGGTCGTTGGCGTTTTTCCTACTGTTGGAATTCCGTTGCCATTCTTCTCTTATGGTGGTTCAGGATTATGGGGATTTACGATATTATTATTTATCTTTTTGAAGATGGATGCAAATAAAGTAAATGAGTGGTAATTTTTCTGAAATAGTTCAATTTACGATCAGTTTTTACGGTCAAGCAAATACAAAAACACCTCATAATTTATAAAACTATGAGGTATTTTTTATTTTCTAAGTCTAGGTTGCTATTTCACTAAACCTCCACCAGCTTGTTTTTTCTCGGTTTGTATGTCGGTATTCTCTTTTTGTAGTTTCAAGTTCCCAAAATTGTACGTTAATGAAATTCTGAACGTCCTTGAGTCATTCTTTTGTCTGAAGCTGGTTTCCAAGTTTTGTCCAGCAATTAAAGCATTTATTTCATTGGAATTGAACACATCAAAGCAATGCAATCCAATCTTCAATTTTTTATTCATAAAATCTCTGTTGAAAGAAATATCAAACTGTTGAATGGGTTTAGTTACTTTATAAATTTCCCAGTTTCCAGAGGGAAGAATGTAATAGGTAATCGAATTTTTAATTTGCCAAGGCAAAATAAATTGTGCCTGAGCGGCATAGTTCCAAATGGCTTTATTACTATACGGAAACACATAACCCTTAATATCTGACTTAATGTAATTGATATTGAAGAAAATGTAATTCATTTTATCCATGTCACTCATTCGCTTTTTGAATTCATCTTTTCCCTTTAAGAAATAATCTAACGGAATAGGGAAGTTGGCATACGCACTAAACGTGTTGAAGTGTTCAAATTGTTGAAACGTTTGATTGCTTATCGGCGTTGTAGCATTGGCATCGGCACTATAAACAAAAAGGTTGTTGTCTTTAGAAGCGGTGTAATTCATCCCCAATTGTACGAATTGGAAAGCAGAAATCTTGAATTCATAATTGTCTAAAAAAGTAGGATTCAAAAATAAGTTTCCTTGAGAAGTATTGTATTGGTCAAAACTCGAACTGTTGTTTGGATCTAAATTATTGTAATTCGGTTGGTTGATTTTTTTCGAATACGAAGCTGAAATATTTACATTGTCATTCACTTCATAAATAGCACTCAAATTCGGGAAGAAATTGTTGTTTTTGAATTTGATTTTATCAGCCAATGTATTGGTAATACGTTCTACATTAAAGTTTTCATAGCGTAAACCTGCGGTAAAACTGAACTTTTTTATTTTCTTTCTGGCTTCGGCATAAAATGCGAGATTATTTTCTTTATAATCAAACGAAATGTCTTTCGGTAAAGCCGAATTTAAGAAATAACTTCCGTTGTCTTTCACTTGTAATCCGTTGAATTTTCCTCCGGTGCTAATAGAAAATTTGTGTTTTTCAAACGGAAAATTGAAATCATATTTCAAATAATAATTGTCTAGTTTAAAATTAATGTTTCCGTTGTTGAACGAATTGGTATTGCTCACGTTTTCTGTTGCACTTGATGTTGTAACAGGTTTTTTATCAAATTGATTGCCAAAAGCCGTAACATCAAAAGTGGTTCCGATAGTATCCAATTTCAATTTATACTGCAAACTTAATTCGTGATTATTGTTCTTGTTTTTGGTAATTCCTTTGTTGTAATAATCAATATTGTCGCCCGACGTGTTGGCATCAAAAACGTTCCTGTCGTTCGAAAAGGTTGCGTTATAATTAAATAATACGTTGGACATTTTACTCAATTTGTAATTGGTTCCGCCCCTAAAATAAAGGTTTCTATTGGTGTTTAAGCCAAAGTTTTCTTGACGCAATACTTTTATCGGATTGAAAGCTGTAAAGGTTTGACTGTTGGAAGTTCTAGTTTCACTATCGATGTAATTGTAGCCCAACATCGTTTGCCAACTTAAGTTTTTTTCTTTTCCGTTTAATAAAATCTGCGGACTAGGTTTTTGGTATTTGTTGAAGTTGTAATTGATGTTGAAACTCGCATTAATCCCTTTCAACTTTCTAGAGCTGGTTACAATGTTGATGATCGAACCACTGGCATTGGCATCATAGGCTGCCCCTGGATTGTAAATTAACTCTACTTTTTCAATAGCATTGGCAGGCAAAGAATTTAAATAGTTTTGTAAATCCGTTCCCGATAAGGTGCTGGGTGCTCCGTCAATATAGATGGCGACTCCTTTTCCGTTAAGGGTGATACTTCCTGTGGGAGACGTGATTACTCCGGGTAGTTTTTTTACAGCTTCGAGACTGCTGCCGCTATTGAGCATAGCATTGTCTTTTACACTCACGGTTGTTTTGTCAGAATCTACTTTGATGAATTTTTTATTAACTTTAATCGTTACTTCATCCAGTTTGGTGATTTTTTGCTTTACCGTGTCTTTGACAGACTTCGTTTTTTCTTGCGCAGCAACTATAGTTGTGACAAGAACTAATACAGAAAAGAATAGTGTTTTCATTTGATGATTGATTTTTTCTGTTACGCTTCACACAATTTGGCTGCGTCTCGGATGATTGATGATTGTCAGTAAGACATTCGGAAGTAAAAATTGTTACAGATAATTAATTAGTTTTTGAAAATTTTCGGGAATTAGTCTGCTATACAGAAGCTATTGACTCTTTTCTGATTGATTTTTTCACAAAAAAAATGCCTCATGTTACAACATAAGGCATTTTTGTTTGTCTATTTTTTTTCTAAAACAATCCGTTAATTTCGGCGTCAATGCGGTTGATAATTAACCCTAAATCTTCGGGGTTATTTACAAAATCAATGTCATCTACATCAATGATTAAAAGTTTTCCTTTGTCATAAGTAGTGATCCAAGCTTCATAACGTTCGTTTAATCGACTTAAATAATCAATCGAGATGGTGTTTTCATAGTCGCGACCACGTTTGTGAATTTGCCCCACGAGATTGGGTATAGAACTACGCAAATAAATCAATAAATCGGGTGCTTTTACTAAGCTTTCCATCAATTCAAACAAGGATTTATAGTTTTCAAAATCACGATTGGTCATTAATCCCATAGCGTGAAGGTTCGGAGCAAAGATGTGCGCATCTTCATAAATCGTTCGGTCTTGAATGATTTTTTTGCCGCTTTCACGAATTTGCAACACTTGACGAAAACGACTGTTCAAGAAATAAATTTGTAAGTTAAACGACCAACGTTCCATTTGATGGTAAAAATCATCCAAATAAGGATTGTCAACGACGTCTTCAAAATGGGGTTCCCATTTAAAATGTTTGGCTAAAAGACGCGTTAAGGTAGTTTTTCCTGCGCCTATGTTTCCTGCTACAGCTATATGCATTATGGTATGATAATTTTATAATTTGTAATTCCTTGGGGGGTAAAAATAGATAAAATTTGGTCTCTGTAATAGAAATTTTTTAACGATTTCTCAACAATATCAATTTCGTAACGTTTGTTGATATTCCGGTCTAACAAATAAAGAACGTTGTCTTTAACATACAGCAGTTTGTTGTCGTAGAGCAGTTGTAGGTTTCTAGAAGCTTCAACCGCACCATTTTGAGAAATTCTACCATAGATGGTCGAGGTATTCCATTGATTTTGCTTATCAATCCAATGAAAATAATTAAAATCAGTTTGATAATATTTCACTCCATTGGCAATTGACATTCCAAGATTTTGGGAGGTATTGGTTAACAAATCATACAAACCTATTTGTTGATTTAATGTGTTAAAAAACCAGAGTTTATTTTGCCCAGAAATTCCGATGGCATTAGTCACAATAGGAGTATCCAGTTTGGAGAAATCTACGCGTTGAATTTCATTGAGCTGATTGTCTAAAGCAATTACGGTATTGAATTCTTCATAAAAAACGATCACCTTAAGCGGATTTAAAATATCGATTTTGGTAATGGTTCCCAAGGAAACATTTTGATATTGCATCAGGTTGTTTTCAGATTTTTTAAAAAGTGTATTATCTTTAATATAAAAGTAATTATGGAAACCATCAAAACCGACAAAAGAATCGGCATCAAAAGCTACAGTCTCAATTTTTGTCGCGCTAATTTTCGGGTATTGACCAAAGCCAGAACCAAATACTATCAGTAATGCTAAGCAAATGAGTTTTTTCATAGTGACGCTAAAGTACATTAAACGAATTGAATTGAATGTTGTCAAAGATAAATATTTAACAAATCTTTGGTAACAAAACACCAATACATTCGTCATATTTGCTACGTTAAATTTTGAAAACATAATATATTATGAAAAAAATAGTCTTTGCGGTTGCCTTTTTGTTCGTTTTTGCTGCATCTAATGCACAAAAAGATTTTCAAGGAATGGCAGTGTATGAATCTAAAACCAGTACTGCCGATTTCAAAAAACGATTTGAAGGAAATAAAGATATCACGCCCGATATGCAAAAAACCATCGAGGAACGAATGAAAAAAATGTTTGAGAAAACCTTTATTCTAAACTTTGACAAACAAGCTTCAATCTATAAAGAAGAAGAAAAATTAGACGCGCCTGGTCAAAGGAATGGTGGCGGAATGCGGATGATGAGTAACATGATGGGAGGTGGCGGAACCTACTATAAAGACGTAAAACAAAAAGCTTATTCAGTAGATAAAGAGTTTATGGGAAAAGAATTTTTGATAAAAGATTCTCTAAAAACCTATAAATGGGTAATGGAAGCAGAAACACGTCAAATAGGGGGATATACTTGCTATAAAGCCACTACGGTAATACCTGCGAGTAAAACTGATTTTAGAAACTACCGTCCGAGAGCTGATCGAGACAATACAAAGAAAGACGATTCTAAAAAAGACGACAGTAAAGCGACAGATACTAAAACAGCTGATGGAAAAGAAAAGAAAACAAGCTTTTTAGATGAAATTGATTTACCAAAAGAAATCACAATAACAGCATGGTATACTCCAGAAATTCCTATCAATCAAGGACCAGAAGGATATTGGGGATTACCAGGTTTAATTCTAGAAGTTAACGACGGAAAAACAATTATTTTATGTTCTAAAGTAGTATTGAATTCTAAAGATAAAGCAGACATTAAAGCTCCAACAAAAGGAAAAGTAGTTTCTCAAAAAGAATATGATGATACTATTATCAAAAAAATGGAAGAGTTTAGACAAATGAATAGTGGTCCTGGCGATCATGGAGGCCCTGGACGAGGAATGCGATTTGGTGGTTAGTAAGCGGCCAACCATTCGACTAATTCATTAAAAATAAAATATGAAAAAACTATTATTTCTTGTTACAATATTACTGGCTTCTGTTACGTTCGCACAAAATATCCGATTTGAAGGAGTAATTACAGAATCGGGCAAGTCTCCTTTAGAAATGGCAAATATTATGGCAGTAAATTCAGCTACCAAAGCAATGGATGCTTATGCTATAACCAACATCAAAGGAAAATTTTTACTAAATCTGAAGCCTAATACCAACTACACTATTAAGTTGAGTTATATAGGAATGAAAAATAAAGAATTTACAATTACAACGAGCAGTGAAAATATAACTCAAAATATTGTAATGGAACCCGGCGGTATTGAGCTGGATGGTGTTGAAATTGTGAGAGAAATGCCTGTTTCTATAAAAGGAGATACAATAGTGTACAATGCCGATTCTTTTAAAACAGGAACCGAAAAGAAATTAGAAGATGTATTAAAAAAACTTCCAGGAGTTGAGGTTAATGCCGATGGAGAAGTTCAAGTAGAAGGAAAAACAGTTCAAAAATTAATGGTCGAAGGGAAAGACTTTTTTGATGGCGATACCAAACTGGGCGTTAAAAATATTCCTGCCGATGCCATTGATAAAATTCAAGTGTTACGAAATTATAATGAAGTGGGACAACTTAAAGGTTTAGAAAACAATGAAGAGAGTGTCGCAATGAATATCAAACTAAAAGATGGGAAAAAGAATTTTTGGTTTGGAGACATGACAGCTGGTGGTGGTACAAGAGAATATAATAATACCACAAAATTAGACCGATATATTGTCAATCCAAAAGCCTTTTATTATAGTCCGAAATATAGTATAAATGTTATTTCTAATTTCAATAATATTGGGGAGTTACCTCTTACTATTCAAGATTATTTCAAAATGACAGGTGGTTTTAGAGGGATGATGAAAAAAGGAGGAAGTAGTTTTAATGTAGCTTCCAATGATTTAGGAATTGCAGCTTTACGAAATAACAGTGCCAAATCCATTGAAACTAAATTTGGAGCCACTAATTTTTCATATAATCCAATAAAGACTTGGACATTGAGTGGTTTTGCAGTTATTTCGTATTCAAATACTCAAATAGAAAATAACTCGCAGACAACTATACTTACGCCAAACAATCCCACAAATACGTCTATAAATTCTAATGAAACCCCAATTCAGCAAACGAATTATGGATTATTGAAATTGAGTTCGACTTATAAACCATCTACAAATTTTCAATTTGATTATGATGTTTTAGCAAAGAAGTCAAATCAAACAGAAAACTCTACGATTACTAGAGAGACTACTGTAAATTCGGTGTCAACTTTAGATAATATCTCAACCTATAAAAAGCAAAATCCAAGCTCTGTTAATCAAAATTTTAGCATTTACTACACGCTCAAAGAAAAAAGTGTTTTTGATGTGGAAATTCAACATTTGTATCAAGAAGAAGATCCTTTTTATAATGCTAATTTAGGAACCAAACCATTTATTTTCCCAATCAATAATACTCCTATTAATGTATTAGGTTATGATGTATCACAAACGAGAACCGATTTAAATCAATCCCGTTTTGTAAAAACCAACAAACTCGATTCTAAATTGGATTACTATTATATGGTTACACCTAAAAGTAATTTTAATGTTACGTTAGGAAATACATATTCCTATCAAAATTTTAATTCCTATATCTTTCAAATGTTAGATAACGGTTTTAGAAATGATTTGAATTCTGCCGTTGATAGTAATCAAGTAACTTACAATTTTAATGATGCTTTTGTAGGATTACATTACAAAATGTTATTAGGAAAAGTAACTATAACTCCTGGATTTAGTCAGCATTTTTATAATATGAAAAATCAGCAATTAGGGACTGATGTAACCAAGAGTTTCAATAAATTCTTACCAGATGTTTTTATGTTATATCAAATAAAGAAAGCAGAAACGTTGTCCTATAATTATTCTTTTACTAATGTGTTTACTGATATTTCGCAGTTAGTTCAAGGCTATATTTTAAATGGCTATAGCAGTTTGTTTACAGGAAATAGAGACTTAGAAAATGCTACTAGTCAAGTTCATTCACTTCGATATTTTAAATATAATATGTTTAATTTTGAAAATATTTTTGCAAATGCATCTTACTCTAGAACGACGAGTCCAGTAAAATCAGATGTAACCATTTTTGGACCTAATCAATTGTCAACGCCAAGAAATAATACGAACTTCCCCGATCAAACGGCCACCGGTATGGGAACCTACGGTAGATCGTTTTTAAAAAATTATAAAGCATCGGTTAGTGCAAACGTGAATTGGTCCAAATTTACAAATACCCAAAACGCTGTTGTTTCTACTGCAGAAAGTTTTACGCAAAGTTATTCTGTAAAAGCATCAACGATGTTTAAAAAAATCCCTAACATAGAATTTGGCTATACCACTACCATAAATGACTATAATCATTCGAGATTTAATACAAATACGCCTTCTGTTTCAGTAGATTATTACTTTTTAGATGGGTTTTCATTTGTAACGGATTGTCAGTTTTACCACTATTTTAATGCCGATAAAACTATTGATACCAAATATCAGTTTTTTAATGCAAGTCTAAATTATCAAAAGAAAGACAGCAAATTTGAGTATAAAATAGCGGCAACTAACTTGTTAAATACCAATTCATTAAATAGCAATAATTTTAATCAATTTAATATTTCAACTTCGCAATATATTGTACAGCCTCGCTATATTATTTTTAGTTTAAAATATAATTTATAATTTGGTTCAATAACAGATTCTATAAAAATAAAAAACCTGCTCAAAATTAATGAGCAGGTTTTTTTATTTTCTTTGCGAACTTCGCGATATTACTTTGTGCCTTTACGTTTAAATTCCAAAAGCAGCTTTAACTTGATCAACAAAATCTAATTTTTCCCAAGTAAACAACTCAACGGTCATTGTTTTTTCTTCTCCATTTGGAGTTCTAAACGTTTTGGTTACGATTTCTGGTTTCCTTCCCATATGGCCGTAAGCCGCAGTTTCGCTGTAAATTGGATTTCTCAATTTCAAGCGTTGTTCAATAAAGTAGGGACGCATATCAAAAATAGCTTCTACTTTTTTACTGATTTCTCCATCAGTTAAATTTACTTTTGCAGTTCCATAAGTAACTACATTGATAGAAGTAGGTTTAGCCACTCCAATAGCATACGAAACCTGAACTAATACTTCATCGCATAATCCCGCAGCAACTAAGTTTTTAGCAATATGACGGGTTGCATAAGCAGCACTTCTGTCTACTTTACTTGGGTCTTTTCCAGAAAAAGCACCACCACCGTGAGCTCCTTTTCCACCATAAGTATCCACTATGATTTTTCTTCCAGTTAATCCAGTATCTCCATGAGGTCCACCAATTACGAATTTTCCAGTTGGATTAATGTGATACGTAATGTCATCATTAAAGAAGTGCGCATATTGAGGATATTTCGCTTTAATTCTCGGAATCAAAATCGAAATTAAATCACTTTTAATTTTAGCCAACATTTCTGCTTCTGGAGCAAAATCATCATGTTGGGTAGAAATTACAATAGCGTCAATTCGTTGTGGTTTATTATCGTCAGAATATTCTAAAGTTACTTGCGATTTAGCATCAGGACGTAAATAAGTAATCTCAGAATTTTCTCTTCTCAAATTAGCCAATTCAATCAACAATGCATGAGATAAATCCAAAGCCAAAGGCATGTAATTCTCTGTTTCGTTGGTGGCATAACCAAACATCATTCCTTGGTCACCAGCACCTTGTTCTTCTTTGCTTGCTCGGTCAACACCTTGATTGATGTCGGCAGATTGCTCGTGAATAGCAGATAAAACTCCACAAGAATTGGCTTCAAACATGTACTCACTTTTAGTATAACCAATTTTTTTGATTACCTCTCTAGCAATAGTTTGAACATCTAAATACGTGTTCGATTTTACTTCTCCAGCCAAAATTACTTGTCCTGTTGTAACCAACGTTTCACAAGCTACCTTCGACTCAGGATCGAATGCTAAAAAGTTGTCAATTAATGCGTCTGAAATTTGATCAGCTACTTTGTCTGGATGTCCTTCACTCACTGATTCTGACGTAAATAAATAAGCCATAATATAATGTATTTTTAAATTAATTTTGTGAGGAAAAAAAAAGAATTGCAACAATATGCTAAAGAAGAGTTTCTGCTTTAGCATTTTTTAATGAGGTTGCAATCAGTTCAAATTTTTCCTCTTTATTTCGAATGCAAATGTATGAAATCAATTTGAATTGCAAATTATTATCCTCTTTTTTTTAAAAAATCACTCCAACGTTGTAGTTTTTATTTTAAAAAAATATTGCAAAAACCAATTCTATGTCATTACTTTGCATCGTTCATATGCATATTGATTGTTATCACGAAAGCTCGAGGGAATAGACCCGATGAAAGCTTAGCAACCCTACAACTGTAGAAGGTGCTACATTCTATTCCGATTTATCGGAAAAAGATAACCAAGAGAATTTTCTCTCACTTTCCACGATAACATAAAAAATAGTTTACAGAATTCCATATTGTCTTTTTGACTTTGGAGAAATCTGGAGCGAATGGCTTGCGATTTTTTGCATACCATAATCCCGCTTTACACACTACACGGTAGTTGCTGCAATCGGGGCTAATTAATTGACCATTTTTGTAAAATTAAGTTTGCAAAAGAACTATTTCTTATATGACTTAATTTTTTTTAATGGTTTAAAAATAAAAAAGCTTTGCGCCTTAGCGTCTTTGCGAGAAATAAAAAATAAACTTAGTGACTTAGCGCCTTCGTGGCAAATAAATTATGTCAAAAATAACAGAAGCAATTAAAGAAAGAATCTTAGTTTTAGACGGAGCTATGGGAACTATGCTCCAACGAAATAACTTCTCTGAAGAAGATTTTCGTTGCGAACGATTCAAAGATTTTCCACATCCGTTAAAAGGAAATAACGATTTACTCTCTATAACACAACCAGAAGCGGTAAAACAAGTACACCGTTTGTATTTTCAAGCTGGTGCCGATATCGTTGAAACCAACACATTTTCAGGAACTACAATAGGAATGTCAGATTACCATTTAGAGGATTTGGTCTATGAATTGAATTACGAATCAGCCAAAATAGCTAGAGAAGTAGCCGATGAATTCACCGATAGACCTCGTTTTGTAGCAGGTTCCATAGGGCCAACCAACCGAACAGCATCAATGTCACCAGATGTAAATGATCCTGGTTTTCGTGCTGTTACTTTTGATGATTTACGCATTGCCTATAAACAACAAGTAGAAGCTCTGATTGATGGGGGAGTAGATATACTTTTGGTTGAAACTATTTTTGATACACTGAATGCCAAAGCGGCTCTTTTTGCTATCGAAGAAGTAAAAGAAGAACGAAATCTAGATATTCCTGTAATGGTTTCAGGTACCATTACCGATGCTGCTGGTAGAACACTCTCTGGTCAAACGGTGGAAGCTTTTTTGATTTCTATTTCTCATATTCCTTTATTGAGTATCGGATTCAATTGTGCTTTGGGTGCTGACCAATTAAAACCTTATTTAAAACGATTGGCAATGAATACGCAATTGAATATTTCAGCCCATCCAAATGCTGGACTTCCCAATGCTTTTGGTCAATACGACCAAACACCTTTGGAAATGCAAGCCTTAATTAAGGAATATTTACAAGATAATTTAGTGAATATCATTGGGGGTTGTTGTGGAACTACACCAGAACACATTAAAGCAATTGCTGAGGTTGCAAAAGAATTTAAACCAAGACAAATTTTAGAAACGATATAATGGCGCAAGCAAATAAATACTTAAAATTATCTGGATTAGAACCTTTGATAGTTACTCCAGAATCCAATTTTATAAACGTTGGTGAAAGAACTAATGTAACAGGTTCTCGTAAATTTCTTCGATTGATTAAAGAAGAAAACTATGAAGAAGCGCTTGAAATTGCCCGTGCACAAGTGGAAGGTGGCGCTCAAATTATAGATGTCAACATGGACGAAGGAATGCTGGACGGTGTGTATGCTATGACTAAATTCCTGAATTTAATAGCTGCCGAACCCGATATCGCACGAGTCCCTGTAATGATTGATAGTTCCAAATGGGAAATTATCGAAGCGGGATTGAAAGTAATACAAGGAAAAGGAGTAGTGAATTCCATTTCGCTTAAAGAAGGAAAAGAAGCTTTTGTTCATCATGCCAAATTAATAAAGAGATATGGAGCTGCTGTAATCGTAATGGCATTTGATGAAGATGGGCAAGCGGATAATTATGAGCGTAGAATTGAAATATGCAAAAGAAGCTATGATATCTTAGTAAATGAAGTGCATTTCCCGGCAGAAGATATCATCTTCGACCCAAATATTTTCCCGGTTGCAACCGGAATGGAAGAACACAAACTAAATGCTTTAGATTTCTTTCGAGCCACCAAATGGATTCGTGAAAATCTGCCTTTTGCTGGAGTTTCAGGTGGTGTGAGTAATGTTTCGTTTTCTTTTCGTGGTAATGACAAAGTTCGTGAAGCAA
>CAZSZH010000041.1:0-23326 GCA_964610785.1 uncultured Flavobacterium sp. | reverse complement strand
CAATGAGCAGAAACACGATAATCAGGGTTTTCATCTTTTCAGGGTTTAATAGAAGATATTTTCATTTTTTTAATTATCTACTATGTAATCAAGTTTTTAGTACGTTTGTTTTTACCTCTTTTAGCCAGAAAAGTAGTTGAAAAAGCAAGTGAGCAATTTCAACAACAGCATCAAGAACAACAAAATTATAGCAATCAGTCGAAAACAACCAACAGTGACAAGCCTCGTGAAACTAAAAAAGTTGGAGAATATATCGATTATGAAGAAGTCGATTAGTTCTTATGGGTTTTGGAATATCTAAAATCTATTTTTTAATATTTAACATTTACAATGAAACAAATTCAAAAATTATATCCTCATCTATTAGCCATTATTGGTTTTATATTTATTTCTTTAATTTATTTTTTACCTGTTTTACAAGGCAAGAAAATTTACCAGTCTGATATTGTGCAGTTTACTGCAATGGCAAAAGAACAAAATGATTTTAGAGCCAATGATCATGCAGAACCTTATTGGACTAACTCTTCTTTCGGAGGAATGCCAACCTACCAAATGGGGGCTAACTATCCGCATGATTATATTGGTAAGTTAGATGATGTTTTACGTTTTCTACCTAGACCAGCGGATTATTTATTTTTATATTTTCTGGGGTTTTATGGATTGTTACTTGTTCTTAAAATCGATCCTTTAAAAGCTTTTTTTGGTGCTTTAGCCTTTGGGTTTTCGACTTATATGATTGTTATTCTTGGCGTTGGTCATAACGCCAAGGCTCATGCTATTGCTTATATGCCTTTGGTTGTAGCTGGAGTTATAATGGTTTTTAGGAAGCGATATATTTCCGGAGGTTTATTGACGATGCTTGCCGTTGCCTTAGAAATCAATGCCAATCACTTTCAAATGACGTATTATTTATTGTTTTTATTACTTATAATCGGTGTTTATTACGCGTACAAATTCATAAAAAACAAAGAATTTAAAGCATTATTGCCAGTAGGAGGGACCTTTGCACTAGCATTATTATTTGCTGTTGGAGCTAATGCTACCAGCCTATTAGCCACTAAAGAATTTACGGATTACAGTATTAGAGGAAAAAGTGACTTAACTTTCAATCCTGATGGAACCAAAAAAACGGATAACTCAACATTAGATAGAAGCTATATTACAGAATACAGTTATGGTATTGCTGAAAGTTTGAATTTAATTGCACCACGACTTTTTGGTGGTGGAAATGGAGAAAAATTGAGTAATGATTCTGCTGTGTACGATTATATGCTTAAGTACGGAGCATCAGAGGCTGAAGCACGACAGTTTGTAGATTCATACGCACCTACCTATTGGGGAAACCAACCCATTGTTGCTGCCCCAGCTTACATTGGAGCGGTCGTTTTCTTTTTATGTGTTTTAGGTTTATATCACGATAGACGAAAAATTAAATATGCATTTCTAGTTGGAGTGATTTTATCTTTAGTGCTTTCGTGGGGAAAAAACTTCTCTATAGTAACCGATTTCTTTATTGATCATGTTCCCATGTATGATAAATTTAGAGCGGTTTCATCTATTCAAGTGGTTTTAGAACTATGTCTTCCTGTTTTGGCAATTATTGGATTTCATTCATTTTTTACAACTGATAAAGAAAAACAATGGAATAGTCTTTGGAAGGCTGCAGCTACCTCTTTAGGATTATTGGTTGTATTATTCTTGTTTCGCAATATGTTTGATTTTGTGGGTTCTATGGATGGACAATTACGTCAGATGTTCAGTCAAAGTCAAGACAAATCATTCGGTGTTGGATTTATTGATGCCCTGAAAGAAGACAGAAAAAGCCTTTATGCTGCAGATTTACTGCGTTCAGGTTTTTTTATAGCAATTTCGGCGGTGGCGTTATGGATGTATACTAAAAACAGATTAGCACAACAAACGGCAATTATCCTTGTGGGATTGCTTATGGTTGCCGATTTAGTATTCGTAGACAAAAATTATGTAAGTAATAAAGATTTCGTGAGCGCACGAGAGGTCGATGTACCATTTGAACCAACACCAACAGACCTACAAATCATGCAAGACACAACCAATTATCGTGTTTTGGACGTAGAAGGGTTTTTGAATGCTAAGGCATCTTATTTCCACAAATCCATAGGTGGTTATTCGGCCGTAAGACCAAGAAAAATGCAAGAGTTATTCGACTATCAAATCTCCAAAAACAATAAAGAAGTCTTGAACATGTTGAACGTTAAGTATGTAATTCAACGTGACGATAAAGGAGAAGAAGTAGCAAGTTTAAATCCTGATGCTAATGGTAATGCGTGGTTTGTTGGCAACCTAAAAAAGGTTGGTTCAAATGACGATGAGATGAAAGCTTTGAATAAATTGGATACTAAAACTACTGCCATTAGTCAAAGTGAATTTAATTCCAAAACTGGATATAAAGCTAATTATCGCGTTGATTCAACAGCAACCATTAAGCTTGTTTACCATAAGCCAAATTATTTAAAATATAGTACTACTAATGCTAACGATGGTTTTGCAGTTTTTTCTGAAATGTATTATCAAAATGGATGGAATGCTACGATTGATGGCAAGAATGCAGATATAGTAAAAGTAGATTTTGTTTTAAGAGGATTGTTTATTCCAGCCGGAAAACATAGTGTCGAATTTAAATTTGAGCCTCAAGTAGTAAAAACAGGAAGTGTCATTACTTTAATAAGTTCTATTGGAATGCTACTGCTTTTGGTTGGAGGAATATATTTTGAAAGAAAGAAAAGTAAGAAAATAGAGTAAAGAAAAAAGATTTGAGTGCAAAAAAACTTCTAATCATTACCTACTATTGGCCACCGGCAGGCGGACCGGGAGTGCAACGTTGGTTGAAGTTTGTAAAGTATCTTCCGGATTTTAATATTCAGCCCATTGTTTACGTGCCAGAAAATCCAACGTATCCGATTATAGATGAAGGATTATTAACCGAGGTTTCTGAAAAAGCGATTATATTAAAAAATAAAATCTTTGAACCTTATCAATTAGCAGGTTTTTTATCGAAAAAAGATACCAAAAAAATCAGTTCAGGAATTATTCCTGCAGTAAAAAAACAGTCTTTTATAGAACAGTTTTTACTCTGGATTCGAGGGAATTTATTCATCCCTGATGCTCGTTTTTTATGGGTAAATCCGTCAGTGAAATTTCTTAAAAAATATATTGAATCGAATGATATTGATACCATTATTACATCTGGACCACCTCATTCATTGCACCTAATCGGTTTGAAATTAAAAGCTTCTGTTGCTGTAAAATGGTATGCAGATTTTAGAGATCCTTGGACGACTATTGGTTATCACAAAGCCTTGAAATTGTCTTCCTATGCAGATAAAAAGCATAAAAAACTCGAAAAAAAGGTACTTGATACAGCCGATACTATTATAGTAACTAGTAAAACGACTCAAGCGGAATTCAGTTTATTGACACAAACACCAATTGAAGTAATAACTAACGGATATGATATTGAAAATGTCAGTAAAGAACCTTTGGATGATAAATTTTCAATGGCTCATATTGGTTCGTTTTTATCGGATAGGAATCCTACAATTTTGTGGGAAGCTTTATCAGAATTAATTACGGAAAATGATCTATTTGCCAATTATTTTCAATTAAAATTGATTGGGAAAATTAGTCAAGAAATTCTGGATAGCATTACCTTTTTTAAACTGAATACGCATTGTACTAATTTAGGCTATGTTTCTCATAATGAAGCCATAAAACACCAAAGAAAATCCCAAGTATTACTACTAATTGAAATCGATTCGCCAGAAACTAAAAGTATCATCCCTGGAAAATTGTTTGAATATTTGGTTTCTGAACGGCCAATAATCGCTATGGGACCCAAAGATTCTGATTTTGCTGAAATTATAAAATCCACAAATACTGGAGTTTTCTTTACGTATGATGAAAAACAAGAGTTAAAAAAAACAATTCGGTCTTATTTTGAATTGTATTTAGAGAAAAAATTGCACGTTCATCCTATTGGATTACAACAGTATTCTAGAAGGAGTTTGACTCAGCAGTTATCACAATTAATATTTCGTAATTCGTAATTAAATTTATGGGAATCGTACAATCACAATCTATTAAAAATACCTTTATCACGTTCTTCGGATTTGGTATTGGTGCTATTAATGCATTGTTTTTATACACTAATTTCCTCGGAAAAATGCACTACGGAATTGTTTCTACGATTCTTTCAGGCGCGAACTTAATGATGCCTTTTATGGCTTTTGGAGTTCAAAACACCATGATTCGTTTCTTCTCGCAGTACAAAACAGAAGAAAAACGAGAAGAATTTTTAACCTTTATGTTATTTTTTCCTTTAGTGTTAATTGTGCCGATTAGTCTCATTTTCTATGTTTTTTATATTCCAATTTCAAATAATTGGGTGATTGAAAATCCATCCTTAAAGCCTTTCTTTTGGCTAATTCCAGTGGTAGGATTATTTATGGGCTATTTTGAAATTTTCTATGCTTGGGTAAAAGTTCACATGAAATCGGTAGCAGGGAATTTTATTAGCGAGGTCTTGTACCGATTAGTAATTATGTTTTTATTAATAGCCGTGCATTTTGATTGGATTACAAAAGATTCTTGCGTTTACGGAATTGCATTGTCCTATTTTGCGCAACTAGTTGGTATGAAATGGTATGCTTTTTCGGTTAAAATGCCTGTTTTTAGATTTGTGATTCCCGAAAACTTAAAAGATATTTTTCAATATTCTTTTTTTATTATCGTTTCGGGAGGTGTGGCAGTCATGTTAATTGACTTTGATAAAGTAATGATTCCTCAATATAAGGATATTAGTCAAAATGCATTATACGCTGTAGCCATTTTTATTTCAACAGTAATTGCTGTGCCTAGTAGAGCGATGACTCAAATTATAGCTCCTATAACAGCAAAACTGATTATAGAAAAGAAACACGATGAATTGGATGATTTGTATAAAAAAAGTGCCATCAATCTACAATTAATTGGTGGTTTTATTATGTTATTAATTTTCCTAAACATTAAACAATTGTATCAATTAATTCCAAATAATTATGGAGGAGGGACGAGTGTGGTATTTCTAATTGGCTTATCTAAATTCTATGATGTGCTTTTGGGAAATAACAATTCCATTATTGTCAATACAAAATACTATAGAATGGTTTTGTTTTTTGGAGTGTTCACCGTTTTTTTAATGATAGGATTGAATATGTTATTGATTCCTATTTATGGTATTTTTGGTTCAGCATTGGCAACTTTAATTACTGTTGCTATTTATAATACCATTAAATTAGTTTTTGTTGTTAAAAAGATGCAATTGTATCCATTTACTATTAAAACAATCTATTCATTGGTTATTATTGTGCTTTGTTTTTCGCTTTTTTACTTTTGGGATTTTCATTTTGATGAGGTTTACATCGGGAAAATTTCTATTTCACCTATCATCAATATTGCCATAAAATCTGTTTTAATTGCAGTTTTTTATTGGGTTGCAAACTACAAACTAGCAATTTCGGTAGAGTTTAATCAAGTTGTGAATTCTGTTTTAAAAAAGATAAAAGTTATATAGAATATGATGATTATCGCTTTTTAAATGATATGATTATATATATTCAATTTTAATCAAAAATGACATCTAATTTGTATTGATTTCTTATTCCCTTAAAACTGCATTTTCACTAAAGCTTCCAACACATAGCTGTGCATTACTTCTTTGTAATCTAAATGCGTTACAATACGAAGTTTCCCATGTCCCATGGAACTTATGTGAATGTTTTTTTGTTTTAATTTTTCAATTACCCATTTGTCCTCCAATGATGGTCGTACCGAAAAGATTAAGATATTCGTTTCAACAGGCTCTACTTTTTCTACCCAAGGTAACGTATTTAATAATTCGCCAAGCTCTTTGGCACGTCGATGGTCATCTTCCAACCGCAACATATTGTGTTGTAAAGCAAACATTCCTGCGGCAGCCAAATATCCCGATTGTCGCATACCTCCTCCAAATATTTTTCTAATGCGCAAAGCTCGTTTCATATCGGTCTTGCTACCCAGCAACAGCGAGCCAACTGGAGCACCAAGTCCTTTTGATAAACAAACAGAAATGGTATCAAATAATTCTCCAAATTGCTTTGGATGTTGTTTTTTGGCTACCATTGCATTCCATAAGCGTGCGCCATCTAAATGATATTTTAGATTGTGATCAAGGCATACTTGTTTTATTTTTTTTAATTCTAGAATATCATAACATGCTCCACCACCTTTATTGGTGGTGTTTTCTATACTCACTAGAGACGTTAAAGGTGCATGAAAAAACTCAGGGTCATTAATGGCTTCTTTGACCAAATCGGCGGTCATCATGCCTCTTCTACCATCAACTAAACAGCAGGAAACCCCGCTATTAAAAGAAGCACCGCCACCCTCATAATGGTATATATGCGAATATTTGTCACATATTACTTGCTCTCCCGGATTAGTGTGCAATTTAATAGCAGTTTGATTGGCCATGGTTCCACTAGGAAAAAACAATGCAGCTTCCATTCCAAACAATTGGGCTACCGCTAGCTCTAGTTCATTAACGGTTGGATCTTGTTTGTACACATCATCACCTACTTTGGCGTTAAACATAAATTGCAACATTTCGTTGCTAGGCTTGGTAACGGTATCACTAATTAAATTTATTTCCATGTAAAGTATTCGTTTTAAAAAAGTAGATAAGGCGCTGGTCCATGTACAAACATATTTATTTCCATATAAAAATTGGATGCGTTATCTTTGCGATGACAAAATTACATAAATTATGACTAATACCGAACAAATAAAAGGTATTGTAGAGCGCCTTGGTGCGTTGAGGAGGTATCTTTGACATTGATGCCAAACTTATTGAAATAACCAACGAAGAAGAAAAGACCTTTGCGCCCGATTTTTGGAACAATGCCAAAGAAGCGGAAATCCTTATTAAAAGCTTACGCCAAAAGAAAAAATGGGTAGAAGATTTTGAAAAAGGAAACGAGTTGGCAGAAGAACTTCAAATTACCTATGATTTTTTTAAAGAAGGTGATATTTCGGAAGAAGAACTTGACGCGCACTATGATTTGACCAATTTGCATATTGAAGATTTAGAATTTAGAAACATGCTTTCCGAAGAAGGTGATAGCATGAGCGCGGTATTGCAAATTACTGCTGGTGCCGGCGGAACCGAAAGTTGTGACTGGGCTTCTATGCTGATGCGTATGTATATGATGTGGGCAGAAAAGCAAAAATTTAAAATTAAAGAATTAAACTTTCAAGAAGGAGATGTAGCGGGAATAAAAACAGTAACCTTAGAAATTGAGGGAGATTTTGCTTTTGGCTATTTAAAAGGAGAAAACGGAGTACATCGTTTAGTTCGTATTTCCCCATTTGATAGTAATGCCAAACGCCATACATCTTTTGCATCAGTATATGTTTATCCATTAGTAGATGATACCATTGAAATCGATATCAATCCAGCTGATATAGAAATTATTACGTCTCGTTCGAGTGGCGCAGGTGGTCAAAATGTGAATAAGGTGGAAACCAAAGTGCAGTTGTATCACAAACCAACAGGAATTCAAATTCAATGTTCTGAAACACGTTCGCAACAGGACAATAGACAACGTGCGATGCAGATGCTTAAATCGCAATTGTATGAAATTGAACTTAAAAAGCAAATGGCACAACGCGCCGATATTGAAGCAGGTAAGATGAAAATTGAATGGGGTTCACAAATCAGAAATTATGTAATGCAACCCTATAAATTAGTAAAAGATGTTAGAACAAGTTATGAAACTAGTGACGTTGATGGTGTCATGAACGGTAACATCGATGAATTTTTGAAAGCCTATTTAATGATGATGGGGCAGAAAGAGGAATAGTCCGTTAGTAGTGTTCAGTGCTCTGTTTTAAGGCATATTAGTTAGACTAAAATTTGTGTCACTTGTGATACAGCTTATTTTTTTTTTGGTTAAAAAGCCTTTAACTTTAAGTAGTTAACAAGAATTCGAAAAAAGTAGTTATTCATCATTCTTAATTGATAATTAAAACCTATATTTGCATCGAGGATTCCGAAAGGAAGTTACACCTCACCACAATAGCCAATCGCTCCAGATTGGCTTTTGTATTTTATAAAGGTTACCACTCAATTTCGCTTATATTTTTACTTTTTAAAAACGCATTGGTTTTACTAAAATGTTTGTTGCCAAACCAAAATCCTCTATTCGCACTCAAAGGCGACGGATGTCCTGTGGTTAAAATATAATGTTTACTTTTATCAATCTTGGCACCCTTCTTTTGAGCAAATCCACCCCAAAGTAAGAATACAACATTTTCTTTTTCATCTGAAATCTTCTTTATAACAGCATCGGTAAAGGTTTCCCATCCTTTTTTTTGATGACTTCCTGCTTCGCTTTCTCTAACGGTCAACGTAGCATTTAATAACAACACCCCTTGGGCAGCCCATCGCTCTAGATTACCCGAAATCGGAAAAGGAATGTTCAAATCCTGTTCTATTTCCTTGAAAATGTTTATCAATGAAGGAGGAAATGTTACTCCATCATTTACCGAAAAACACAAACCATTCGCTTGACCAAAACCGTGATAAGGATCTTGACCAATCATAACAACCTTAATGTTTTCAAAGGTGCAATAATCGAAAGCCGCGAATATTTGCTTCTCGTTTGGATAACAAATCTTCGTTGCATATTCTTCTGTTACAAACGAAACAAGGGTTTGAAAATAAGGTTTATCCAATTCGGAGGATAAAACATTATGCCAGGAAGATTCAAAATTGACTTGCATATATTTATTTTTTACAAATATAATTACTTTAAAACTTTGTAACTTTGACACTTTACAATAAAAATGACTTCAATAACAGATAAGACCCTTCAAGATTTAGAATTTAAGACCATTTTAGAGACTATTTCGGCATTGTGCAATACTGAAATCGGTAAAATCAAAGCTTTGGAAATAATTCCTATTAAAGAGAAAGAATTATTGATGAATTCTTTGCTTCAAACTTCGGAGTATGTTTCTTCGTTTACGAATAATAATGCCATCCCTAATCATGGATTTGAGAATATTTCTGGTGATTTAAAAATGTTAGGGATTGAAGATAGTTTTCTTGAAGTCGCGAGTTTTAGAAAAATAGCTACTATTTCTGAAACCGTGAATGCTTTAATTTTATTTTTAAAAAAGTTCAATGATTATTATCCTAAATTAAATGAAAAAGCATCAACTATTGAATATACCAAATTAATCATCAAAAAAATTGATGAAGTAGTAGATAAATACGGAATCATAAAAGATAACGCTTCGCCGGATTTAATCAATATTAGAAGAGATATGAGTGTGGTTCGTGGTAAAGTCAATCAGAGTTTTGGTATGGCTTTAAGTCAGTATAATTCGTTGGGATATTTAGACGATATTAAAGAAAGTTTTGTTGAAAACCGCCGAGTTTTGGCTGTTTTAGCCATGTATCGAAAAAAAGTAAAAGGAAGTATTCTTGGAAATTCCAAAACAGGAAGTATTGCCTACATCGAACCCGAAGCAACATTAAAATATTCAAGAGAGTTGAATAATTTAGAGTATGAAGAGCGTGAGGAAATCACAAGAATTTTAAAGTATTTGTCTAATGATATTCGACCTTTTTTGCCCTTAATTAAACAATATCAAGAATTTTTAAGTGATATCGATGTGATAGCGGCAAAAGCTAAATATGCTAATAAAATTAATGGTTTATTACCTACAATCATTGAAGAAAAACGTTTGTTTTTTAGAGAAGCTTACCATCCTATTTTATTTTTAAATAATAAAGCTAAAAACGAAATAACCTATCCGCAAACCATTGAATTAACCAACGAAAATAGAATTATTGTAATCTCAGGACCTAATGCTGGAGGTAAAACAATTTCATTAAAAACCGTAGGATTATTGCAATTGATGCTTCAGAGTGGAATGCTGATACCTGTTCATGAACGTAGCGAAACCTTTTTGTTCGACAGAATTTTAACCGATATTGGAGATAATCAATCCATTGAAAATCATTTAAGTACCTATAGTTATCGATTAAAGAACATGAACTACTTTTTAAAGAAATGTAATTCGAAAACATTGTTTTTAATTGACGAATTTGGAACGGGTTCCGACCCTGAATTGGGAGGTGCGTTGGCAGAAACTTTTTTAGAAGAGTTTTATCACCGAGAAGCATTTGGAATTATTACAACTCATTATTCTAATTTAAAAATATTGGCAAACGAATTGCCTTTTGCTTCTAATGCCAACATGCTTTTTGATGAAAAATCATTAGAGCCGATGTATAAGTTGATTTTGGGTCAAGCTGGAAGTTCCTTTACTTTTGAAGTCGCTCAAAAAAATGGGATTCCCTACGGATTAATCAATCGAGCGAAAAAGAAGATAGAAGGAGGAAAGGTGCGTTTTGATAAAACTATCGCTACCCTTCAAAAAGAACGTTCCAAAATGGAAAAAACTTCATTAACCCTGAAAGAAGAAGAAACTAAAGCGCGTGAAGAAAGCAAAAAAATGGAAATCATTAATGCTAAAATTCAAGAAAAGTTAGAACGTTATCAAGAATTGTATGATGCCAATCAGCGTCTCATATACATTGGTCAAAAGATTGATGACATTTCTGAATCTTATTTTAACAATAAAGATAAAAAAATCCTTATTGGAGAGTTTCTTAAAATGGTAGAAATTGAAAATTCTAAACGAAGAAAATTATCGGTTAAAGAAAAGAAAGTTAAAGAAGTTATTAAAAAGCAGGTGGTTGAAGAAGTAAAAGTGAAAGTCGATGCTATTCGTGTAGAGAAAAAGGAAAAAAAGATCAAAGCTTCACTTGTTGTCGAAAATAAACCAAAAGTACCTCTAAAGGTTGGGCATAGAGTACGAATGTTTGATGGAAAAGCAATCGGTACTATTGATAAAATTGAAAAGAATACTGCTATTGTAAATTATGGTGTTTTTACCTCAAAAGTAAATGTAGATTTATTAGAGTTTGTGGAGGTGCAAAAAAAATAATTCAATATGGAAGTCAGCGACTTACCCTTAGATAAAAAGATTATCCTTTTTGACGGAATTTGTAATCTTTGTGATTCATCGGTGCGATTTATTATCAACCATGATTCTCAAGATGTCTTTAGATATGTTGCTTTGCAATCGGAATTAGGAATAAAAATAGTTCATCATTTAGGCATTCATTCAGCCAAAGTTGATAGTATCATTCTCTATATTCCATATAAGACATATTACACCAAAATTAGTGCTATAACCCGAATCGCCAAAGAACTTAATTCATGGCATCGATTTTTGTCCATATTTAGATTTACAGGTACATTAGGAAACTTTATTTATGATTTTGTTGCCAAAAATCGATACAAATGGTTTGGAAAGAAAGCAACCTGCATGATTTCTGATACTAACGTTGCTGTTAAGTTTTTATCTTAATACCATAAAAATCCGAGAAAGTAAAGAATATCCACGTGTGAGAAGGATATTTAACGGTTATTTTGACTTTTAAATATCGCTAATTATGTTGATAAATAATCATCTTTAGTGTTTGCTGATGAATGATATAGCAGTATTTTTATAAAATATTTTAGATTAAATTCAATTTCATCCATGAAAAAATTTTCATTTATACTTTTTTTTCATTTTGTAGCCGTTGTAATGGCACAAAATATTCAATCTCCTTCAAAAAATATTTCTTTAGATTTTAAAATATCTTCAGAAGGAAAGCCAACTTATTCAGTTAGCTATAAGAATAAAACGATCATAAAGGAAAGTACTTTAGCTATCGAACTTAAAGGAACAGATGCTCTTGAAAGTGGATTTACAATTATCAAAGCGACTCCTCAATCGGAAGCAGAAGAATGGAATCCAGTTTTGGGAGAACAAACTACGATTCTCAATAAATATAATCAAATGACTTATGAATTGTCACAAAAAGTCACCAACAGAAAGTTAACTATTATTTTTAAAGTTTACGATGAAGGTGTCGCTTTTCGTTATGAATTTCCTAAACAATCCAATTTACAATATTTTATCATATCTGATGAGAAAACACAATTCAACTTATCTGGGAATCACAAAACTTTTTGGCTTCCAGGCGATTTTGATAGTCAGGAATATCCTTATATGGAAACCAAATTATCAGAAGTTAATACTGATAACATTGATAGAAACAACGGTATAGGTTTAAAATCTATTGCAGGAAAATATGTGATTCAATCGCCTTTAATGATGAAATCTACTGAAGGAATCTACATCAACATTTTTGAAGCAGCGGTCGTAAACTATCCCGTAATGCACTTGGATTTAATACCAAATGAATACCAATTAACGTCTCATTTAGTACCAAATGCTATCGGAGATAAAGCTTACTTGCATGCTCCATGTGTATCGCCTTGGCGAACCATAATGATAAGTGATGATGCACGAGATATTGTAAGTTCGAAGATGATTTTAAATCTAAATGAACCTTGTAAGATCGAAGATACCTCGTTCATCAAACCGATGAAGTTTGTAGGTGTTTGGTGGGAAATGCATGTTGGACGTTCCACATGGGATTATGCAGGTTCACAAAATGCGCAAAATGCTGCTGATGGCACATTAAAACCTACAGGGAAACATGGCGCAACCACCGAAAACACAAAGAAATATATTGACTTTGCCGCCAAAAATGGTTTTGATGGCGTATTGGTAGAAGGATGGAATGTTGGTTGGGAAGATTGGTTTGGCAATTGGAAAGAAAATGTCTTTGATTTTACAACCCCTTATCCCGATTTTAATATCAAAGAAGTAACCGATTATGCAAAATCTAAAGGAGTTAAGATGATCATGCATAATGAAACATCGGGTTCTGTTGCAAATTATGAAAGACATTTGGATAGAGCCTTCAATCTAATGAAAGAATACGGCTACCCTGCGGTAAAAACAGGTTATGTTGGACGCATTATCCCTCGGGGAGAATTCCACGATGGACAAACCATGGTTAATCACTATAATTTTGTTGCGCAACGTGCTGCCGACAATAAATTGATGGTTGATTCTCACGAGAGTTCACGACCAACCGGGTATAGTCGTACGTATCCAAACTATATTGCTGCCGAAGCAGCTAGAGGTAATGAGTTTAATGGTTGGAGTGTGGGTAACCCACCAATGCACGAAACAATTTTGCCTTTTACAAGATTATTAGGTGGTCCAATGGATTATACACCTGGTATTTTTGAAATCAAAATGAGTTATTATGATCCAAAGAAAACAGAGCAGGTTCATACCACCTTAGCTAAACAATTGGCGTTATACATTACCATGTATTCGCCTTTACAAATGGCTGCCGATTTACCAGAGAATTATGAACGTTATCCCGATGCATTTCAGTTTATTAAAGATGTAGCTGTTGATTGGCAAGAATCAAAATATTTAGAAGCGGAACCAGGCGATTATATTACAATTGCGCGTAAAGAGAAACACGGAGAGCGATGGTTTTTAGGAGCTATAACCGATGAAAATGCACGTCAAACTGAAATCAAATTGGATTTTCTTACACCTAATCAAAAATATGAAGCTTTAATATATCAGGATGGCAAAGATGCAGATTGGAAAAATAATCCTAAAAGTTACAGTATAAAAACCTTGCGAGTTACCACTAAATCTAAAATTAAATTAAATTTAGCACAAGGTGGTGGAACAGCAATTAGTTTTAAACCAATTAGATAATTATTATAAAAAATATATGTGCTCAAAAAAATGGGTTCTCTTGATTCAAAAATCTTTTCTGTATGTTCTTCTTCTTCTAAATATAACGGGATCAAAGTGTTTCCATAATTGATGAATGGCAATATTATCTTCAAGCTCGGGAGTTCGGATGCAATTTAGAATTCCTTTTTCGGTGAAAGTTTTGTAATATTCGTCAAATATTATTGCAGTAACTCCTTTACTTTGATATTCAGGATCGACACCAATTAAATAGAACAAAACTTCTTTGCTTTCTTTTTTTGCTTTCAATAAATGATAAAATCCAAAAGGAAATAATTTTCCGTTCGCTTTCTGCAATGCTCTAGAAAAACTAGGCATTACGATACTAAAAGCTACCATATTATCATCTTTATCCATCACAAATTTAATGTACTCGGGATTGATGAAACTAATGTATTTTTTTTTGAAATATTCTTTTTGAACATCGGTGATCGCAACAAACGAAGATAAATTTGCATAGGAAGCATTGAATAAATCAAACATTTTATCTACATAAGGCATAATGTCTTTGTTGTTTGTAAAATTTAACGCCCTAAGTTGATATCTTTTTTTGATTAGTGGTACAATCTTTTCAAAGGAATCTGTTTTTACATTTGAAAATGGAAATTTATTTTCCAAATATTCTTTTTCCTTAACAAAACCTAATTGTTCTAAATGCTCTTTATAGTAAGGAAAGTTATACCAAGTAATCATAGAACCCAGTTCATCAAATCCTTCGGTTAAAACACCCACTTTATCAAGATTTGAAAATCCTATGGGGCCTTCTACATAATCCAAATTGTTTCTTTTTCCTAATTCGTAAACCTTTTCTAATAGAGCATTTGTGACTTCTACATCATCAATAACATCCCACCAACCAAAGCGCACCTTCTTTTTCTGTTGGTTGTTTACTTCATCCCAATTAATTATCGCCGCAATTCTTCCTACAATTTTATTTTCTTTATAAGCTAAATAGAAATAAGCTTCGGCACTTGTAAAAGCCGGGTTTTTTGTTTTGTCAAACGTTTCTAATTCGTCTGCAATCAATGGCGGTACCCAATAAGGATGATGATGATATAATATAAACGGGAATTTGACGTATTCTTTTAATAAAGCTTTTGTATTAGCTTCTTTAATTGTAATCATTAGAAACTATATTTTAAAATTGACCTTCGTCTAAACGTTTTTTTGCTTTTTCTTTGTCTTTTCCTTTAACGCTTTTATCTTTCTTTTTGTCTTTCTTTTTGTCTTTTAGTAGCACTTTTTGATAGTTAGTGTCTGAACGCCAAGAAATTCCGAAACCGCCATACAGTAATGAAGGAGTAGTTTTGTAGTTTTTACTTATGGAGGCATCAACCTGTAAATTTTTGCTAAACAAATATGCGGCGCCAATCGTAAAAATGCCATCTGCATAATAGGTTCCTTTAATTCCTTTATTTTCAATAAAACCCGACCATTGATCGTTAAATCCTTTGGTTAAGGTAATAACATATCCTGTAGATTGACTTTTAGTGGAAATTTTATCTAAATAAATATTGGTAACCAAAACCCACGCACCAGTAAAAATATTTTGGGTTACAACCATTACTTTTGGACTAATCCGACTTAATTTTTCATCAGTGTACAAAAAAGGATTGGAACTAAAATTCAAATTCATTCCAGCAAATCCAGAAACAGCCGGGATAAATTGATGCCATTTGAATTTATGATTGGCTTTCCAACTGAGTAGATTTGGAGTTTCTTCATAATTTTTGAATGGGTCATAAACTAAATATTTAAATCCCAAAGTAGACGCTTTTATACCCGTTCTTTTTTTTATAAGATCATCAGCATAATAGGTGTCACTTTGATAATTTACATCCATGATGGCTTCTAATTCTTCTTTGAAGATACCGTAGCGAAGTACAAAATCTGAAAAATATCCATTAGCACTGTAATCTAAAATCTCATGTTTTTCATTAATTAAACTCACACCAGATTCAATTTGAATGACTTTTTTTCCCACAGAAAACGCCGACATCGAATTACCAGGTCTATTAGAATTAATAACATCAGTATATTGGGAAAATCCGAATTGAAAACTAAAGAAACAAACTAGCAGAAATAAAATGGTTATTTTCATAGAAATGTAAAAAGGAACTAAATTTTAAAATTCAAATATAGAACTATTAATCTACATCAGAAATAGGTATAATTCAAAAAGTTAGGCTAGTCCTAAAAAATAACCTTTTTTTAACGAACAACATTATTTGTAAAATATCAATTTAAAAACCTATACTTGAATGACACCTAAATTAAATTTCTTTTCAATAGGAGCGTGATTGGCCGCTTCAATTCCCATAGAAATCCAAGTTCTAGTTTCAATAGGATCAATAATAGCGTCGGTCCATAATCGCGATGCTGCATAATAAGGAGAGACTTGTGCGTCATATCGTGCTTTTATTTTGTCAAATAATTCTTTTTCTTTGAGTTCATCAATGACTTCTCCTTTAGCTTTTAGTGAAGATGCTTCAATTTGTGCCAATACCTTAGCAGCTTGTGTGCCACCCATAACGGCTAATTCTGCGCTTGGCCATGCAAAGATTAATCTTGGGTCATAGGCTTTTCCGCACATGGCATAATTACCTGCACCATAAGAATTACCAACTATAACGGTAAATTTTGGAACAACCGAATTGGAAACAGCGTTAACCATTTTGGCCCCATCTTTAATGATTCCTCCGTGCTCCGATTTACTACCCACCATAAATCCAGTAACATCTTGGATAAATACCAAAGGAATCTTCTTTTGGTTACAATTGGCAATAAAACGAGTAGCTTTATCAGCAGAATCGGAATAAATTACACCTCCAAATTGTATTTCACCTTTTTTGGTTTTAGAAACTATCCGCTGATTAGTAACAATTCCAACAGCCCAACCATCAATTCGTGCATAACAAGTGATAATGGATTGTCCATAATCGGGTTTGTACATATCCATTTCGGACTTATCAACAAGCCTTTTAATAATCTCCATCATATCATATTGATCTGATCGTGATTTGGGAATAATTCCATAAATATCCTCTTCTTTCAAAGCAGGTTTTTCAGATTTTTCTCTATTAAATCCAGCTTTATCATAGTCACCAATTTTACCAACAATGCTTTTTATTCTATCGAGCGCATCTCTATCATCTTTCGCTTTATAATCGGTTACTCCCGATATTTCGCAATGCGTTGTTGCCCCACCAAGTGTTTCATTATCTATGTTTTCGCCTATAGCTGCTTTTACCAAATAACTTCCTGCAAGAAAAATACTTCCCGTTTTATCCACAATCATCGCTTCGTCACTCATAATAGGTAAATAGGCACCGCCAGCCACGCAGCTTCCCATCACAGCGGCAATTTGGGTAATCCCCAAACTGCTCATAATGGCATTATTTCTAAAAATTCGACCAAAATGCTCTTTATCAGGAAATATTTCATCTTGCATCGGTAAATAGACTCCTGCAGAATCAACTAAATAAATAATTGGTAGGCGATTCTCCATGGCAATTTCTTGTGCACGAAGGTTCTTTTTTCCAGTTATAGGAAACCATGCACCAGCTTTAACAGTAGCATCATTAGCAACAACAATACATTGTTTACCTTTAATGTAACCTATTTTTACCACAACACCACCTGATGGACAACCACCATGTTCGGCGTACATTCCATCTCCAACAAAAGCACCTATTTCAATACTTTTTGATTTTTCATCAAGCAGATAATCAATACGTTCCCGAGCAGTCATCTTGCCTTCGGAATGTAATTTTTCGATACGTTTTTCACCTCCGCCAAGTTTAACTTTGGCAAATTTTTGTTTTAAATCGGATAATAGGAGTTTGTTATGATCTTCGTTTTTGTTGAAGTTTAAGTCCATAAAATGATGTTGCTTAATTTTGTTGGGCTAAAATACGAAAACGTTTTCAAAAAGAAAGAATCATTTTTGTTTTGAAAATAAATATTCATTAAATCAGGTGTTTTTTTTACAACTTAACATTCTCTTAATATTAGAAATATAAATTTGCATAAAATTAAAGTAAAATGACAATTAATAATATTTTCCAATTTTTGGTACCAAAGGACAAGAAATTTTTTCCATTATTTGAGCAAGCTTCTGCAAATTTAGTTGTTCTAGCAGAAACGCTTCATGAAGCTGTTAATGCTCCCAAAGAAGAAAGGGAAAATTATTTTAAAAAAATAGAAGAACTTGAGGCAATAATTGAAGAAATTACTCAAAAGACTCATTTAGAATTAAGTAGAAATTTCATTACCCCTTTTGACAGAGAAGATATTCATTCGTTGATTAAAGCTATTGATAATGTTGCTGATAATATGAATGGAGCTGCCAGTAGAATTCGGTTGTATCAAGTTGAGAAAATTACAAAATCGATTAGAAAATTAACCGAAATTAATTTAGAGTCTTGTCAGTTAATCAATGAAGGTGTCAAGCAATTGAAGGATATGAAAAATGCTAAATTAATTAAGGAAACTTGTAAAAAAATCAACAAGCTTGAAAGTAAAGCAGATGTGGTGTTTGATAAAGCTGTAGCTGATATTTTTGAAAATGAAACGGATGCCAAAAATATAATAAAGTATAAAGAGGTACTTTCATCTCTTGAAATGGCATCCGATAAGTGTAAAAGTGTTTCCAATGTAATGGAACAGATTTCAGTAAAACACTCATAATCCTGCTATAATTTAGACATTCCCATATGACTTTACTAATCGTTATTATAGTACTTTCTTTGCTATTTGATTATATCAATGGTTTTCACGATGCAGCCAACTCCATTGCTACCATAGTTGCTACAAAGGTGTTAACGCCTTTTCAAGCAGTACTTTGGGCAGCTTTTTTTAATTTTTTGGCATATTGGGTTTTTGGATTTGGAGTGGCTGATACAGTGGCTAAAACAGCCAAAACAGAAAATATAGATTTAACAGTAATTCTTGCTGGAGTTGTTGCCGCCATCATATGGAATTTAATTACTTGGTGGAGAGGAATTCCTTCTTCATCATCACATACTTTAATTGGTGGCTTTGCAGGTGCCGCGATAGCTCATGCAGGTTTTCATGTAGTAAATTGGTACAAGCCAGGCGAAAGTGGTTCATTGCCATCTGGAGTTTTAGTCATCATAGCTTTTATTGTATTAGCGCCACTAATTGGAATGATAATCTCTTATTTTATATCGCTTTGGATGATGTATGCTTCAAGAAAAAGTGTATATCCAAAATTATTTACGTTAGTATTAATGATTTTGGTGATTTGGTTCTTGATTTCTGTCTTAAAATTTGATATTGACAAGCCAAGATTTGAAAATCATTTTTTTGCTATTCTGGCAGAACCTTCAAATATTAAATGGTTATTAGTAGGGTTTATATTTTTTAGTTTAGCAATTTTTAATCTTGTTTTTAGCACTCTTTCGACTGGAAAAGCTGAAAAAGTATTAAAAAAAATGCAATTGTTATCTTCTGCTTCTTTTAGTTTAGGACATGGTGGTAATGATTCTCAAAAGGTAATGGGGATTATTGCGGCAGCTGTAGCGGTTTATTTGAATACACACCCCAATACAAATATGTCATTAGGTTGGTTAGACTTAAATGTAATTCTTCCTTCTGAAAAAGATGGAATTAAAATTGAAGGAAAAATGCCAGAATGGATTCCGATTGCATGTTATTCTGCTATTGCTGCAGGTACATTGAGTGGAGGTTGGAAAATTGTTAAAACAATGGGTTCAAAAATAACCAAAGTAAATGCTTTCGAAGGTGTTGTTGCAGAATCAGCTGGCGCCTTAACGTTATTCATGACAGAACATTTTAAAATACCTGTTTCTACAACGCATACCATTACAGGATCAATTATTGGAGTAGGAGTAACCAAGAGAGTTTCGGCGGTTCGTTGGGGAGTAACAGTAAATCTTCTTTGGGCTTGGATTTTAACCATACCGGTTTCTGCTTTAATAGCTGCTATTACTTATTATATTTTAAATATATTTTTATAAAATAATTTTAAAGAATTTATTTATTAACTCACAAAAGCTGTCTGATTTGACAGCTTTTTTTTTAAAAATTTAATAAACTATTTAACATTATAATAACATTTATTAAATACATTAATAACATGACTTAAGGTTATAATAAGAATAGCATAGGTAATTTTGCGCCGAAACAATAACAATTATAATTATTATGAAATTAAAATTATTTTTTACATCTATGCTGATGCTGATGATACATTCCATGTCAGCTCAAATGACAACTTCTTCAATTTCTGGAAAAGTAACTGATGGCACTGCTCCTTTATCAGATGCCTCTGTAATTTTAACACATGTGCCTACGAACACAACTTACGAATCTACTACTGATAAACAAGGTAGATTCAATTTAGAAAATTTAAATGTAGGTGGACCGTATAAAATTTCAGTAAAAAGTATTAATTCAAAAGAATTTACGGCATCTCAAATTCAATTGTCGTTGGGAGATAATGATTATCCAACTATAAAAGTTGAAAAGAAAGATAATGTACTTGAAGAGGTTGTTGTTGCGGGTAAAAAAACAACCAGAGGAAATGGAACAAACATCAGTCAAACTCAGATTAGTGGTTTACCAAACATTAACAGAGGACTTCAAGATGTAACAAAATTAGTTCCACAAAGCGCAAACAACTCTTTTGCAGGAACTAACTTTAGATATAATAACGTTACTATTGATGGTTCTATCAATAACGATGCAATAGGATTTAGCCCTTCCTTAGGTGGTCAATCTGGAACTTCTGGTATGCCAGGAAGCAGTACTAGAAGTAATTCTATCAGTTTAGATGCTATTCAAGACGTTCAAGTATATATTGCGCCTTATGATGTGAAATTAGGTAACTTCCTTGGAGGTAGTGTTAATGCTGTTACTAGAAGCGGAACAAACAAAGTATCGGGATCAGTATATAGCTATGGAAGAAATGCTGCTATAACAGGTCCTAATAATGTTGGTGATGGATCAAAAATGCCAACAGCTTTCGAAGATTATCAACTCGGATTTAGAGTTGGTTTTCCTATTATTAAAGATAAATTATTCTTTTTTACAAACGAAGAATATACTAAAAGAACGGATCCAATATTTTATAATGCAGGCGATGTAGATGCTAACGGAAATGTAACTTCATTAATTGACAATACTACAGCAGCTGCTATTGCAAATTTTGTAAAAACTAAATATGGTTTTGATGTAGGTTCATACAATGCTTATAACAACTTTTCGAATAGTAAAAAGTTCTTCAATAAAGTAGATTGGAAAATCAATAAAAAACACTCACTGTCGATACGTAACAACACAGTTTTGTCTGAAGCATCAAATTTAGAGCGTGATGGAGCAAACTTTAGATTTTCTAGTATGGATTTTGTACAGCACAATCAATCTGTAAGTACCGTATTAGAACTTAAAAGTCACTTGAGTAACAGATGGTCAAATGCCTTTTTGGTTGGATATTCGACAATAAAGGACTACAGAGAGCCACAATCGTCTTATAATTTGTTTCCTCAAGTTGAAATCGGATATAATGGCGGAACCATATTTTTGGGTAACGACAGAGAAGCTACTGTGTTCAATATGAAACAGAATACTACTGAAATTACAGATAATTTAACGTATAAAAAAGGAAATCATACTTGGTTGTTTGGAACACACAATGAATTTTATGATATCAATTATGGTTTCGTGAATGCACTTAATGGTAGAGTATCATATAAATCTTTGGCTACTTTTGATCCGCAAGATTTTAATACTTCGAATCCATCTGCACTTCCGACACCAGTTCGTGTAAGAGGAACTTATCCGTTTGATGGTTCTAGTAGAGATGACATCTTTAACAATCCTTATGCTAAGTTCAAAGTGAATATGTACAGCGCATACATTCAAGATGAAATAAAAATTGGAGAAAAACTAAAAATAACTCCCGGAATTAGAGTAGATTATACCGATTTACCTACCAAACCTAACTTGAGTTCTCAAGTGCAAAACTCACCTGTAGATCCTAATTATGGAACAACTTATAATTACACACCATTAAGCCAAATCAAAAATAATTACTTTACAACAGCATCTCTTTCGCCACGATTTGGATTTACCTATGATGTTAAAGGCGATAAGTCATTAATTATTAGAGGTGGTTCAGGAATATTCACGGGTAGAATTCCTTTTGCTTGGTTAGGTTATGCGTATTATAATGATGGGGTTGGATATGGAAGCTTTGATAAAAACAATTTAACTGCCGCTCAAGTTGCAACTTTTGGAGATCCATTAAATTCTTCCCTAAACAATAATCCAAGCGGATTAAATGGTTACCACGATGCTACGCCTAAAGTTCAAGCAGATTTAATTGACAACAAATTTAAGATGCCAAAAATTTCTAGAAATTCGTTAGCAATAGATTTTACATTTAAAGGTTATAAGTTTACTGAAGAAGTAATCTATACGAAAGTAATTCATGATTTAATGTTCCAACAGGTTAATAAAACGGATAATCCAACCTATTATACTTATGATGTTAACCACGAAATGCCAATTTATTCAACTAATATAAATTCAGCTTTTTCAAATGCTTATTTGTTATCGAATACCAGTCAAGGGTATAGATATAGTTTAACAGAAATGATTTCTAAAACATATAATTTTGGTCTTAATTTCATGGTTGCCTATACTTATGGTCATGCTACAGATATTACTAATGGAATTAGAAATTCCATGGAAAGTAACTGGCAAATGAACCAATCATTAACGCCTAATAATCCTCAATTAGCAACCTCTAACTTTGACATCAAACACAGAATTGTTTCTAATGTTGGTTACGCTATCAATTTAGGAAAAAATAATACCCTTTCGGCAAACCTATTCTTCAATGCGCAATCTGGAAATCCATATACTTGGGGATTTGTAAATTCCTCTATTGCAGGAACAGGTCAATCCGCTGGTTTAGCGTATATCTTTAAAGATGCTGCAGAAGCCTCTAAATATTTGGGTACTGTTACAGGAGGCGTATTTACAAGTGATCCTGCACAAGTTGCTGCTTATGAAAACTTTATTAGCAATAATGATTATTTAAACAGCAGAAGAGGAAAATTTACCGAAAGAAATGGAGCTAATACGCCATGGAATATTCAAACCGATATGAGAATAATGGACGAATTTAAAATTAAAGACGGAAAAGATTTTACTCATACGATTCAGTTTTCATTAAGTATCATCAATGTTGGGAATTTAATCAATAAAGATTGGGGAAGAAGTTATTTTGTGCCAAATACTTTTAACTCCACTACTAATGTTGGTTTAACTAAAGTATCAAATTTACCTTCTGGTGCTAATGCCGGTGATCCAGTATATAGCTTCAAAACTCCAACTACAACGCCATATACAGTTGACCAATTTGCTTCAAGATTTCAAGCACAATTTGGAGTTAGATATTCATTCTAAAATAATAGTAAGATCATGATTAAATTAAAATCATTTATAACATTTGTTGTTCTTC
>CAZSZH010000040.1:2624-23419 GCA_964610785.1 uncultured Flavobacterium sp. | reverse complement strand
TAACGAGGTTGCAAATATATAAACACTTTTTATGTTTGCAAATTTATTTAAACGATAATTTATTTTTTTTTAAAGCTTCAAAGAACTAATAGTGAAAACTGAACTTTCTTTACTATTGATTATTATTGATTTAGAATTTTTTATACAATCAAACTTAAATACACAATAATAACTACTTTTATATCCAAAAATCATAAAATGAAAAAAAAATAGCCATTTTACTAACTTTATTAGTCTTTTCTTGCAATGACAAAAAAGAAATCGAACTTGCAAAAGCTAATAAAACAATTGTTGCAGACGTTCAAGAACACTCCCCTATTTATATTTTTTTTAAAATTAAGGAAAAAGATACTATTGCCGACGTAAATCGCAAAAATGCAATTGTTTCTACGAACTGGATTTTCAATATTGACAGGCGTTTACCTTTAAAATTGGTGGTTCCGGAATTGATAAAATTACAAACCAAAAAAGAAGTTAGTATTCACAAAAACGAAGCTGCTGAGAACTATTTCTCCTATGCGAATGACATCACGAAAACAATGGCTTTCTTACCTTTTACCAATGTAAAATACGTTATAGGAAAACCAATAAATAATGAACTTTATTTTGGAAAAAATGATTTGATTAAATTTAATTCTGTTGATGTCAAAAAAGATGATATACAAAACATCTTAAATAATCTATCATTGGGACAACAATCAGAAATTTCAATATCGTTTAATAAAAATTGTAGCTTTAACGAATATATAAAAGATAAAGTATTACTGTTTGATTTAAAACTATCTAAAAAAAGAATTTCAATTTCAAATACAGAATACATTTACTAAAGTCCTTTGACTAAAATCTATCTTTATTTTACTGATGATGGTAGGGTTCGTTTTTCAAAATTGTAAACCCTCGATACAACTGTTCAATAACAAATAATCGAACCATTTGGTGTGAAAAAGTCATTGCTGAAAGTGATATTTTTCCTTGTGCTTTTTTATAAAGTTCTTCACTAAAACCATAAGGACCGCCTATTACAAATACTAATGTTTTGATTCCAGCATTCATTTTTTTTTGTAGATAATCTGAAAATTCAACACTTGAAAAAGTAGTGCCATTTTCATCTAGTAAAACTAATTGATCAGTTGCAGATAATTTGGCTAAAATTAATTCGCCTTCTTTTTCTTTTTGTTGGGCTTCTGATAAATTTTTTACATTTTTGATATCTGCAATTATTTCCAAATCAAATTTAATGTAGAAAGAAAGCCGTTTGGTATAATCATCGATTAAAGATTGAAGCGATTTATTGTCCGTTTTGCCGATGGCAATTAGTTTGATATTCATTACTAAGTGAAATAAAGTTACAAACTTACAAATTGATTTCTATTTTATGTCAACTTCAACTACAACTGGAAACTATTTTCTATTTTTGCATTACAACACAGCTACTATGTACAAATTACTCATTCGTCCCATTCTTTTTTGGTTTGATCCCGAAGATGTTCACTATTTCACCTTTTCATTAATTCGATTTTTATCAAAAATACCAGGAGTTACTGCTATATTTAAATCTTTATATTCAGTAAATGATAAACGACTGGAAACAGAAGTATTTGGATTAAAGTTTAAAAATCCAGTTGGACTAGCAGCAGGTTTTGATAAAGACGCCAAATTATATAATGAATTATCCAATTTTGGATTTGGCTTTATCGAAATTGGGACTTTAACACCAGTGGGACAAGAAGGGAATCCTAAAAAACGTTTGTTCCGTTTGAAAAAAGATTCAGCAATTATTAATCGAATGGGATTTAATAACGGCGGAGTAAAAGCAGCTGTAGAACGTCTTAAAAAAAACAAACAAGTTTTAATTGGAGGAAATATCGGAAAAAACAAACTAACCGCTAACGAAAATGCTACAAAAGATTATGAAATTTGCTTCGAAGCTCTTTATAATTTTGTTGATTATTTTGTGGTGAATGTAAGTTCCCCAAATACTCCAAATCTTCGTGAACTTCAAGATAAAAAGCCACTCACATTGCTTTTGAATGCATTGCAAAATTCTAATCTCAAAAAGAAAAAACCTAAACCAATTCTTTTAAAAATAGCGCCAGATTTAACTAATTCACAACTATTGGATATTATCGAAATAGTGGACGAAACAAAAATTGCAGGAGTAATCGCGACCAATACAACTTTGTCTCGAGATGGATTACAATCGCATGCTAAAACGGAAACGGGAGGATTATCCGGAAAACCCTTAACCAATCGTTCTACTGAAGTAATTCGTTTTCTTTCTGAAAAGAGTAATAAATCATTTCCCATTATCGGCGTTGGAGGTATTCATTCCGCTCAAGATGCTATAGATAAATTGGATGCGGGCGCCAGTTTAATTCAATTGTACACTGGTTTTATCTATGAAGGGCCAAATTTGGTTAAACAGATTAACAAGGAAATTTTAAAAAATCTAAAGTGATTTTTTAGTTACGAAATCGTTTTATTTTTATCTTTGGCTTCCAATGGAGAATATTAAAATCATAGAATGTCCGCGTGATGCTATGCAAGGCATCAAACCCTTCATTCCAACGGAACGAAAGATAGATTATATTCAAGCCTTGCTCCGAGTAGGATTTGATACTATCGACTTTGGTAGTTTTGTTTCTTCCAAAGCGATTCCACAAATGGTTGATACGGCTCAAGTATTGGCACAATTAGACTTGTCTAAAACCAAAAGTAAACTCCTAGCCATTATTGCCAACACGCAAGGGGCTTCACTTGCTTCCGTGCATAAAGAAATTAAATATTTGGGATTTCCATTTTCTATTTCGGAAAACTTTCAAATGCGAAATACGCATAAAACCATTGCTGAAAGTTTAATTACTCTACAAGAAATTTTAGAAATTGCCGATAAATCCAATAAAGAAGTAGTAACTTATATTTCAATGGGATTTGGAAATCCGTATGGTGACCCATGGAATGTGGATGTAGTTAGCGAATGGATCGAAAAATTAGCTACTATGGGCGTAAAAATTCTATCGCTTTCAGATACTATTGGAAGCTCTACACCCGAAGTGATTAGTTATTTATTTTCTAATTTAATTCCAAAATATCCGCAAATCGAATTTGGAGCACATCTCCATACCACTCCCGATAAATGGTTTGAAAAAATTGATGCAGCCTATAAAGCAGGTTGCCTCAGGTATGACGGAGCAATTCAAGGTTTTGGTGGCTGCCCAATGGCAAAAGATGATTTAACAGGAAACATGCCCACTGAAAAAATGTTGTCTTTTTTCACGCAGCAAAAAGCGAATACGGGAACGAGTCCAATGAGTTTTGAAAGTGCATACAATGTGGCTTCACGATTATTTGGAGAATATCACTAATTTTTTATAAATAGTGAAGTAAATCATAAAAATTGATTCAAACTTAAATCAAAATTTATTTATTAATTAAGAGTCTATAGTTCCACAAATTACGATTAACTGTTTATTGGTTTCTATACCAATTGCGAAGTACTAATTACACTCCATTAATCACTTATTCACTTTTTTTTACTATATTTGCTCGCAATTTAACTACAACAACAAATTGCAATGAAAGCACACAACACTAAAATCGTTGGCGAAGGTCTTACTTACGACGATGTATTGCTCATCCCTAATTATTCCGAAGTTTTACCACGAGAAGTCAATATCCAATCGAAAATATCGAGAAATATTGCTCTCAATGTGCCTGTGGTTTCAGCTGCTATGGATACCGTGACCGAAAGTTCAATGGCTATTGCAATGGCGCAAGAAGGCGGTATTGGAGTATTGCATAAAAATATGACTATCGAGCAACAAGCAGCAAAAGTTAGAAAAGTAAAGCGTGCTGAAGCAGGAATGATCATCGAACCTGTTACTTTACCCTTGAACTCAACGGTTGGAGATGCTAAAATGCTCATGAAAGAACACGGCATTGGTGGTATTCCCGTAGTTGACGAAGTTGGAATTTTAAAAGGAATTGTAACAAACAGGGACTTACGTTTTGAAAAAATAAATTCACGATCGATTTTGGAAATAATGACTTCAAAAAATTTAGTTACGGCCGCAGAGGGAACAACTTTGCAAGAAGCAGAAGGAATTTTACAACAAAATAAAATTGAAAAATTACCCGTAGTAGATGTCAATAATAAATTGGTCGGATTAATTACTTTTAGAGATATTACCAAATTAGCACAAAAGCCAGTAGCAAACAAAGATAAATTTGGACGTTTGCGTGTGGCAGCTGCACTTGGAGTAACAGCCGATGCAATAGAGCGAGCCACTGCTTTAGTAAATGCTGGTGTAGATGCTGTCGTTATTGATACCGCTCACGGACATACTAAAGGAGTCGTTGATGTATTGAAATTAGTAAAAATAAAATTCCCAAATCTTGATGTGATTGTTGGCAATATTGCCACAGCCGAAGCTGCTTTATATTTAGTTGAAAATGGTGCTGATGGAGTAAAAGTAGGTATTGGTCCAGGGTCAATTTGTACAACTCGTGTGGTGGCAGGAGTAGGTTTTCCGCAGTTTTCGGCAGTGTTAGAAGTAGCTGCTGCATTGCGAGGAACTGGAGTTCCGGTGATTGCTGATGGTGGTATTCGTTACACTGGAGATATTCCTAAAGCGATTGCTGCGGGAGCCGATTGCGTTATGTTAGGATCATTATTGGCTGGCACCAAAGAATCTCCGGGAGAAACCATTATTTTTGAAGGTAGAAAATTCAAATCGTATCGCGGAATGGGTTCTGTTGAAGCTATGCAAGAAGGATCGAAAGATCGATATTTTCAAGATGTGGAAGACGATATTAAAAAATTAGTTCCTGAAGGTATTGTGGGTCGTGTTCCTTACAAAGGAGAATTGAACGAAAGTATGCAACAATTCATCGGTGGATTAAGAGCCGGAATGGGATATTGTGGAGCTAAAGACATTTCAACACTACAAGAAACAGGACGTTTTGTTAGAATCACTACCAGTGGCATTGGCGAAAGCCACCCTCATAATGTAACAATTACGAAAGAAGCACCGAATTATTCGAGATAGATTTGCTTAACCGCCGAGCACATTGTGAAAAAAAAATAAAGGTTTAAAAAAATAGTATTGCTCTTTTAAAATAAAGAACCCTTTCAGAGTTTAAACTATGAAAGGGTTCACTGTTTTAGGTTACTTCCAACAAAAGAAAAATAGTAACTATGATGATTTCTAACTTTAAAATAAGTTCCAAATGACTTACGTTATATAGCAAAACAAGAGTATTTTCAAACAAAAATAATCAATGTAAACGTAAATTATTAATGGGGCAATTTATCTTTTAGCAACCCGTATAAGTAAGTACCTAATAAAGCACCAAACAATATCAAACATACACTAATAAATCCTGCCCCGATTAAGATAAAGATTGGCCCAGGACAAGATCCCACTAACGCCCAGCCTAATCCAAAAATTAATCCTCCGATCCAATAACGAAATGTACCTTTTTCTTTATCTAAAATAACAATAGGTATGCCTTTAATGTCATTTAATTTATTTTTTTTGATAATTTGAATACCAATAACTCCAGTAATAATGGCGGTCATTATTATGCCATACATATGAAAAGAATCAAATTGAAACATTTCATAAATTCGATACCAAGAAACAGCCTCTGATTTTGTTAATACAATCCCAAATACAAATCCTACCAATAGATATTTTACTAATTTCATTTACTACAATTTAAAAAATTAATGGGAATATTAAGTTGACCATTATTAGCCCTCCAATAAAAAATCCAATCACTGCTTTCAATGAAGGTAATTGGAAATTACTCAATCCAGTGATTGCATGACCCGACGTACAGCCGCCAGCGTATCGAGAACCAAACCCAATCAGTAAACCTCCAATTATCAAGAATAGCATTTTTTGAGGAGATGAAAAAATTTGATTGCCAAAAATTGCATCTGGAAGTAATGTTCCATTTGGAGCCGAAATTCCTATTTTCTGTAATTTTTCTACTGTTACTGGATTTATAGAGACATTAGTCGGATCATTTAAAAAGTGTGTGGCAACATATCCTCCAATCATGGCTCCCGCTACTACCACAAAATTCCATCTTTGTGACTTCCAATCCCAATTAAAAAAAGAAACGTGTTTACCTGCTCCCAAAATGGAACAAATACTTCTTAAGTTTGTTGACATTCCAAATGTTTTTCCAAAATAAATTAAAGTCAACATAACCAGTCCAATTATAAAGCCCGAAATTGACCAATGCCAAGTATGTGTAATAAATTCCATGAATTATTTTTTTTACAAAAATAAGATAGTGGTTTGATATTTGATTAAAAATTAATCATATTTGAACAAAATAATCAAATTGAAGAATATGAAAAAATATAATTTCGTTTTATGCAGCGTACTTACTGTACTTCTTATCTCTTGTGTAAGCACAAAGTCGACATTGCAAAATATTGATAACAAAGCTATTAAGCCAATTGTTGTAAATAATCAATTTATTTTAACCGATAATGCTCCAGACGGAAAGTATGGATACGATAAAAATTATCCCATCAATTTAGGTTTTGAAAATGAAAAATTTGCAACCAAAAATATTGCACTTTTTTTCAATTCGTTAGCAGGGCCCGAAGGAGAAAAAATCACTTATGATAAAGTAGAAACTTGTTGTCCATTTCCAACCAAAAGAAATATCATGGGAGTTGGCACATTAGATATCTATAACGTACTAATAGATGGGAATACTAAACCATTGGTACTCTATATCAATATTTATGAAAAAAGTAAAGTCTTATGTCCTAAAGGATTTTCTATTAAAAAATTAAATTAGTTTTTTTGAATCATATTTTTATAAAAAAAACTGCTTCAAAACTGAAGCAGATTCTTAATCAAAACTAAATAATCTAAAAATAAACTATAATTTTCCTACTTTAATTTCTTCCACAATCTCTGGATTGAGTAACGTTGAAATATCACCAAAGTTAGAGAAATCACCTTCGGCAATTTTTCGCAATATTCTTCGCATAATTTTACCCGAACGGGTTTTAGGTAAACCAGAGACAAATTGTATTTTATCTAATTTGGCAATAGGTCCGATTTGATCTGAAATGAGTTGATTGATCTCTTTGGCTAAATTCTCCTGATTACGTGATTCTCCGACTTCTTTTAGGATAACAAAACCATAAAGTGCATTTCCTTTAATATCATGAGGAAAACCAACAATAGCACTTTCAGCCACAGCAGGGTGCTCGTTGATGGCATCTTCTATTGGAGCAGTTCCTAAATTATGTCCAGAAACAATAATTACATCATCTACCCTTCCAGTAATTCTATAATATCCAACTTCATCACGCAAAGCGCCATCACCAGTAAAATATTTACCTGGGAACGCTGTAAAATAAGTTTCTTTGAATCTTTGATGGTCTCCCCAAATGGTTCTTGCCATTGATGGCCATGGGAATTTAATACACAAACTTCCTGTTACTTGATTGCCCTCAATTTCATTGCGTAATTCATCCATTAATACCGGCTGAATTCCTGGTAATGGCAATGACGCATAGGTTGGTTTTGTTGGTGTTACAAAAGGAACTGGTGAGATCATAATACCGCCCGTTTCCGTTTGCCACCAAGTATCAACTAACGGGCAACGCTTCCCTCCTACGTGATCATTATACCAGTGCCAAGCTTCTTCATTGATAGGCTCTCCTACCGAACCAATAACTTTTAAGGAACTCAAAGGGAAACGCTGTACATAATCCAAGCTTTCTTTAGCCAAAGCACGAATAGCTGTTGGAGCGGTGTAAAATTGATTGACTTTGTGTTTTTCTATGACTTCCCAAAAACGACTGAAATCGGGATACGAAGGCAAGCCTTCAAAAATCACTGTAGTAGCACCATTCAATAATGGTCCATATAATATGTACGAATGTCCTGTAATCCATCCTATATCGGCTGTACACCAATACACATCATTTTCTTCGTAATTGAATATGTTTTTAAAAGTATAGGCCGTGTACACCATATAACCTGCCGTAGTATGCACCATTCCTTTTGGTTTTCCGGTGGAACCCGAAGTGTACAGAATGAATAATGGGTCTTCGGCATCCATAATTTCAGCAACGCAATTTGGAATGGAAGCATCCATTAAAGGTTGTAGCCATTGGTCACGCCCTTCTTTCATGTTTACTTGAGTATGGGTTCTTTTCACAACCAAAACTTTTTCAACACAAGGTGATTTTTCTAAAGCTTCATCTACAATTCCCTTCAAATCGATGGCTTTGTTGCCTCTGTAACTTCCATCTGAAGTAATTACCATCTTGCAATCACAATCATTAATACGTGCTGAAACTGCTGAGGATGAAAATCCTGCAAATACCACTGAATGTATTGCCCCAATTCTGGCACAAGCTAAAACTGACACTGCCAATTCTGGAATCATTGGAAGGTAAATGCAAACACGATCACCTTTTTTAACGCCCTGTTCACGCAATACATTAGCCATTCGAGAAACTCTGGCATACAATTCATTATAGGATATATGTTGTGCTTCTTCTTTTGGATCATTCGGTTCAAAAATAATAGCCGTTTTATCGCCTTTTTTTGCTAAATGTCGGTCGATACAATTTTTTGTAATATTTACTTTGGCATCAACAAACCATTTGAATTGGGCTTCTTGCATATCAAATTCAATTACTTTTTCCCATTTTTGGTACCAAGTAAAGTTTTCATCAGCTATGCGATCCCAAAATTTTCTGGGTTCACGAACCGATTTTTTATACATTTTGAAATAATGTTCTAAATTGTCAATGGTATAGTAACTCATCTTATTAGTAATTAATTAATAGCGACTAGTAATTAGTCTTTTGGTTTTGTAAATATAGGGAATCTATTATTTTGAAAAAGAAATTTCTTGCCAAATAGATATATATATAATGAATTGAAGATATCTTTCATTTAAAGATTAAAGTTCCTTAATCTTAAATTTAAAAAAAAAAATCTACTAAAAAAACCGATTCATTTCTGAATCGGCTAGTAATATTAATTATACATTTTTTTTCTCATCTCTTGAATTTTATCATCTTCAAGATATTCATCAAAAGTCATGTATCGGTCGATAACGCCATTTGGAGTGATTTCTAAAACTCTATTTGCAACAGTTTGAGCAAACTCATGATCATGTGTTGTAAATAGGACCGAGCCTTTGAAGTTTTTTAATGAATTATTGAAAGCAGTAATCGATTCTAAATCCAAATGATTGGTTGGCTCATCAAGCATCAAGACATTGGCACGTATCATCATCATTCTGGAAAGCATGCAACGCACTTTTTCACCTCCAGAGAGTACGGTACATTTTTTCAAAGCTTCTTCACCCGAAAAAATCATCTTCCCAAGGAAACCGCGAACGTATACTTCATCACGCTCCTCCTCAGTTTTAACGAACTGACGCAACCAATCTACTAAATTCAAACTTCCATCAGTAAAAAACTGGCTATTGTCGTTGGGTAAATAGGACTGAGTGGTAGTAATTCCCCAATCAAATGTTCCAGCATCTGCCACTTGATTTCCATTTAAAATTTCATAGAATGCAGTCGTGGCGCGAGAATCTTTTGAAAAAACAACGACTTTATCGCCTTTAGCCATATTCAAATCTACATTTTTAAATAAGATTTCACCATCAATCGAAGCAGCAAGGTTTTGAACATGCAGGATTTGATCTCCTGCTTCTCTTTCAACATCAAATATGATGGCAGGATAACGGCGGCTTGATGGACGAATTTCATCAAGATTTAATTTATCAATCATCTTTTTACGTGAGGTAGCTTGTTTTGATTTTGCCACATTCGCACTAAAACGACGGATGAATTCTTCTAATTCGGCTTTCTTTTCTTCTGCTTTTTTGTTTTGTTGCGCTTTTTGTTTGGCTGCTAACTGACTAGATTCATACCAAAACGTATAATTTCCAGAGTAGTGATTAATTTTTGAAAAATCAATATCAGAGATATGCGTACAAACCGAATCTAAAAAGTGTCTATCGTGCGAAACTACAATTACAGTATTTTCATAATTGGCGAGGAAATTCTCTAACCAAGTTATGGTTTCAAAATCAAGGTCGTTGGTCGGTTCATCCATTACTAATACATCAGGATTTCCAAAAAGTGCCTGTGCTAATAACACACGTACTTTCATTTTTCCTTCCATTTCACTCATTAAATTGTAATGCATATCGGCAGAAATTCCCAAATTTGATAACATTGCCGCCGCATCAGAATCGGCATTCCATCCATTCATTTCTTCAAATTGTACTTGCAACTCCCCTATTCTATTGGCATTCTCATCGGTATAATCAGCATATAAAGCATCCATTTCTTTTTTGATAGCAAACAATACTTTATTTCCCATCATCACCGTCTCCAAAACCGTATGTTCATCAAACATATTGTGGTTTTGATTCAAAACCGACATCCTTTTTCCAGGTTCCAAAATTACTCGTCCAGAGGTTGGGTCGATTTCTCCTGAAAGAATTTTTAAAAAAGTAGATTTTCCAGCGCCATTAGCACCAATAACTCCGTAACAATTACCTTGAACAAAAGTGGTATTTACTTCATCAAATAATATTCTTTTACCAAATTGAACTGATAAATTAGAAACTGTAAGCATACTGAAAGGTATTTTAAATTTGCTGCAAAAGTAATCAAATGTGTTGGTTTTTCAGTAGGCTAAATTTAGTTTTTTTTAGTGGCAACTTGCATTTGCTTTGACGAACAAACTCATAGCACTAGGAGAAAAATAAGGAATATTTAACCCAAGACCCCTAATGATAAATAACATTCCAATGCAAATTATAACAATTGGTATTATCCGCTGCACTCTTCTTCGTAGAGATATCGAAAATAATATAGTAGAAATATATACCACAGCACTCATCAACGGGATAGTACCAAATCCATATAACAGCATATAGGTAACACTTAAGGTAACGTTTTGCATAGCCAATGCACCAAACAAAGCCGCATAAACCAATCCACAAGGTAAAAAACCATTTAACAAACCTATCGTAAATAAAGCGTCAGGAGTTTTTCGTTTAAATTGATTTCCTAAACTACTTTTAACTCCAGAAATAAGCCTATAAAGAGGCTTCGAAAAATTGTATTTCATAAACATTTTTTCCGGAACAATTGCTACGGTAATCATTAAAATTCCGACGATGATAGACAATTGTTGTTGAAATCCAGCCATAAAAAAACCTCTTCCCAAAATGCCAAAAACTAATCCTAACGACGCGTATGCAGACAATCTACCAAGATGATAGGTCATAAGCTGAATTACTTTTTTGGCAGCATTACTTTTATCCAAAGGCAACATCATAGCAATGGGTCCGCACATACCGATGCAGTGCAAACTACTAATCAACCCAAATATAAAAGCAGAATAAAGCATTATTTATTGTTTAAAATAAACTTCTTCTTTGTTTAGGTATTTTTTACCTTGATAATTCCAATCGATGTTAATGTCCCAACGACCGCCAACCAGGTTACTTTTAGGTATGAGCAAATGTGGACTAGATAATGAAATCGAAACCTCAAAATCTAATTTCTGGTTGGACGGTCGGTACAAGGACACTATTCCTTTAATATTTGTAAAATCAAAATCAGATGGAAAATCGATGGCAATTCCTTCTGCTACTGTTTTTATAACTACTTTATTATTCAAATCGTAAGCATTTTGCTCTTTATCTAAATCTTGTTGTGCTAACAATTCTTTTTTATAATATTCGGTCACTACAAATTCGTTGTCATATTTGTGATCCGTAACGACACGAAATACGAAGAATAATATAAAACTCAAAAAAAGTGCAAATGCAATGACTATACCTGTTCCCCAATTAATTTTCATAATTTAATCTTTTTAATTAAAACTTCTAGGTCCGATAAAGTTGGTTGTTTCTGTATCAATCAGTTCTTTATCATTATACACTTCGATAACTAATTTTGTTTTATCGCCTTCCAAAAGTGCTTCGTTTACTTCGATAAATAATGTTCCTTCGGTTAATTCTTGTTTTTTGACTTTAAAAGAATCTTTACCTACCAACTTAATGGTTCCTTTTGGAGAAACCAATTTAAAGTAAACATTATTAAAATCGTGTTCGGTTTTATTAACCACTTTAAAAGTATAAATATCACTGATATTGTCACCATGATGTTGAAACAATTGCCCTGGAAGGTGCAAAATAGTAGCTTCTACATCATTTCTAAGAAATAACATTCCAATAAAAACTCCCGTTAGAATTAATAAAACCGAAGCATACCCTTTCATTCTGGTTGTGAAAACAAATTTTTCTTTCTTTACAATTTCGTCTTCACTGGCATAACGAATCAATCCTTTGGGTAATCCTACGCTTTCCATAATGGAATCGCATTCGTCTATACAAGCGGTGCAATTAATACATTCTAATTGTGTTCCGTTTCGGATATCAATTCCGGTTGGACAAACATGAATACACAATTTACAATCGATACAATCGCCTTTTCCTGATGAAGCCCGGTCTTCTTGTTTATTGAATTTAGCTCTCCCCTGCTCCTTTTCACCTCGAACATGATCGTAAGCAACGATAATCGATTTATTATCTAATAAAGCGCCTTGCAATCTTCCATAAGGACAGGCGATGATGCATACTTGTTCTCTAAATGAAATATAAATAAAATAGAAAACATAGGTAAAAATTATTAAAGCTATTAAAGTTTTGGTATTGTGTAACGGTCCTTCGGTAACCAATTTAAGAACCTCATCACCTCCTACTAAATAAGCCAAAAACACATTGGCAATTAAAAAAGAAACTACATAAAAAACGAACCATTTAGTAACTCTCTTTCTGATTTTTTCGGCATCCCAATCTTGTTTTGACAAGCGAATTTGAGCGCCTCGATCGCCTTCAATCCAAAATTCAATTCTACGGAAAACCATTTCCATAAAAATAGTTTGCGGACAAAACCAACCACAAAAAATGCGACCAAAAGCCACTGTAAATAATGCCAAACTAATCACACCAATCAGCATGATAATCACAAAAATGTGAAAATCTTGTGGCCAAAATGGAAAGCTAAAAATATTGAATTTACGTTCTAAAACATTAAACAACAAAAATTGATTTCCATTAATTTTCACAAATGGCGCAGAAAATAAAAAAAGTAATAAAAAATAACTGACCCATTTTCTTCTTTCATACAATTTCCCTTTCGGAATTTTAGCGAAAATCCACGATCTTTTTCCTTGTTTGTCTATAGTAGCAATACTATCTCTAAAATCCTCGTCTGGCAATTTTGACATTATCAATTAATTTTGATAATCTGTTAGTCCCAATTTACGTCGGGACTAACAAATTACTTATTTTACTGCAACTACTTTAGCAGCTACTTTTGTAGTATCGGTTGTTGCGGGTTTTGCAGCTTCTTTAGGTGCTGTTGCATCCACCCATTTTTTAGCTTCTGGCTCAGTTGGTTTTGGATTAACCGGTTTAGATCCTTGAAGGGAAAGCACATAACTGGCTACTTTTTGAATATCGGTTGGTTTGATGGTAGCTTTCCAAGAAATCATCCCTTTTCCGTCACGACCGCCTTCCATAATGGTATTGAATACATTTTTGATGCCGCCGCCGTTAATCCACATATCATCGGTTAAGTTGGGACCTATTTGACCTCCCGCATCAGCACGATGGCAAGGAATACAATTTTTAGTAAAAATATCTTTCCCCGCAGCAATACTGGCTGCATCTGTTAATAAGGTAACTTTTTCCTTATTCATCTGGTCTGGAGCCGTTTTATTATATTCTTCAACAGCAATTTTAGCTGCAGCTACTTCTTTATTAAATTCTTGAACTTGATTATCACCGCCCATAATTTGATACCTAATAAGATAAATACCTGCAAAAATTATACAGCCATAAAATAAATACACCCACCACGGCGGAAGTACATTATCCAATTCTCTAATGCCATCATAATTATGGTCTAACATTACATCGGCTTCTTGTTCGATTTCCTTAGAACGAGTCAGTTTTTTTAGTAAATTTTGATAAAAAGCACTTTCGGTAAAAGGCAAGGATTGTGCTTCTTCCAATTGTTTTTTCTGTTCTTCTGTCAATAAATGATAGGTTACTTTATCTACAGCACTTACTACAATTTCGATGGCTATCAAAAGAAATAGAAATACACCAAGAAATAGCATTACCATCGGATATTTGATAAAAGCAGGTTGGTTTCCTGAGTCGATAAAATATTCCATAGCACCAAATACTATGGCAAATATCAAGGGAACTCTTACGTAAGATGGGATTAATTTTTTCATTTTTTTAAATCTTTACAATGATTAATCTTTAATTGGTAATTCGCTTAATTCTTTTATTTTATCTTTTTTATAGGTAAATACCCAGAAAAAAAGACCCACAAAGAAGCTAAAACATATTAATAATGAGGCAATAGGATAAACCGCTACTCCAGCAATGGTCTCCAAACTTTCTTGTACAAATTTTAACATGACTTTTATTTTTTAACTTTAATATCAGTTCCTAGACGCTGTAAATAAGCAATCATCGCTACAATTTCTCGGTCTTTCATGGGTACAAATTTTTCTCCTTTAGCGGTTGCTTTTTTCTTGCTTGCTTCGTATGATTTTACAAAATCGGGATCGTTAGTTAAGCTCTTCTCAATTTTAGCAGATTGTTCCTCTATACTTTTTCGAGCATTAGCAATATCAGTATCGGTGTAAGGAACTCCTAAGGTTCGCATGGCTTTCATTTTGGTTTCTGTTAGGGAATAATCCATCGCTGCATTATCATACAACCAAGTATAAGCCGGCATGATAGAACCTGGCGAAGTACTTCTAGGATCCCACATGTGATTAAAATGCCAATTGTCATTGTATTTACCACCTTCTCTTTGTAAATCGGGTCCCGTACGTTTCGAACCCCATAAGAACGGATGATCGTAAACAAATTCGCCTGCTTTAGAATAATCGCCATAACGCGCTACTTCGGAACGGAAAGGACGGATCATTTGAGAGTGACAACCTACACAACCTTCGCGGATGTATAAATCTCGACCTTGTAATTCGAGTGGTGTATAGGGTTTAACAGACGCAATGGTTGGAATATTCGATTTCACCATAATGGTAGGTACAATTTGGATAATTCCTCCTATTAAAATAGCGACTGTTGCTAATAAGGTTAATTGAATAGGTCTTCGTTCTATCCATCCATGCCATTTTTCTCCTTTTAGTCTTCCGGCAGAAATTTTTTGCAACGCTGGTGCTTCCGCTAATTCATCTTCAACAGGAGATCCTTGTTGTACCGTTTTGATAATGTTATAGACTAAAACAATAACTCCAACTAAATATAAAGTTCCACCAATGGCTCGCATCCAATACATAGGCATGATTTGAGTTACGGTTTCAAGGAAGTTTCCATATTGTAAGGTACCGTCTGGTTTGAATTGTTTCCACATGGATGCTTGTGTAAATCCAGCTACATACATCGGTAACGCATACATAATGATTCCTAAAGTGCCAATCCAGAAATGGAAATTTGCCAATTTCTTAGAAAACAATTCGGTTTTAGTCATTCTTGGAATTACCCAGTAAATAATCCCAAAACACATAAATCCGTTCCAAGCTAATGCGCCAACGTGAACGTGCGCTATAATCCAATCGGTAAAGTGTGCAATTGCATTTACATTTTTAAGAGAAAGCATTGGACCTTCAAAAGTGGCCATTCCATAACCCGTAATGGCTACTACGAAGAATTTTAACACGGGTTCTTCTCTTACTTTATCCCAAACACCTCTTAACGTTAATAATCCATTAATCATTCCTCCCCAAGAAGGAGCAATCAACATTATTGAGAATACCACTCCTAAGTTTTGTGCCCAGTCTGGAAGTGCAGAATACAATAAGTGATGCGGCCCAGCCCAAATGTATAAGAAGATTAAGGACCAGAAATGGATGATTGATAATCGATAAGAATACACCGGACGATTGGCTGCTTTGGGAACGAAATAATACATCAATCCCAAAAATGGTGTGGTTAAGAAAAACGCCACCGCATTGTGTCCGTACCACCATTGTACTAAAGCATCTTGCACGCCTGCATAAACAGAGTAGCTTTTCATGGCTGAAACGGGTAACTCCAAACTATTGAAAATATGAAGCACCGCAACCGTAACGAATGTAGCTATATAAAACCAAATGGCTACATACAAATGACGTTCTCTTCTCTTTAAAATGGTTCCAATTAAATTGATACCAAAAGTTACCCAAATCAAAGCGATAGCGATATCTATTGGCCATTCCAACTCTGCATATTCTTTAGAACTGGTATAACCCAAAGGAAGTGAAATGGCTGCTGCAACAATAATTAATTGCCAACCCCAAAAGTGTAGGTTACTTAAAAAATCGCTGAATAATCGTGCTTTGAGTAATCGTTGCAAGGAATAATAAACTCCTGCAAACATGGCGTTCCCTACAAAGGCAAAAATAACTGCGTTAGTATGTAAAGGTCTTAATCGACCGAAACTTAAAAACGATACTCCGTGTGTTAAGTTTGGGAAGAGAAATAGTACGGCCAATATCAGCCCTACTAACATTCCTACTACACCGAAAACGATACTAGCGTAGAGAAATTTCTTTACAATTTTGTTGTCGTAATAAAATTGTTGCATTTCCATAATTAAATTGGTTTTTGTTCTTCTTTTTTATTTGTAATTGTTTTGGTTTTTATTTTCAATTCGTCGTCAAAAAGCATTCTGACCGAAGGCGTATAATCGTCGTCAAATTGCCCGCTTCTAACCGCTCTAATAAAAGCATATAAAAAAGCAACCGCTACAACGATACTGATGGATATTAATAGATAAATGACACTCATACCTTACATTTGTGTTAACAAAGTTATTACTGCTGGTTTTTATAAAATATGATATTTATCATACTCGTTATTTTGGATTGAAATTATTGCGAAAGCGACTTTAAAAAGTTACATTATTCTATTTTTTTGTTGCATAAATCGTACTCATAATCGTTACAAAACTTACTATAGTTATCGTGCTCAAAGGCATGATGATTGCTGCTACAATGGGAAGTAAATTACCCGTAACTGCAAAACTCAAACCCACTATATTGTATAATAATGACAGTATAAAACTCATGTAAATGGTTTTCATGGCATTTTTAGAAAATTGCATAAAAAAAGCAATCTTTTGAAATTGTGATGCGTCTAAAATTCCATCACAAGCGGGCGAAAAAACATTCACATTTTCAGAAATGGAAATGCCAATACTACTTTGTGCCAAAGCTCCAGAATCGTTCAATCCGTCTCCCACCATCATCACATTATTTCCTTGCTTTTGAAGATTTTTAATGTACTCTAGTTTTTGTTCGGGTTTTTGGTTGAATACCAAAGTCGTGGTAGCTGGCAACATTTTTTCTAAAATCTTACGCTCACCATCGTTATCGCCCGATAAAACAACAAGATTGTATTTTTTAGACAATCGTTCAAACAAAGACTCCAACCCTACTCGATATTGATTATTAAACACATAACTTCCTTTATAAACTCCATTAATTTCAACATGGACTTTAGTTTTCTTATGGGTGTTCTCGCTTAAGTGTTGCAAGAATTGAGAAGAACCTAATTTTATAGTCCCTTCTTCAAATTCGGCATGAATTCCTTTTCCAATGATTTCTTCAAAATGCAACGGTTCCATAGCTTCTTGTTTCGAAATAAAATCGTACAATCGTCTACTCAACGGATGGTTGGAACCTCGTAACGTATTGAATAATAATTGCAACTCAAAATCATTCAAAACGGCTCCTTCATAGGTTATAGCCGTCTTTTCATTGGTTGTAATCGTACCCGTTTTATCAAATACAATCGTATCTACTTTAGCCAATTGCTCAATAACCATAGCATTTTTAAGATACAACTTTCGTTTGCCCATAATGCGCAGCACATTCCCTTGCGTAAAAGGAGCTGTGAGCGCTAAAGCACATGGACACGCTACAATAAGAATGGCGGTAAATACATTAAAAGCGGTATCCACACTGATGAAAATCCAATATAGAAATGAAATAAGTGCCAATCCTAACAACGCTGGCGTGAAGTATCGACTGATTGTATCGGTTATGGTTTTGTGTTTGATATCAACTTTTTTCTGAAAAACATCATTGCTCCACAATTGCGTTAAGTAACTGTTTGAGACTGAAAACAGCACTTCCATTTCGATGACTTTTCCGAGTTGCTTTCCGCCCGCAAAAACTTTTTCGCCCGATTTTTTTTCAATCGCTACGGCTTCACCAGTCACAAAACTGTAATCAATGGAGGCTTTTTCAGATAGTAAAATCCCATCTACCGGAATCAGTTCTTGGTTTCGAATTAATAATCGATCGCCTTTTTCGATATCATATACTTGCACCGGAATTTCAGTGCCATCGGAACCAATTTTAGTAACAGCTATTGGAAAATACGATTTATAATCGCGTTCGAACGACAAGAAACTGTAGGTTTTCGTTTGAAATAATTTTCCTAGCAACATAAAGAAAATCAATCCGCACATACTGTCAAAAAAACCTTGTCCGTAATCAAAAACAATGTCAACCGTGCTTCTGATAAACATAATGATAATTCCTAATGCGATGGGAATTTCGATGTTCAACATTTTGGCTTTAATACTGTTCCAAGCCGCCACATAATAACCACTGGCTGAATAGAGAAATGACGGAAGCGAAATGACAAAAATTAACCAACGAAGAAATCCGCGGTACTGATTGATCCAAAATTCGTTGACTTCAAAATATTCTGGAAACGAGAGTAACATAATGTTTCCAAAACAGAAAAAGGCAACGCCTATTTTATAGATAAGACTTCGGTCAACCGCTTTTTTGCCTTCATTAAAATTATCTAAACTGATATAAGGCTCATATCCAATGGAACAAAGCAACGCTACAATTTGTTTAAGGTTGGTTTGTTCAGGATGGTACGTAATTCGTACTTTCTTTTCGGGAAAATTGACTAGTGATGTGCTTATTCCCGATTGAAGGCGTTGTAGATTTTCCAAAATCCAAATACACGAACTACAGTGTATATGAGGTATGTAAAATGAAATAATATGTGTTGAATCTTCTTCAAATTCCAATAATTTTGAAACAATACTTTCATTTCCTAAAAAATCATATTTTCCTTTACTATCCAGTGGCGTAGCGCCTGGTGCTGCTTGAAAATCATAATAACAAGACATATCATTGGCGCTAAAAATTTCATAAACCGTTTTGCAACCGTTACAACAGAAACTTTTTTCATCCAATACTATCTTGTCTTTTTTTATAATTTCATTACCACAATGGAAACAATGTGTTGCGTCCATAAATTTGCTCATTTTACCTTGAACAAAGGTTGAACAATTCCTAAATTTAAAATATGATATTTGTCATACTATTTAATATATTTGTAGCACTAATTACGTTTTGAATTTATTAGGATATCTATTTCTAAATTGTCACCCCGAGCACAGTCGAGGGGATTATATGACTCCGGCGACGCTCAGTCTGACAAAAAGCATACTAATAAATCTAAATTTGAAACAAAACCATCAAATAAAAGGCATAATGAGCAAATGTGAACAATGTATTGTGAGACAATTTAGTTCGCTAAAATCTTTAAATAGAGAAGAACTATTGCGAATGGCAAACTGCAAAACATCCTATATCATCAAGAAAGGAGAGCCTATTTTTGAAGAAGGAGAAATCACTAAAGGAGTGTTTTGCATAAAAGAAGGTATTTGCAAACTTTCTAAATTAAGTGCTAACGGTAAAGATCAAATTGTGAAATTGGCAAAACCTGGCGAACTTCTTGGACAACGATCGATGATTAGTGAGGAACCTGCCAACCTTAGCGCTGTGGCTCTAGAAGATATGGAGGTTTGCTTTATTCCAAAAACAGAAATCATGGGATTCTTTAATGAAAATAACCAATTTTCTTTGAATGTGATGAAAACCATTTGTGGTGATTTGAAAGAAGCCGATGATCACATGGTCTCTATGGCTCAAAAAAATGTAAAAGAACGATTAGCAGAAACGTTACTTTATCTTGAAGATATGTTTGGCAAAAATGATGATGGTACCCTACATATTCAATTATCACGTGAAGAACTCGCTGGCATGATTGGAACCGCAACAGAAAGCTGTATAAGAATACTTTCGGAAATGAATAAAAATGGCTTAATTGATTTAGTTGGAAAGAAAATAGCAATTCTTGATCGAAATAAATTAAAGAAAATGGCGGAGTCTTGTTAACAGTGGTCTGTTATGAACTGCCATCACTTCGAGTGATTTTTATGCAATGATTTGTAATTTGCAGTTTGCAGTAGTCAGTTTTCAGTTTTAGCAGGGCGTCACTTCGAGTGATTTTCTGTTTTAAAAACGCTAGTTTTTGAAATAGAAAATTGTATCGAGAACTAGCAAACTAAGAGTGTTACTGCTAAAAACCTTCTCGATACTTTCAATAAAAAGCTACACGCATTTTATTGAAAACTCGAAGTGACGTGTATCGATAACTTAATTTGAGTATGAAGTAGTCAGTTTTCAATTTAAGCAGAGCGTCACTTCAATATAAATGACTTTAAAAAAATATTAATTCAAATTGTAACAATTCATCCTCTTAACTATTCTATTTTTAAAACTGAAAAAAACTAGTCAAAATAAAAACTAGTCAAAACAAAATAAAAACCAGTCAAAACAAAATAAAAACTAGTCAAAACAAAA
>CAZSZH010000040.1:0-2524 GCA_964610785.1 uncultured Flavobacterium sp. | reverse complement strand
AGTCAAAACAAAATAAAAACTAGTGAAAACAAAATAAAACTAGTAATAACAAAATAAAACCAGTCATAACAAAATAAAATCAGTCAAAACAAAATAAAAACTAGTCAAAACAAAATAAAAACTAGTGAAAATTGAAAAAAAACCTTCTTTCAGTAAAACAAAAAGAGTGAAAAATGATTATGTGACTAGTGAAAATAAAAATGTACTAGCAAATAGAGCTCCATAATAAAGTAATACCCTTTAAAATTAATAATGACTTTACAATTAAAGAATTGTCAATAAAATACATTTTTAAAACTTCAATACATTAGGTTTGCTAATCCATAGGGTTACTTATAACTATCGGCAATACATAAGTACAGGCTACAGGTTTGCCATTTTGCATGGCAGGTTGCCATTTAGGAGATTTCTTCAAGATTTTTACTATTTCATCACCAGCTCCATAACCAATGTCCTTTATTATTTTAAAATCGCCTAAAGTGCCGTCAATTCCTACCACAAAGGAAACAATAATTTTCCCGTTTAATCCGGCAACATCAGGGCTTCGAAATTTGGACATAATAATTTTATAAAATGACATTAATCCACCACTAAACGTTGGTGGCTCTCTACTGCTCTCTTGATCAGCTATCGTTTGCTCCTTTGGTTCGGTAACCACAGGCGGAGGCTGTAATGTTAAAGGCAACGTATATTTCACCCTAACTTTTACTCCATTTATCTCGCCAGGAATCCATGCAGGACTTGCTTTAATAACTCTAACCGCTTCGTCGCCAGAACCAAAACCAACATCACGTAGTACTTTAACGTTAGAGATTGCACCATCTTTTTCAATAATAAAAGAAGAAAACACTTTACCGCCTTTAAATTCTTTATTGGTTGGTAGGTTGTAATTTTCGGCAATATATTTATAAAACTCTTTTAAACCGCCTTTAAAATCGGGTTCTTTGTCTATTGTAGAACCTGTATAAGCAATAGTATCATTGACTACAGTGTTGTTTTGAGACATAGCAACAATAGGAAATAAGAAAAATAAAATAAACTGCGTCAGTCTATTAAAGGGAAGCTGTGTTTTCCAAAAGTAATTCATCATAAAGTCATTATATTTTCTTCGGCAAAGTGAAAACGTTCTTTTTTTGAACGTTACTTCGTGAAAAGTTCATTTATTAAATTCAATTAGCCTATTGACGTTCTATTTCTATAAATGCAATAAACGCACAAATATAAAAATATTGATGACTCTTTTATAATTCAATTTATTTTGTCTGTACTATCTCTAAAATGAATTTGTTTTGTTTAAAAATTAACACACTTTTTTGGTATTTTAAATGTATTTTTTTATTTTTGATTTATATAAACCTGATAAACAAATACAAGCCATGAAATGGAATTCCAAATTAATTCGCCATAATAATGAATCCCGAATAGGAGTATATTTTGAAAAAAATCCCATTTTGATAGCTCGAATCAAAAAATTGGAAGGTTCAAGATGGAGTCAAACCTTATCGGTATGGCACTTGCCTGATACGGAAGAAAACAGGATTAAATTTAAACTCCCTCTAGCAGCTACTTCCTTGCCTAATGAGGAAGGTATAGCCGCACTAGCACAATTAAAAAACTACTTACGCTCTAAACGATACAGCGAAAAAACCGTTGGTTCCTATAGTGATGCTCTAAAATCGTTCTTGGTATTTTATAACCAAAGACCAATTGAAACGCTGACCAATGACGATGTTATTATCTATAACAATGACTATATTTTAAAGAATAAGCTATCGGCATCGTATCAGAACCAAATAACGAATGCTCTAAAACTTTATTTTAAAATTTGCAAAGAGACAAAAATTGAATTAGATAAAATACACCGCCCCAAGCGGGCTAAAGTATTGCCTAATGTGTTGAGCAAAGAAGAAGTAAAAGCCATTATAGAGGCTCATAGCAACATCAAACACAAAATGATGTTAAGTCTTATTTACAGTTGTGGTTTGCGCTGTGGCGAACTATTGGCGTTAAAGCCTGTCAACATAGATTCCAAACGCAACATAGTATTACTTAAAAACTCTAAAGGAAAAAAAGATCGTATTGCACCTTTATCACCAAAAATATTAGAAATGCTTCGAGATTACTACAAAGTTTATAAGCCCACCACTTATTTATTTGAAGGGCAAACACCAGGAGAATCTTATTCAGAAAAAAGTTTACAAAGCGTATTGAAACAAGCATTACAAAAAGCAAAAATAACCAAACCAGCAACCCTACATTGGTTACGTCATAGTTATGCCACTCATTTACTAGAAAGTGGAACCGATTTAAGATACATTCAAGAACTTTTAGGACACAATAGTAGTAAAACTACAGAAATCTATACCCATGTGAGCACAAAAAGCATTCAACAAATAAAAAGTCCGTTTGATGATTTATAATATTTTTTTATTATTTTTGATGATATAAAGTCTGACATTTGTCAGACCTATACACCCAAATTGAGGTGGATAAGTCTGAATTTGTCAGACCTATATACAAGTTA
>CAZSZH010000039.1:0-23498 GCA_964610785.1 uncultured Flavobacterium sp. | reverse complement strand
GGTAAAGGCGCGTGGCAGAAAGGGGCCCGATTTATTGCAAGTTGCTAAAGAGATTCAAAAATTCGGAGCGCAAGGAATAACCATTCATCCAAGGCCTGATGAACGTCACATTCGGTATCAAGATGCCCGAGATTTGAAATCGATAGTTCACACCGAATTCAATATCGAAGGAAATCCACAACATAATTTTATCGATTTGGTGTTAGAATGCAAACCAGAACAGGTAACTTTGGTTCCAGATGCAATTGGAGCCCTAACTTCATCTGCAGGTTGGGACACACTAAAACATCAATCTTATTTGACCGAAGTCATTCAAGAATTTCAACGAAACGGAATTCGTACATCTATATTTGTTGATCCAATTTTAGAAATGGTCGAAGGCGCAAAAGCTACTGGAACCGATAGAATTGAGCTGTATACCGAAGCATTTGCGCATCAATTCGGTTTAGGAAATTTAAAAGCAATTGAACCTTATACCAAAGCAGCTATTGTAGCCAACGAATTAAAATTAGGAATCAATGCCGGACATGATTTGAGTTTGGATAATATAAAATTTTTCAAAGAAAATATTTCAGGCTTGTTGGAAGTCTCTATCGGTCACGCGCTGATTTCAGAGGCATTATATCTTGGTTTGGATAATGTAGTAAATATGTATTTGCAAAAATTAAAGTAAGATGTTACACTCAAGAATAGAAGGGGAAGGCAACCCATTACTAATCATTCACGGATTTCTAGGAATGTCAGACAATTGGAAATCATTTGGTTCGCTCTATGCTGCTGAAGGATTTCAAACGCATATGCTAGATATGAGAAATCACGGAAAAAGTTTTCATTCCGATGATTTTAATTATGAAGTAATGTGTCAAGATGTTTTAGATTATTGCCAAGAACTTAATCTCCATCAAGTTTCTATAATTGGTCATTCTATGGGCGGTAAAGTTGCGATGTTATTGGCAACAAGGTATCCCGAACGAGTTGAAAAATTGATTGTTGCCGACATTGGACCCAAATATTATGCGCCACATCATCAAGACATTCTGGCAGGGTTAAATGCGGTTGACTTCACGGCAAAACCAAGCCGAACGGAAGTTGAAGAAACTTTGTTTCCTTATATTCAAGATTTTGGAACTAGACAATTCTTAATGAAAAATTTATATTGGGCAGAGCCGGGGCAATTGGCATTCCGATTCAATCTTGATGTTTTTAACCAAAAAATAGATCAAATAGGAACTGCTTTGCCAGAACACGCACATTTTGATAAGCCAACATTATTTATTCGTGGCGGAAACTCCAAATATATTCTGGATACTGATCTGCCTGAAATAAAGAAACATTTTCCGAATTTTGAATTAGCCACAATTCCAAATGTTGGACATTGGCTTCATGCCGAAAATCCAAAATTATTTTTTGAGGAAACGGCAAGGTTTTTGAAATAAATGTAAAAATAAGTAATAAAAAATTTTCCATGAAACTACTTTTAAGAATTCTAATTACCTCGTTATTAGTAATGACCATTACTTATTTTTTTCCAAGCATCGCTCATGTTGACGGATTTAGATCGGCAGTAATAGTGGCTATTGTTTTAGGAATATTGAATTTAGTTGTAAAACCAATTTTTGTGATTTTTACGCTTCCTATAACGGTACTTTCATTGGGATTATTTCTGTTAGTTATCAATGCAGCTATTATTGCAATATGTTCAAAACTCGTTGACGGATTTTCAATTAATGGTTTTTTTGGCGCACTTTTCTTCAGTATAATACTTTCTTTGTCACAATCTATTCTGTTTAAATTAGCGCGCGAAAGCAAATAATAATCACTAAAATAAAACTTGGTTGGGTTGTAGAAATGTTATAATTTTGCAACCCAATTTTATTAAGTAAAATATTATCAAATGGATATTAAAAGAGTTGCAATTGATGCAGTGAATGAAGTAATTGTTCTTACCGTTCCACACATGGATTATAAAGGTCAAGTAGCAAAAAGAATAAACGAAAAAATGCCTTTGGCAACGGTAAAAGGGTTCCGTAAAGGAGCAGTGCCAAAAGCATTGGTCGAAAAACAATATGGTGCAGCTATAAAAGTAGAAGAAGTAAATAAAGTGGTTAGTTTAGCACTCGAGCGTTTCTTACAGTCAGAGAAAATCAACTTGCTTGGAACGCCACTTCCTAAAGTGAATGAAAACTTTAATTGGAATGATGAAGAGTTAACTTTCGAATATGAAATTGGAATCGTTCCTGAATTTGAAATTGATTTAGATGCGAAGAGTGATGTAGTGAAATACAAAATCATTGCTGATGATAAAATGTTAAATGATCAAATTGCACGAATTCAAAAACAATACGGAAAGATAATTTCACAACATGAAGTCGCGAAAGGCAATGATGTTTCGGGAGTATTTGCAAACGATGATGCAGGAATTAACAATAGAACTACTATTGATTTAGAAGAACTGGCAGATGCTACTGTGGCTAAATCATTTATTGGTAAAAAAGTGGGAGATGTTATTACTTTAAATACCAAAGGTTTATTTCACGATGCACACAAATTAATGGATTATTTAAATGTGTCTCACGATGTTGTTCATGATTTAGATGTTGAAGTTACCTTTACTATTGATGAAGTGATTGCGCATGAACCAGCTGAATTGAATCAAGAATTGTTTGATAAGCTTTTTGGAGCCGGAAATGTAACTTCAGTAGAAGAATTAAAAGAAAAAATCAAAGAAGATGCTGAAAAACACTTTGCCACGCAATCAGAACAAAAGTTAATGGCAGACGTTCAAGATTTTTTAATCGAGAACACTAAATTTGATTTGCCAAAAGAATTTCTTGTAAAATGGTTGCAAACAGTAGGTGATAAAAAATTAACTCCGGCCGAAGCTGAAGTGGAATACAATCGTTCCGAAAAAGGATTGCGTTTTCAATTAATAGAAGGTAAAGCTCTTGCTCAAAGCAATATTCAAGTGAATTTCGAAGATTTAAAGGCATTTACAAGTACCGCGATTCGTCAACAAATAGCACAATATGGGCAAGCTAATCCGACAGATGAAGAGGTAGAAGGAATTGTGGCTAGAGTTTTGTCTAATCAAGAGGAAGTAAAAAGATTATCAGAACAAGTGGTCGCCGATAAAATGTTGAAACTATTTGTAGAAAAAGCAAACCCAACAACCAAAGAAGTGACATCCGAGCAATTTGTGGCAGCAATGTACAACGAATAGATTATAAAATAATTACTATATTTGAGCGTCAAAATTGAAATAGATTTTGGCGCTTTTTTTTAAGACAGTTTGTCACGTATAATAAAAGGTACGACCTTTGCATTGGTATAAATAAAATATAAGTTTTAGTTCACCAACTTTAAACTTCGAATCATATAAACCTTTTAAACTAAAATTTAAAATGAACTACGGAAAAGACCCACGAGCTGTGCTCGAACAGGCGAAGCAATTTAAAAAATTTGCTACCAAACACCAAGGTGTAAACGCAATGTATTACGACAAAATTGTGGGCGCAATGACGCCAACAAACATGACACCCTATATTATCGAAGAACGTCAACTCAATGTGTCTCAATTGGATGTTTTTTCTAGATTGATGATGGACAGAATTATTTTTCTTGGCACAGGAATTGACGATCAAATAGCCAATATCGTTCAAGCGCAATTACTTTTTTTGGAAAGCGCTGATGCGTCTAAAGACATTCAAATTTACCTAAACTCTCCTGGCGGAAGCGTTTATGCTGGTTTAGGAATTTATGATACTATGCAATACATCAAACCAGATGTCGCAACTATCTGTACAGGAATGGCAGCATCAATGGGTGCCGTTTTATTGTGTGCTGGAGCAGCTGGAAAACGTTCGGCTTTGCCACATTCTAGAGTAATGATACACCAACCTTCTGGAGGGGCACAAGGTGTTGCAACCGATATGGAAATTAATTTACGCGAAATGTTGAAATTGAAAGATGAATTGTACAACATCATCTCTCATCATTCAGGACAAACATTTGATCGAGTTCATAAAGATTCTGAACGTGATTATTGGATGATTGCAGACGAAGCTAAAGAGTACGAAATGATTGATGAAGTTTTAAGAAGATAAATATGAGTCGAAAGTCAAAAGTCGAAAGTCAAAAGCAATGCAATGACGTTAAGACTTTTGACATTGAGACTTTTGACTATAAAAAATGGCAAAAGAGAAATTAGAATGTTCCTTCTGTGGAAGAAAAAAACCAGAAACCAATTTATTGATTGCTGGAATTGACGCACATATTTGCGACCGCTGTATTGAACAAGCGCACGGAATTATTTTAGAAGAATTAAAAACCAATTCCAATGCAAAAATTGCTACCGATTTAATTTTGCGCAAGCCAAAAGAAATTAGAGCATTTCTTGATGAATATGTAATTGGTCAAGATCAAACCAAAAAAGTAATGTCGGTTGCAGTATATAATCACTACAAAAGATTAATGCAGCAGCAACACCATGAAGATGTGGAAATTGAAAAATCAAACATCATTATGGTAGGACAAACAGGTACTGGTAAAACCCTGGTAGCCAAAACCATTGCTCGAATGCTTGACGTTCCCTTAGCAATTGTAGATGCAACGGTCTTGACGGAAGCAGGTTATGTGGGTGAAGATGTAGAAAGTATTTTAACCCGATTACTTCAAGCTGCCGATTATGATGTAACTAAAGCCGAAAGAGGAATCGTATTCATTGACGAAATTGATAAAATTGCACGTAAAAGCGACAATCCATCTATAACTCGAGATGTTTCTGGAGAAGGCGTACAACAAGCATTACTGAAATTATTAGAAGGAACCGTTGTAAATGTGCCACCAAAAGGAGGAAGAAAACATCCTGACCAAAAATTTGTTGAAGTAAATACACAAAATATTTTATTCATTGCTGGAGGTGCCTTTGATGGGATTGAAAGAATTATATCAAAACGTTTGAATAGAACTGCGGTTGGTTATGCGACTTCAAGAAATACAGATAATATCGATAAAGACAATTTGTTGCAATATATTATCCCAAAAGACATCAAAGATTTTGGATTGATTCCCGAAATAATTGGACGTTTGCCAGTATTGACGCACATGGATCCTTTAGATAGAGCAACCTTGCGTTCTATTTTAACCGAACCTAAAAATGCGCTGATTAAGCAATACGAAAAATTGTTTGCTATGGATGATGTAGCATTTTCTGTAACAAATGAAGCTTTAGATTATATTGTAGAGAAGGCATTAGAATATAAATTAGGAGCAAGAGGCTTACGTTCGTTATGTGAAGCAATCCTAACCGATGCCATGTATGAGCTCCCAAGTTCTGATGAAAAAGTTTTAGAAATCGATAAGGATTATGCGGAACATACGCTAAACAAAAACTTATTGAAAAGATTAGAAATTGCTTCTTAAATAACTTTCTTATTAGTAAACAGAATAGATAAAGCTCAAAAAAGTCATTTTTTTGAGCTTTGTTATTATTTACTATCTAGAACTACTTATTTAAATTAAAATTTTAACAGTTAAAATTAAATAAATAATGAAAAATACAGTTTTACATAAAGCCGATAGTAGAGGTCACGCCGACCACGGATGGTTGAATGCCTACCATAGTTTTAGTTTTGCCAGTTGGTACAATCCTGATCGAGTGCAATTCGGAATGTTACGCGTTTTAAACGACGATACCGTTGCCGCCGGAATGGGTTTTGGCACGCATCCTCATGATAATATGGAAATCATCACCATTCCACTAGAAGGTGATTTGGCGCACAAAGACAGTATGGGTAACGCCGCTACCATCAAAACCGGCGACGTACAAGTAATGAGTGCCGGAACCGGAATACAACACAGCGAATTCAACCCAAATCACGATCAACACACTAAATTGTTTCAAATTTGGTTGTTTCCAAAGTATAGAAACGTGGAGCCACGTTACCAACAAATTACTTTAGATGTCACCCATCAAAAAAATAATTTTGCCCAAATCCTTTCACCCAATGCTGATGATGAAGGCGTATGGATTTATCAAGATGCGTGGTTTTATTTGGCTGATTTTGATGCCGATTTTTCTAAAAAATTAGCGTTAAAAAAAGAGGGTAACGGATTTTATATTATGAATATTGATGGTGCGATTGAAGTTAACGGAGAAAAACTCGAAAAAAGAGATGCGTTAGGTCTTTGGGACACCAACGAAATTGAAATCAAAGCTACTACAAACGCTAAGTTTTTAGTAATGGAAATTCCGATGGAACAATAATCTTATAATTTTAACATTCTAAATACGTTGTTGAATATTCCAAGTTAAAAATGTTGAATATTCAATTTTGAATAACGAATGTTGAAGTTTTAAAAAGAAATAATCATGGTACAATATACCACAAAAGTCAATGCTTCTTTAGAAAAAGTTTGGCAATATTTAATCTATAAAATTGACCATCCAGAGCATTTTGTTCCTGGAGTTAGTGAGGTTATGATTATGGAGAAGACTGCCGAATTTGTTTCAAGGCAAATGACAGTAACCACTCCAGAAACAGTAACCATTTTAAAGGAAAAGATAACCTTTGTGCCGTACAAAGTGCGGTTTCTATTAGTAGATCATCCCAAATTAGAAGGTTATGTCGATAATGATATTGAAAAGATTTCTGACACTGAAACTCAAATGACATTTACCATTGATTGGGTTGATAAAACAACACAAGAACCAATAAACAATTTTGAAATGGTCCAGAATGCCGTTTTAAAAACCAAAACATTTATAGAAAGTAAAGTATGAAAAAAATCATCGCTTTTGGAGCTTCATCCAGCAAAACTTCAATCAACAAACAATTGGCAACCTATGCCGCAAAACAATTTAAAGAGGCTATTGTTACCGTTTTAGACTTGAACGATTATGAAATGCCCATTTTCTCAACTGATAAAGAAACGGAAACTGGAATTCCGCAATTGGTGCACGATTTTTATTCCCAATTAGGGTTGGCCGATTTGATTATAATTTCGTTTGCAGAACATAATGGAGCCTATACATCCGCTTTCAAAAACATACTCGATTGGACCTCTAGAATTAATGCCAAAACGTTTCAAGAGAAACCGTTAGTTTTATTGGCAACATCGCCAGGGCCTCGTGGTGGAAGTTCAGTTTTAGAAATCGCTAAAAACAGATTTCCGTTTCAAGGGGCTGTGGTGAAAGGTAGTTTGTCGTTGCCAAGTTTTTATGAAAATTTTGATGCGGTAAATGGAATCATCAACGACGAATATAAAAATCAATTGATGAATATTATCAATTCAATAGTGTTTTAATCTTTATTTTTTTTGAAGAAATAATCAGGATAAATAATAATTTTGGCAATATAAATCGGTGCGTCAAACGTTGCGTTGAGTACCGATTTTTTATTTAATAAATTCCGGTGACCGATTCCAATACCCAATCCAATCCAGGGCATAAGTTTATAATTAATTTGCCCTGAAATTTCATTTACATACAGGTTAACATCAACATTGCTTACCACATCGTTATTAATTTCTTTAGTAAAATTTGGATCTCCAAAGCCAATTTGTTCCGTTAGGAAACATTCCCATTTTTCGTTTTTATAAAGAATCCAATCATTAAAAATGCTTAAATACCAGAAGCTAATTTTATTGGTTTCTGTCGTATTCAATTTTTTATTAAAATAAGTAATGTAAACCGGATTTAGTATAAAGGAACTTCCAATGCCAAATCGGGTTAATCTTTTATATTGTAATCCAATTTTTGCACCAAAAACAGTGACCTCTTGTCCGCGAAGACTTGAAAAACGATTGTCTAATTGAAAAGCAAACTTCCATTTTTTGTGAGTTTCTTGACTGAAAAATGAAACAGAATATGATAATAAAAATATAAGAAATAATGAACGCAGTTTTATCATTAGAAAAGAGAGTTGTGCATTGGACAAATTTACTTACAAATGGTTTAATGATATGGTTAATGAAATGCTAAAAGTTACTTTTAAAGATGCAAATTACTATTTGAAATTTTAGTATTTTTGTCATCTTTACAAAAATTGACGTATTAAAAATTTAAATTAATTATATGAAAGCGTACATATTTCCGGGTCAAGGAGCACAATTTACAGGAATGGGTAAGGACTTATATGAAAGCTCAGAATTAGCAAAATCATTATTTGAAAAAGCTAATGAAATACTAGGTTTTCGTATTACTGACATCATGTTTGAAGGAACTGCCGAACAATTAAAAGAAACGAAAGTTACTCAACCAGCAGTGTTTTTACATTCGGTTATCTTAGCTAAAACTTTAGAAAATTTCAAGCCAGAAATGGTAGCAGGACATTCATTAGGTGAATTTTCTGCTTTAGTAGCCAATGGTACGCTAAGTTTTGAAGACGGATTAAAATTAGTTTCACAACGCGCTATGGCAATGCAGAAAGCTTGTGAAATTTCGCCTTCAACTATGGCAGCAGTTTTAAACTTAGATGATAAAATTGTTGAGGATATTTGTGCTTCCATTGATGGTGTTGTGGTAGCTGCTAATTATAATTGTCCAGGGCAATTAGTAATTTCTGGAGAATATAAAGCAGTTGAATTAGCTTGTGAAAAAATGAAGGAGGCTGGGGCTAAACGGGCTTTAATTTTACCTGTTGGAGGTGCTTTCCATTCACCAATGATGGAGCCTGCAAGAGAAGAATTGGCTGCAGCAATCGAAGCAACATCGTTTTGTGCTCCAATCTGTCCTGTCTATCAAAATGTAACTGCAAGCGCTGTTTCAGATGCAGAAGTAATTAAGAAAAATCTAATTATTCAATTGACTGCCCCTGTAAAATGGACGCAATCTGTACAACAAATGATTCAAGACGGGGCTTCAAGTTTTACGGAAATAGGTCCAGGAAAAGTATTAGTTGGATTAGTAAATAAAATTAACAAAGAAGTAGAAACGTTTTCCGCTTAAATATTTGAATTATTAAATATTGAGTTTTCACAATAATCAATATCTTCCAACTGGAATATTTTATTATCCTAAACACATAAAAACAAAAACAGCATCAAAAAAACTCTTTTTTGATGCTGTTTTTAGATATATATTTTATCTAATAATTGTATCGATTATTATTGAAAAAATCAAATTTCCTTATAGTGTGATAGTATATGCCACACCATTTATAGTAAATACAGCAATGTCATCACATGTTCCGTCGCCATAATCTAACGTTGCTGTATTATTATTTTGAACAAAACTTATAATACCTTGAACGAAATGATGACTACATCCTGTTTGTAATTTAAGAATAAGCGGTGAAGTTATAGTGCTATATCTTACTGTTCCACTTGGGAATGTTGTAGTCCAATTTCCGGTAACTTGATAAACGTTATCCGTTAGAACGTTTGGAGTATCATAACCAGCAATTATTTCTCTAGTTCTAGTTCCAGTTCTAGAATAAACATCTCCATTAGGGAATGTTGCAGTCATATTCATAGTCATAGTAACTACAGGATGAGGTGTTGTTCCAGAAGACATAGTTCTTGTAAAAGTTTTATTACCATCATATTTAATGTAATTATGATAAAAATTTACAAATTGATAGTTTATCGTTTGAGAGGAAGCACTAGGCTGATAAACCCAAGTAATAACTATTTGTCCTTTTAAAACATTACCGTTGTTTAAAGGACAACCTGAAGTTCCAAAATCAATAGTTTTTGTTACGGTTTGTCCAGCTGTTAATGCAGTTCCAAATGCAGGAACCCTAGTTACTGTTGCACAAGATGTTAAGTTGCTTGTTGTAGCAACAGTTTCTGTAATTTTTCCAGTAGCAGATGCCAAAGTTGCATTAACTTGATCTTCAACAATACTTGATACATCATCATTGGCTGCATCAATTTTTGCATTTGCAGTTGCTTCAGCAGCAGTCATGCTATTAGTGCTGTCCGCTTTGTCTTTAGAACAACTAATAGTTAAAACAGACAAAACTAATCCTAGGAATAAAATTTTTGTTTTCATAATTATTTATTTAATGGTTGTGAATACTTTGACTAAAGTAATAATAAAAGGTTTAATCGGTTGTAATTTTTTTTCAAATAGTTTCATTGTTGTATCTTTGACGCTAATGAATATCACATCTCAAATAAAACAACCCATTCTTGACGAAATGGAACTTTTTGAAAAGAAGTTCTATGAATCGATGTCTTCCAAAGTGGCGTTGTTAAACAGAATCACGTACTATATTGTAAACCGAAAAGGAAAACAAATGCGACCGATGTTTGTTTTTTTAACCGCCAAAATGCTTTCGGGTGGTACTGTTGAAGAACGAACGTATCGTGGCGCTTGCGTTATAGAATTAATTCATACGGCAACATTGGTGCACGATGATGTGGTTGATGACAGTAACCGTCGTCGCGGCTTTTTCTCGATAAATGCGCTTTGGAAAAACAAAATTGCCGTTTTAGTGGGCGATTATTTATTGTCGAAAGGATTGTTGCTTTCTATCGATCATGGCGACTTTGATTTACTCCGAATTATTTCTGTGGCTGTTCGTGAAATGAGCGAAGGAGAGCTACTTCAAATAGAAAAAGCACGCCGGTTGGATATTACCGAAGACATTTACTATGAAATCATCCGTCAAAAAACAGCTACTTTAATTGCCGCTTGTTGTGCGCTTGGGGCTCGCTCTGTCTCTGATGATGAAGTTCAAGTAGAAACCATGCGTAAATTTGGCGAACTCATCGGAATGGCCTTTCAAATTAAAGATGACTTATTTGATTACACCGATGAAGCCATTGGGAAACCAACAGGTATCGATATTAAAGAACAAAAAATGACGTTACCGCTTATTTACGCGTTAAATAATTGTTCGAGTAAAGAAAAAAGCTGGTGCATCAATTCGATTAAGAATCATAACAAAGATAAAAAACGGGTTAAAGAAGTCATCCAATTTGTAAAAGACAAGAATGGACTGAACTACGCCGTACAAAAAATGGCACAATTTCAACAAGAAGCGCTTGCTTTGATTCAAAATTTTCCTAATTCCATCTATAAAGATAGTTTAACATTGATGGTGAATTATGTTATTGAACGGAAAAAGTAAACAATGTCCATTTCAATATCAAAAGTCAATTGTAACATTCAACTCTTAATTCCGACAAAGTTTTCATTCTATAATCTTTAATGAAAAATATTATTTTTTAAAGTATTGATATTCAGAATTTTAATTTTTAATTCATAATTTTTAATTATTTAATGCAACCTTTTTGCAACGACAATCGTCTATGCTAATAGAACTCTGATTCAATATCAAAAAATCAATTGCAACGGCAATAACACTATTGAATCTTGAAATCGAAATTGAATTTTGATATTAAACAATGAAAGTAATCAACTTACATCAACAAGAAAGAGAATTAATCGAGTTGGCTGTCGAGAATAATCGTCATGCGCAACACAAGATTTATTCAAAATTTTCTCCCAAAATGTTAAGTGTGTGCCGACAATACATTAAAGATTTGCAGCAAGGGGAAGATGTTATGATTACTGCTTTTATGAAAGTCTTTACCAATCTGAATAAGTTCAAGCACGAAGGGAGTTTTGAAGGTTGGATTAGACGGATTATGATAAACGAATGTATATCTTTTATTAGAGTTCACAAAAAAGTAAAGTTCATTGAAGACGAAAATTATTTTGAAGAACGGTTTAACAATATCGAAAGTCAGTTTTCTGTTAACGATATTCAATCTTTAATAGATGGTTTGCCCGATGGCTACAAAATGGTTTTTAATTTATATTGTATTGAAGGATATAAACATCAAGAAATTGCCGATTTACTTGGTATTAGTGAAGGAACATCAAAATCGCAGTTGTCACACGCTAGGAAGATCTTGCAGGACAACATTAACAGATTAAAAAATTATGAAAACGGAACCGAATAAATTAGAAATCCAATTTAAAGAGCAATTGAATGCTCGTGAAATCCAACCGAGCGAAATGGCTTGGGACAGATTAGACGCGATGTTATCAGTAGCGGAAGAAAAAAAAACAACGCGTTCGCCTTTTCTTTCCTTGCGATTTATTGGAATTGCTGCCAGCATTTTGGTATTGGTGTCACTTGGTTTGTTTTTCTTCAATACAAAAGAAAACGTTGCGCAACCAAATAATAATGTGGTAGTAAAAGACAAAATCAATAACAATGACAAAATCAATGAAAATAATCTAAATTCAAGTATTCAAAATCAACAAGTTGTAGCAATCAAAAATCAGCAATCAAAAACCAGCAATCAAAAATCAGCATCTCAGAGTTTCAATCCATCTGCCAACAGACCAATCATCAATCAAAAAACGCCGGTTAATGTGCTAATCAATTCTAATCAAGAAGCTGTTGCTCAAAAAGTACTTCCAATAGAATCGTCTGAAAAAGAACTTTCTTCAAAAACAAGTACGGTAAATGTAGACGCGTTATTGGCATCGGTTGAAAAAACGTCAAAGTTAAACGCCTCATCAAAAATTAAAGTTAATGCTAGTAGTCTTTTATCTCAAGTCGACGGAGAATTAGACCAATCTTTTAGAGACAAGGTTTTAAGAAAAATCAATAGAAACTACAAAGAAGTAAAGGTGGCTTTGGCTGGTAGAAATCAGGAATAAAAAACATAAAGACCAACGACAAGAACATTATCAAAGGAAATTATTGAACTTGTAATTACATTTTAAAAACCCTTAACCATTTTAATATTATAGAAATCATGAGAAATTTTACCATTTACTTAGCACTTTCCCTATGTCTTTTAGCGAGCAAATTAGTGGCTCAAAATCAAGATCCAAAAGTGGAATCCACAACGCAAACTTTTGAAGCCAAAGTTAAAGCTATTGGCGATAAAATTGAAAAAATTACTGCCGAAGAAAAAGCTTTTCTAAAAATTGAAGTAGAAAAAGTTAACCTTTTAGTAGAAAAAGGAACGATTACCCAAGAACAAGCAGAAGATAAAAAGAAGACCTTAGCCAATGCTTCTGCGTCTACTATTGAAAGCAGAATTGCTGCCGCACAAGAAGAATTGAAAGAGTTGGTGCAGGCCAAAGTAGACGGAAAATTAGCGGAATATTCTAAAAAACATGAATTTTCATTTAAGTGGACGTCAAGAAAAGATAGCATTCAAAAATCTGAAAATCGAACGACTTCAATATTTGTTTTAGCATTTGGAGCCAATAACCTTGTAACCAATGGGGCTATAGCCAATTCAGATTTTAAGTATATAGGATCTTCTTTTTTTGAATGGGGAATTTCACTCAATACTCGAATTTCGAAAAGTAATAATTTGTTGCATTTTAAATATGGCTTAACTGGTGTTTATAATGAATTGAAACCAACAGAAAATCGTTATTTTATCGATAATAATGGTCAAACAACCTTGTCAACAGTTCCATTTTCATCAAACACCAAAGACACTCGTTTTAAAAATGTTTTTATAACAATTCCTCTGTTTTTAGAATTTGATTTTTCTGGAAATAAAATTGATAAAAATGGAAATAAAATATTTCGAATTGAACGAGGATATAGATTTGGATTAGGAGGATTTATTGGGTATAATACCAACTCAAAACAATTTATTACTTATGAAGAAAACGGATATAGAATTGATGTTAGGCAAAAAGGAAATTGGAATATTCCTGATTGGAATTATGGTATAAGTGCCTATGTAGGTTATAAGCACAAAAGCGTTTATGTTAAATACGACTTGAATCCAATGTTCAAAAATAATACAGTGAAGCAAAACAACATTTCTTTAGGTGTTCGCTTCGATTGGAATTAATAATTTGTTAGGTTAGTTATTTTAGGAGGCGCGATATATCGCGTCTCTTTTTTATAAAAAAATCCGTATTTTTACCCGCTTTCAAAATAGTTTAAGATTTTCTAAAAATCTAAAAATCTAAAAATCTAAAATTGATTACCAAAGAAACCATAGATAAAGTGTACGAAGCGGCTCGTGTAGAAGAAGTTATCGGCGATTTTGTGCAATTAAAACGCGCCGGAAGTAATTTCAAGGGTTTGAGTCCGTTTTCTGATGAGCGTTCGCCTTCGTTCATGGTTTCGCCTGCCAAGGGGATTTGGAAGGATTTTAGTTCCGGAAAAGGCGGAAATGCCATTGCTTTCATTATGGAGCATTCGCAGTTTACCTATCCTGAAGCCATTCGGTATTTGGCCAAAAAATACAATATTGAAGTTGAAGAAACCGAGCTTTCCGACGAAGATAAAGTAGTCGCCAACGAACGCGAAAGTTTGTTTTTGGTTTCGGAATTTGCATCCAAATATTTTCAAGATATTTTATGGAATTCAGAAGAAGGAAAGGCGATTGCCTTGACTTATTTTAAAGAACGAGGTTTTACCAATGAAACCATAAAAAAGTTTGGTTTAGGATATTCGCCTTCTACATGGGATGCGCTGACTAAAGAAGCACTTGGAAAAGGCTACAAATTAGAATTTTTGGAAAAAACGGGACTGACCATCGTTGGCGAAGACAAGCAATTTGACCGATTTAAAGGTCGTGTCATGTTTCCTATTCAGTCCATGTCGGGTCGTGTGTTGGGTTTTGGGGGTCGTATTTTAACAAATGATAAAAAAGCAGCCAAATACCTCAATTCACCCGAAAGTGACTTGTATCACAAGAGCAAAGTTCTATATGGAATTTTTCACGCCAAACAAGCCATTGCTAAAAATGATAATTGCTATTTGGTAGAAGGGTATACTGATGTAATTCAAATGCACCAAGCCGGAATTGAAAATGTAGTGGCTTCGTCGGGAACTGCGTTAACACCTGATCAAATTCGTTTGATAAATCGATTAACCAAAAATGTCACCGTGCTTTTTGATGGTGATGCGGCGGGATTACGTGCTTCCATTCGTGGAATCGATTTGATTCTCGAGGAAGGTATGAATGTAAAAGTTTGCACATTTCCTGACGGCGATGATCCCGATAGTTTTGCGAAGAAAACGCCTTTGCAAGATTTGATTCAGTATTTTGAGGATAATGCGATGGATTTTATCCAATTCAAAGCATCGCTTTTAATGAAAGATGCCAAGAATGATCCCATTAAAAAAGCCGATTTGATTCGCGATATGGTGGCAAGTATTTCTAAAATACCTGATAGAATTAAACGCGAAATCTATATTCAAGAAGTGTCGCGAATTATGGATATTTCTGAAGAGGTACTTTTCAATACACTAGCGCAATTAGTAAAAAAAGACATTGCTGAATTAGGCAAAAAATTTAAAGAAGAGCAAACGGCTTTTGAAATTCATAAAAATGAAAATCCAATTGTTGCATCGACTATTGATATTCAATACGAATTAGAGCATAAAATCATTGAAATTCTTTTGATTTACGGAGATGTTGAAGAAGAATTTGAAGATATTTTAATAAAGATTGATGAAAATGGTGCGATGATAGAAATTAAAGAAATGAATAAATATAGGGTCTATCAACGTATTTATTTAAGTCTTCAAGAGGATGAAACAGAGCTTGCGAATCCTCTATTTAAAGCTATTTATAATGATTTGATCATGTATTTCAATCATAATGAAACATTTGAACTTGAAAAATATTTAGCCCAACTATCACCCGAAATGGCACAAGAAGTGACTTCAATTTTGATGAATGATGAGCGCTATTCTCTTGATAATTGGGAAGCCAAAAACATCTTCGTAAAAGCCAAAGATCAGAGTGTCAGCCAATATGTTTCAGAAACAATATTAACGTTACGTTGGATGTTGGTTAGCAAAATCATCAAAGAATTACAAGCTTCTATATCCAATGATGCAGACGTTGATAATCATGAAATATTGGTAAATGTTAGAGACTATAATGAGCTTACCAATATGTTTTCTAAAAAATTGGGCAGAGTAATTTCACGACACAGCTGAAAAAAGCTCAAACTTCTTACAGAAATTTGAGCTATTTATTTAATTTTTAAATCGAATATTTACTATTTAAATAATGTCTAACGTCTTGGCTTTGTTTACTAAATCGACCAAATTGGTGACATCAAGCTTTTGTAATAGTCTTAATTTATAAGTTGAAACGGTTTTCTCATTTAGACCTAACACTTTAGAAATTTCATTATTTTTCTTTCCGTCACATAAATAGCGCAAAACTTCAATCTCTCTATTAGATAATTTTCGGTACAATCGTTCGCTTTTGTTTTGTTTTGCAATCAGAGCAAGATTTTTCTTGATGTTCTCACTTAACATAATAATGCCTTGATGTACTCTTATAATAGAGGTTCCAAGCGTTTCAACCTTAGAAGATTTATGAACAAAACCACAAACACCAGCTTTTATCGCATTTGGCGCATAAATCTGTTCATTTAGGCTTGTAAATATTAGAACTTTGGTATTGGGAAAGTTTTTAATAATAGCTTTCAGTTCATAGATGCTCTTTAATCCCTCAAGTTCAAGATCAATAACTAAAACGTTAATTTCTTTATTTCGAAGAGCATCAGGTACCATATAGAAACTTCCTACATTAGATACTATAGATATTTCGGGATGATCTTTAAAATATGATTTTATGCCATAATGCACCACAGGAAAATTATCGGCTAAACAAACTGTTATCATAATTTTAATTTATTTGGGGGAAACAATTTTTAAAATCTATTGTAAAGTTAATTAAAAAAAAGACAATAACTACAAAAAAGTAAAATTATTGCCTTAACGATTTTGGAATTTCGCAAACAGGAATAGCTTTCATTTTATGTTTATTAATCAAATTAAGTCGTTTATAGATGTCAAAAGCTTCCTTTTCTCTTCCTGTAAATTGATTTGATTGACTTCCTTGCTCATCCTCTAGCATGGCCCATTCAAGCTCGTCATAACTGGCTCCTAATTGATCTTCATCGGTTCTATTATCGCCAAATAAACCATCGGTGGGTGCTGCTTGTAAAATAGATTCGGGAATGCGCAAATAGGTTCCTAAAGCATAAACATCACTTTTCATTAAATCGGCAATCGGACTCACATCTACGCCACCATCGCCATATTTTGTATAAAAGCCTACGCCAAAATCTTCTACTTTATTGCCTGTTCCTGCCACTAAATAGCCATGAATTCCGGCATAATAATACAAAGTAGTCATTCGTAAACGAGCGCGAGTGTTGGCTAGCGATAAATGATATTTAGTTTCATCTGATGCAAAGGGCATTTCTGTTTTAAAAGCTTCATAAATCGGAGTCAAATTGGCTTCAGCTCGAGTTACATTGGAAAATCTTTTTTGTAATTGATCAATATGTTCACGCCCTCTATTAACTTGATTTTGAGCTTGATGAATCGGCATTTCTACACATAAAGTTGGAAAACCTGTTTGCGCGCACAAAGAAGAAGTCACCGCCGAATCTACTCCGCCCGAAATTCCCACAACAAAACCACTTACTTTTGCGTTAGTAGCATACGTTTTTAACCAGTTAACGATGTGTTCGTTTGCTTTTTCAACCTGAAGGGTGCTATTTTTACTCATAGTTTAGGAATGAATTAAGATTTGGTAATGTATATTTGCAAAAATATTAAATTTAAGATGAAAAAATATATTTACGTCATCACAATCGGACTTTTATTTTTATCTTGTAACAAGAAAAATAAAATAGAAAGAGAGGTTGAAGAAATCCCCATCACAATTAAAACGCATCGTTTTGAACAAGCTTTTTTTGATGCCAAACCAGAAGATTTAGCTAAAGTGAAAGCACAATATCCAGATTTTTTCCCTTCGCAAACTCCCGATAATGTTTGGCTCGAAAAAATGCAAAATCCGCAATGGAGAGAGTTGTATAGTGAAGTTGAAAAAAGATATAAAGATTTTAGTACCGAACAAAATGACATTATTGATTTATTCAAACACATAAAATATTATTTCCCAACCGTTATTACGCCTCAAATTTACACGGCAATTGGTGATATGGATTATATGAATAAAACAATTTATGCACATGATAAACTCATAATTGCTTTGGAATTGTATCTGGGGAAAGATCATAAATTTTATAAAAACGAATTTCCCGAGTATTTGAGAAATAATTTTGAACAAAGACAAATCATGCCTGATATTGTATCTAGTTTTGCATTTGGAATTTTGCCAGCTCCTAAAGAGAAAGATTTGTTATCACTAATGATAAATTCGGGAAAAGAATTGTATTTAAAAGACATTTTGTTGCCCGATTACAAAGACTACGAAAAAATTGGCTATTCCGAAAAACAGATTCAATTCTGTCAAGAAAATGAAAGTTATATGTGGGAGTTTTTTGTGAGTAATAAATTACTATTTAGCACCGACTCCAAGTTGCCCAATCGATTTATCAATGTAGCGCCCTTTTCTAAATTTTATTTGGAAATAGACAACGAAACTCCCGGACGAGTAGGACAGTGGATTGGTTGGCAAATCGTACGGTCTTATATGGAAAATAACAATAGTACTGTGCAGCAGCTGTTGAAAATGAATGCGAAAGACATTTTTGAATTATCAAAATATAAACCTAAAAAAAATGAGTAAAACTTCTTCAGAAATTAAGTTTACAATTGAATTAGATCAGAATAAAGTTCCAGAAACACTGTCTTGGACGGCTAAAGATGGTGGTGTAGAAAATGAAGAGTCTAAGGCAATAATGCTGTCTATTTGGGACAATATCAATAAAGAAACCTTACGTATTGATTTATGGACGAAAGATATGCCGGTAGATGAAATGAAAATTTTTTTCCACCAAACGTTAGTTGCTATGGCAGACACCTATGAAAAAGCCACGCAAGACGATAAAATGGCGGCAACGATGAAAGATTTTTGTGATTATTTTGCCGAAAAATTAGAGTTAAAAAGATAAAATAGTCTTTACGTCGAAATCCTTTTTTAAAACTCATTCAAATCTTTATAAATCATACTGATCAAAGTGTTCACTTTAGCACGGTGCTTCACAAATACCTCCTTAACGTTGTGATTTATTAGTTTTCATAAGTTTGAACTTTATTAAAAAATTAAAATTTCGGAGGTCAGTAAGTAATTGTGATGCATTTCTTATGTACTCTTTTAATTAACTTAGGTAAAAAATATATTTTTAAATCTAAAGATTAATTATAGTATCAGTAGAACAGAACTAAATTGAGAAAACTATGATTTCGATAAGATGGAAATAATTGGGAATTTGTTAAGTGATAATCTAAAAAGATAACAACATGATATGTTATTTTTAATAGGTTTTGCTTAAGGCTATCGAATTAATTTACTTTCAAACTGTAGTATATGGTAAAAATATTTTTATTTTTGAGAAATTTTAAAAAATAAATAGTAATGAAAAAATTAAATTTTGATTTAATTTATAGAATTATAGTAATATTATTATTAACTTCAATTTTATTTCTAGTTAATTATAAAATCAACCAAGTTATTACTGAAATTGATACTATTAAACCTCAAATTGAAAATCACATAGGTAAATTTACGAGATTAAATGATGGATCAATACTTGATACAGAGACAGGAGAGGTAAAGCATCATAATGGAGGCAGTTTAAATTAAATTTTAAAATAATGGCACAAATAATTTTATTGTTATTAATCTATTTAATTTATAAGTTTTCGTATAATTTTTTTTTTGATTTAACAAGAGATAGATATGGGGAGGAAAGAAAGAAAATAATTTATTTGCAAAATAAATTTAAGAATTCACCTTTACATAAAGAATCAATTTCAAAATTTATAGTGGAAATCCCTTGGAAAAGTTCAAATCCTTGGGTATTAAAAAAAAGAATTAATGTTTCAAAACAAGGTTTTTTCGGCAGTACTTATTCTGTAAAAGATGTAATAATATATTCTATTTTAGATTCAGAACTTACATTAGAAATTAAACAGGTTGACAATCAATAACTGTCAAAATAAATAATTTTTTTTATTAAATAAATAGAATAGAATAGAATAGAATAGAATATTGTTGATAATTAAAGCACAAACTATTTTTTAATTTTCATAAATTTGAAATATAAATCTAAAAATTAAAATTATGAAAAAATTAGAAAATGAAATCACAACTCTTAATGAAACAATTTCAACTTTGAATATTGAAATAATATATTTAAAAACAAAAATGGATGATTTAGAGGAAATTATAAAAAATTTGTATTCTAAAGTAGATGAGTTAATTTTGAAAATTGATTAAATCAAAACACAATCATTGGATTTTGATTTACTTTAATTGATTAATTTGTAAACAAAAGTTAAACTTGTTATTTCCAAACCAGTTATGAAAAGTATTTATCTTATGTATACACTGCGCAAAACATATCTTGATTTCGATCTTCGTACAAGTTTCGATAGTGCTCCTTTTTAAAACTCATTCAAATCTTTATAAACCTCTACATTAATTTCTTCAATATAGTTTAAAAGCGCATCTTTTCCGGTTCCCTCTGTGGCTGAGGTTACAAAATAGGGAGGAATTTCTTCCCAATTGTGAGCGTGAAGTTGTTTTTTGTAGGCAGCAATGTGGGAGTCGATTTTGGTTTTACTTATTTTATCGGCTTTGGTAAAAATAATGCAAAACGGGACTTCGGTTTCGCCCAAATATTCTATAAATTCCAAATCTATTTTTTGGGCTTCCAGGCGAATGTCGATCAACACAAAAGCACAAACCAATTGTGGTCTGCTTTCAAAATAATCGGTAATGAATTCTTGAAAAACTTGCTTCGTTTTTTTAGAAACCCTCGCATATCCATAACCCGGTAAATCAACCAAAAACCAATTCGCGTTAATTTTAAAATGATTGATTAATTGTGTCTTTCCGGGTTTTCCCGAAGTTTTTGCCAAATTTTTATGATTGGTAATCATGTTAATTAGCGACGATTTCCCAACGTTGGAACGTCCAATAAACGCATATTCTGGCAAACGTTCCGTCGGACATTTGGCAACATCAGAATTGCTAATTATAAACTCGGCAGAGGTAATTTTCATTTTTATTTAGCTATGCTTTTCAGCGTTTCACTCTTTTCTTGTAACCACACTTCAAGCAATCGGTTAAATTCGTCGGGATGCTCCATCATGGCCGCATGACCGCATTGGTCAATCCAATATAGTGTTGAGTTTGGTAAAAGATTGTTGAATTCAACACCCACTTCGGGTGGAGTAACCGTGTCATTTTTTCCCCAAATAATGCAAGTCGGGATGTGCATCTTAGGTAAATCTTTAGCCATATTGTGTCGAATGGCACTTTTAGCAATGGTTAACGTTTTAATTAATTTGATGCGATCATTTGCCATTTCATAAACTTCATCAACAATTTCTTTGGTGGCGATTTTAGGGTCATAAAAAACAGTTTCGGCTTTTTTCTTGATGTAGTCATAATCACCTCTTCTTGGGTAACTGTCTCCCATAGCGCTTTCGTAAAGCCCAGAGCTACCAGTAATTACAAGTCCGAGCATTTTTTCAGGATACATTTTAGCATGATAGAGTGCTATATGTCCGCCAAGCGAATTCCCCAGTAAAATAACGCGTTCAAAGCCTTTAAACGTGATAAAGTCTTTTACGTATTTGGCAAAAGCTTTGACATTAGTTTTTAAAATGTTTTGCGTATAAATTGGTAATTCAGGAATCACAATTTTGTATCCCTTTTCAGAGAAATAACTGGCTACACCATCAAAATTACTCAATCCACCCATCAATCCATGAAGAATTACAATGGGTGTTCCTTCGCCCATTTCCAAATAGCTGTAACGTCCTTCTTTTTTAATGATTTTATTCATTTTAAAAACCTTTTTTCAATTGTTACAAATATAGCTTTTTATCGATAAAATCATAGTATTTGCTGAAATTTTTGAAAGTTATACTTGAGTTCATAAAGTTTTTTTAGTAGCACTTTAGATTTCTTAATTGTCAACATTTCAACGAATTGTTATTTAAAAGAATCGAAATGTTGATAAATACATTTTCATTAAATTTTTTTCAATAAAAGTGGTTTTTATTGTGTTTTGTATCTGAAATTACGCAAATCCTAATGTTTTGTTAATGATTTTTCAATTTAATAATTTTTTCTAGTGAATTGAAGTTTCCTCAAAGTGGTAAAACTTATTAACAATGTGGTAGAAAGTGGTAAAAGGTGGTAAAATATTTTATATTTTTGCTCAAATCATGTAACACTAAAGTTTTTGAACGCAATAATTGGAACATACGAATGTAAGGTTGATGCTAAAGGAAGGTTGCTTTTACCGGCGCCTTTCAAAAAGCAATTAGCAGCTTCGCTTCAAGACGGTTTTGTCTTGAAACGTTCTGTTTTTCAGCCTTGTTTGGAATTGTATCCGATGGCGGAATGGAACATAATGATGCAAAAAATCAATAAACTCAATCGGTTTGTTAAGAAAAACAATGATTTTATTCGTCGATTTACAGCAGGTGTGAAAGTGGTTGAAATTGATAATTTAGGACGATTATTGGTTCCGAAAGACTTGACCAATTTTGCTCAAATTTCTAAAGATATTGTGTTGTCTTCGGCGGTCAATATTATTGAAATTTGGGATAAAGAGTTGTACGAAAAAGCCATTGATGATTCTGTTGTGGATTTTGCAGATTTGGCTGAAGAGGTTATGGGTAATGTAAACGACGACGACAATGGAATATCATAACCCCGTTTTATTAAAAGAAACCGTAGACGGCTTGAATATTAATCCAGAAGGTGTTTATGTTGATGTCACTTTTGGTGGTGGCGGGCATTCGAGAGAAATTTTGAGTCGGTTAGGAGCTAACGGAAAATTATTCGCCTTTGATCAAGATGAAGATGCTTGGGAAAACGCATTGCCCGATGAACGATTTACGTTGATACAAGAGAATTTTAGATACATCAAACGCTTTTTGAGATTTCATGGAGTGAAACAAGTAGATGGAATTTTAGCCGATTTAGGTGTTTCATCGCATCAGTTTGATGTGCCCGAACGCGGATTTTCGACTCGATTTGATGCCGACTTGGATATGCGTATGAGTAAGAAAAACGAATTAGACGCATACAAAGTGATTAACGAGTATGATGATGCTAATTTGAGAAGAGTTTTTTTGGATTATGGCGAATTGAAAGTGGCCCCGGCTTTAGCAAGAACCATTATTGAAGCCAGAGCATACAATGCAATTAGTACAACAGATGAGTTTAAATTGATTTTACAACGTTTTTTGCCCGATCAATTTAAAAACAAAATATTGGCACAAATCTATCAAGCCATCCGAATTGAAGTCAACCAAGAAATGGATGTTTTGAAAGAATTTTTAGAACAATCCTTAGAGATTTTAAAGCCAGAAGGACGATTGAGTGTGATATCCTATCATTCTTTAGAAGACCGATTGGTGAAAAGATTTATGAAAAACGGACTGTTTGAAGGCGAACCAGAACGCGATTTCTTTGGAAATTATTCAGTTCCGTTCAAATTGGTAGGAAAGTTAATTGTTCCGACAGAATCCGAAATTAAAATTAACAACAGAGCCCGAAGTGCTAAGTTGAGAATTGCAGAAAAGAAG
>CAZSZH010000038.1:0-24580 GCA_964610785.1 uncultured Flavobacterium sp. | reverse complement strand
ACTCAACGTGAGCTGTATTAATTGTAATACCTCTTTCTTTTTCTTCTGGAGCATTATCAATTTGATCAAATGATTTTGCTTGACAGTAACCAGCATCAGATAATACTTTTGTGATTGCTGCTGTTAAGGTTGTTTTACCGTGATCCACGTGTCCGATCGTACCAATATTTAAGTGTGGTTTCGAACGGTTAAAGGTTTCTTTTGCCATTTTACTTAATTTTAATCTTAGTTATTATATTTATTAGTGTTCAAATTTTCAATTTTGAGCCAACTACGGGAATTGAACCCGTGACCTCTTCCTTACCAAGGAAGCACTCTACCCCTGAGCTAAGTCGGCAGTTTTTAGATTTCAGATATTAGATTTCAGAAATTAGACTTGTTACTCTAATTTAAAAAACTGACTTCTTAAACCTGCCATCTGGCTTGTGGGGAGAGCAGGATTCGAACCTGCGAAGACGTAGTCAGCAGATTTACAGTCTGCCCTCGTTGGCCGCTTGAGTATCTCCCCTACTTTTTTTGTTATTTTACCCAATATATTGAGCCGGCGGAGGGACTCGAACCCACGACCTGCTGATTACAAATCAGCTGCTCTAGCCAACTGAGCTACGCTGGCATATACAACAAAAAAAGTCCGCTATTTCTAACGGACTGCAAATGTAGACATTTTATTTTTTAATCAAAATGTTTTTATAAAAAATTTCATTAAATGTGTGTTCTTATTTTTTCTTTTCTTTTGACTAATAATCTTTCTAAAGATTCTGCTGATAATTCAATTGCTTCTTCAAAAGTTTTACATTGTTTTTTTACTAAAAAATCATCGCCTGGAACATGAATTTTAATCTCTACAATTTTATTCTCTTTATCGCTGGTATTCTCGACCTTTAAATACACATCGGAAGAAACAATTTTATCATAATACTTTTCAAGTTTGTCTAATCTTTGTTGAGTAAAATCAACTAATTTTCTGTCGACTGTAAAATTTACTGCATTTACATTTACCTTCATAATTTTTAAATTAAAGTTATACAATGAATTACTTACTACTCCTTGGATGTGCATCTCTATATACTTTCTTTAGTTCTGCTAAACTATTATGCGTATACACTTGAGTGGATGCCAAACTAGAATGTCCTAATAACTCTTTTACTGAATTCAAATCGGCTCCGTTATTAAATAGATGTGTTGCAAAAGTGTGGCGTAATATATGCGGACTCTTTTTAACCTTCTCGGAGACATTACTAAAGTAATAATTTATTAAACGATAAACAAATGAATCGTTCAATTTTACTCCTTTTAACATTAAAAAAAAATAATCATTGTCTTTAATTTGCTCAATTTGAGCTCTTTCTGATATATATAAATTTATTTGTTGTGAAATAATTGGCAAAATTGGAACTATTCGCTCTTTATTCCTTTTACCCAGTACTTTTAATGTATTTTGCGCTAAATCAATATTTTGCGTTTTTAAATTAATCAATTCAGTTCTTCGAATTCCCGTTGTATAAAAAAGATCAATTATCAATTTATCTCTAATTCCGTCAAAACCCTCGGGATATTGAATATGATTCAACACACTATCCAACTCTTTTTCTGAAAATGGAATCTGTATTTTTTTTGGTGTTTTTAATGATTTATGTTTTAATAATGGACTTGATTCTATTTGTTTAATTTTTAACAAAAACTTATAAAATGATTTTAACGAAGATATTTTTCGGTTTATCGAACTATTAGAAATTCCTTCATCGACCATAAAAACAATCCAACTGCGAATCATACTGTAGTTTACCTCTTCCAGACTTTCTTGTCCAAAATTATTCTTCAAAAATTCTTGAAAAAAAAGTAAATCATTCCCATACGCATTTACCGTATGTAAAGAATAGTTTTTTTCGAGTTGAAGATATTCTTGGAAAGCTTTTAGATTGCTCAATGGTTATTTTTTTTATTAAAACTACGACTTTTTGATACAAGGTATTTCACCTGCGCTCCAATAATTTCGCATAAAAAAATCGTTAGCAACAAAGTTATAAAACTTTAATCACTAACGATTAATATTCAAAAGAAAATTAGATACTAACTCTCTAAACTGTCTTTCATGTTTTGAATGTAAGCTGCTTTTTGGAACTTCATTCTATTTACAACTGATGGTTTGATAAATGCTTGACGTGCACGTAACTGACGAACTGTTCCTGTTTTATCAAATTTTCTTTTATAGCGCTTTAATGCTCTATCGATATTTTCTCCGTCTTTAATTGGTATGATTAACATAATATAGACACCTCCTCTCGTTAAGTGTGCAAATTTAGAATTTAATTTTGAATTATGAATTACGAATTATAAATTATTTTAAATTAAAGAATTATTTTACCGCTGGCTTATAATTCTGTTTATCAATAATCATTTTAGATAAAATCTCTTTTAAAATCTCTGATGTCCCACCACCAATTGGTCCTAAACGGCTGTCTCGAAGTAATCGCGCTAATGGATATTCTTCCATATAACCATAACCTCCTAGCATCTGCAAACAGCTATATATTGCTTCATCAGCGACTTTGGTCGATTTTAATTTTGCCATTGTAGCTTCTTTAACGACGTATTCGCCTTTGTTTAATCGGGCTGTCGCTGCATAATTAAATATTTTGCAATGTTCGACTTCTGTCGCATGCTCAACCATCGTGTGTCTCAATGCTTGAAACTTGTTTATTGTACTTCCAAACGCATGACGTTGCGACATATATTCAATGGTGTAATCAATAGCATATTCAGCTCTTGCATGAGCATTAATTGCCATAATCAATCGCTCTAAAGCAAAATGTTGCATGATGTACGGAAACCCTTTTCCTTCCTCTCCCATTAAATTTTCTGCTGGAATTTCGACATTATCAAAGGCTATCTCTGCTGTATCGGAAGCTCTCCATCCCAGTTTGTCTAATTTTGTAGCCGAAATACCTTGCAAATTGGTATCCATTAAAAAGATACTTATTCCCTTGTTGCCAAGCTCTGGACTTGTTTTGGCTGCAACCACATAATAATCGGCATACACTCCATTGGTGATGAATGTTTTTGAGCCATTTAAAATATATTTATCACCATTTTTTACGGCAGTAGTGCGCATTCCTGCCACATCGCTTCCTCCAAAAGGTTCTGTGATGCATAAGGCTCCTATTTTATCTCCTGAAATACTTGGCGCTAGATAATCTTGCTTAATTCGTTCGTCTCCTTCTGCATTTAGGTGTGTCATAGCTAAATAAGCATGAGCCCACATAGCTGCCGCAAAACCCGACGATTTTATTTTTTGAAGTTCTTCGAGAAAAACTACGGTATAAAATAAATCTAAATTCATTCCGCCATAAGCTTCGGGATAAGCAATACCAAAAAAGCCCATCTCTCCGAATTTTTTCCAAATAAATCGTTCAATTGTTCCTGTTTTCTCCCATTTCTCAATATGAGGGACAACTTCTTTATGTAAAAAGTCTCGTAAACTTTCTCTAAACAGCTCGTGTTCTTCTGTAAAATAAATTGAATTCATGTAGGTAAAGCTATTTTTATTGTGTTATGTTTTTAAAAATCCAAATATAGCGCAATTATTTTTATTTTATCAACTGGAAAACCCTTTATTTTTGATAAATCATCAATTTTAATTGCTCCATTCATACTTCGGTACGTTACAATGTTTTTAGAAATTGGATATCTAAAATAAGGAAACTGTCCCAATTCTTTTATCGATGCTTCATTAATATTGATTTTCCTAGGATTTGGCTTAGTACTAATTGTAAAACTTTGATTTAGCTTTTCAACAACTTCGGGAGCGAGCCCCCAAATATCTTTCATTTGCTCCATAGAAACAAAAGCCCCTAACATATCTTTTTGTTTTACTATTCGTTCCGAAATAGCCTCACCAATTCCAGATATTTTAATTAAATCTTCTTTTGTCGCACTATTAATATCTATAATTTTTATAGCCTCTTTTTTAGGGTATTCTATCCATTTTGAATTGGATTTTTTATTCTCATGATCATTTTTATTGTTAACCCAATCTGGAAATTTAAAATAAGGTGCCATTACGTTTAGCAACGAATCAGAAACTCCAGTAACCTGCTGAAACTCTTCTGACGAATTCACAAACAAACCTTGTTTTCTAAAAGCCAATAATTTATCTATTTGTGCAGCGGTCATACCAAATTTATATCCTTTTGAATCGGTAATAAAATTAGGATTAAAAGGATATATTTTTCTCTCAAATTGTGGTTTATCTTCCTTAATAGTATCCAAAGTATTTTGAAGCGACAACCATTTTTGTTCTTCGGATGAAGGTTTGCTTTCTTGATTAAAGTCGATGTAATAATATCCAATCTGCAGCGCAATGATGATACTCAACAAAAAAAGAATTCCTTTTCGTTGGTCTTTCGAAAAATTGAAAAAATGCTTTATGTTTTTATGTAATTCCAAATTTACAAATCAAAAACAGAAGAGCGTTTGGCGCGAATTAAATCTTTCAATTTTATCCAAAATGCCAATGTTAGATAAAAACCAAAACCAAGACCTACAGTTACAAAAGAAATGTAAATAAAAAACAACCGCACATTGGTAGCTCGCATCCCCAATTTATCGGCCAAACGAGAGGATACATGAAAACCATGTTTTTCAAAAAAATACCGAATGTTTGTTATCATTTTTTATCTTTAAGTAATTCTAAACCAATAGCACAGTGCAAGCATCTTTTTGAATTACAATATTCATTTTTTAATTGTAATAAAGCTTGAGATTGAAAAGCATTTTTAGTTTGAATTCCAAAAGTACTAAACTTTTCAATAATGTTGTTTTTCTCGGATGGAATATTTGCGAGAAAATCAATCAAAAGTTCAGAATTTTCCTTACCCAAACTTTTGGAGTATGCAAATTGAATAGGAACTATTGTATTAATAATTAGTAAATCAATAAATGATTTGGTTAATGCTTTTTCTTTTTTGGAACTTGTCTTATCAAAGGTATAATGTGTTTTCCAATAATCACTTACCGAAACATCAAAAATGTCATAAAGATCCTGAACAGTTTTGGCAGCAATAATTTTTGAAAATAAATTTCTCTGCAAATGATATAGCATGGCCAACTGTGCCAATCGAATCGTTGGAAAGTTATCGGGGCGATGTTTAAAAAACTGAACCGGCGCAATTAATGGTTTTTTTAAATTGTATTTCAACGCTATGTAATCATACCAAGACTTAAGTTCTATGGCATAAGCATCTTCAACATGAATTGAAATCATATTGGCTTGTCCAAAAAGCAGGGCTTCAAGATATTTCACTTCCAAAGCTTCTTTTCGCATTAATGAAAACGTAATGGATTTGGCAATTTTAAAAAACATTTCACCATTTGTGTTTAATCCAAAATTTTTAGCTAGCATACAAAAAAGTACTGATTCCCAATCGTTTCCAGTCTCTTGCAGTAATTCATCAATTGCATTTGATTTTCGTTCTAATCGTTCAAAAAACAAACGCTCTTGCCAATTCGCCATCGCAAAATGAGGCACTTCTTTGATGAAATTTTCACAAAAAATCCACGATTTTTGACTTGTGAGTTCTTTATACTTTTGAAGTTCTTCTTTAGAAACATATTTCTGAAGCTCTAGCACAGGAATTTCGGAGTTGTCTTTTCTAAAAATTGGAGTGTCGTGTTCCCAAACCACATGAAGAATAACATTGTTATAATTATCATCTTTCTCATGATGATGCACATACCAATCGGAAGATTTTAGGTGAATCTCAATATTTCCGGCCCATTTTTGATTTTCAATAATAATTTGAGCGTTAAAAAAATCAGGACCCGCTTGTTGAATGTATTGTCCAAACTGAAGAATGGTGAGAATTTCACCGTTGGTAGTTTTTAAATTGGTAACGTCCAATTTTTTGTACAACCAAATATAGTGTAAAAAATCTTCTTTCATAAATAGTATCTAAATGGCTTTGAAGCCACTAAATTATATTTTTGACTTGATTTATGCAAATTTCTTGAAATTAATTTTCAACACTTATATTTGTGAAACCTAATTAAAGCAAAATGAAACCTATTCACGTACTTTTTTTTCTTATTACCTTTACTTCAATAGCGCAAAGCAATTATAAAATCACCTTTGTAAGAAGTTCCAATGGGAAATTAATTGAAAATCAAGATCCTATTTTGGTCTTCTTTAACGATAAGCAATTCGTAATAACCTCAGAATCGATAAAATCAAATAAAGCTTCGTTCCCATTTGAACAAACTTTAATTACAAACGGGAGCAATTATCAAATAGCTAATCTAAATAATTCAAAAATAATTGCAACAAAAGATAGTACTTCTATTGCCAAACAAACTTTTGAACTTAGTAACGAAACCAAAAAGATTTTAGGATATAATTGTAAAAAAGCAAAAACAATCATTAATTCAAACACCATTGAACTGTGGTATACTAATGATTTAAATTGCAAAGGAGCTCCCTCAATATTAGGATCAAACTTGGGTTTGGTACTAGAAACCAATCGAAATGGAAATTATATAGTATCTGCTACTAAAATTGAAAAAGTAAAGGAATTTCCCCAATTAAAAATTGATTCCTCAAAAAGCCTAGATTTATTAACATACCGAGATTTACTTTGGAAAAGCCGATTTACAACTATTCCTGTTTTTCAAGATGAAGTAATTAATTTTTCCGACTCCTCTAAATCTAATGATAGTATTTTACGATTTGCGAATGGCACCATTATTTTAAAAAAAATAAAAATACCGACAATAAAAAAAGGTAGTCAAATTTTTGTGGAAGTTACAGAACAATCCAATGGTGATGCTTATGATAGAACAGGGTCGGTTTTTTTAATCCAATCTGATCAAAAAGTGTCTTTTTTAGACGGTTTACAAAATGGCATTAAAGCACTACCCATCTATGATAATGGCAATGGGAAGCAATATCAGGGAATTATTGCTACTGATAATTTCACGCCACTATTGGAATTAATGCGTTTTTTTACACCATTTGGCATCAAACAATACAACACAATTCAATTAAAAGGTAAAACCTGGGAGGAGCAAGTGCATTATCGTCAAGATATTTCAGAATTGACTGCTGCTTTACACAACAGTGAAATTTATATTGGAACCTTTATTGGAAACTACGATAAAGGAGGACATAAAGTAAGTGTTTCGATTACAATTCATCCAGAAGAGGAAAATGCTGTTGCAAAACCTGCTACTGTAATTCCGTTATTTAATACAACCAACATCATGGAAATGGCGGGTCAAGAATACAGTACACTATTTAATGCTGGTACAGGATTAAAAGTTACTTTTACTTTGAAAAAAGAATTAAAAAATGCCAGACTAAGATATATTACTACTGGACATGGTGGTTGGGAAAATGGAGATGAATTCGTACCCAAGAAAAATACTATTTATTTAGATGAAAAAGAAGTTGCTTCTTTTATCCCATGGCGAGAAGACTGTGGTTCTTATCGATTGTATAATCCGGCGTCTGGAAATTTTTCAAACGGACTATCATCGTCTGATTATAGTCGATCTAACTGGTGCCCAGGAATGGTAACCAATCCAAACTATATTGATCTAGGATCTCTAAAAGAAGGAACACATGCTATACAAGTAATGATTCCTCAGGGAGCTCCCGAAGGATCGAGTTTTAGTGCTTGGAACGTTTCGGGAGTGTTAATTGGAGAATAAAAAAAACCTACAAGGTCATTGTAGGCTTAGTATTTATTTTATGGAACCAATGATATCATATTTGGTTATGATATGATGTTTTCCATTACCTAAATCAACCAAAACTGCTTGATTTTCTTTCGTAAACAATTTAGAAACTTCATCAATTGGCGTGCCTAATTTAACCATTGGATAGGGTTTACCCATTACCTCTTTTATAGGTTTATCGGCAACATTCTTATCGGAAACATAACTTTGAAACAAATCTGATTCGTCTACTGAACCAACAAATCCGTTAATATCAATCACTGGAATTTGTGAAATTTTGTATTTTCTCATTCTCTCAATCGCATGAGAAACCAATTCTTCAGTGCGAACTACCACTAATGATTTGTCGATATGATCTTTAATAACATCCTCTGCTTTGGTGATTTCTTCCTCCAGAAATCCTCTTTCACGCATCCAGTCGTCATTAAACATTTTTCCCACATATCGACTTCCCGAATCGTGAAACAAAACCACAACAACATCATCTTTTGTGAAATGATCTTTTAACTGATGTAAACCTTTTACGCATGCTCCTGCCGAGTTTCCAACAAAAATACCTTCTTCTAAAGCAATTTTTCGGGTATAAACCGCAGCGTCTTTATCGGTAACTTTCGTAAAACCATCAATAATAGAGAAATCGACATTTTTTGGAAGTATATCTTCTCCAATTCCTTCAGTGATATAAGAATAGATTTCGTTTTCATCAAATATTCCTGTTTCATGATATTTTTTAAAAACAGAACCATAAGTGTCAATTCCCCATATTTTAATGTTTGGATTTTTTTCTTTTAAATATTTTCCTATTCCTGAAATTGTGCCTCCAGTTCCCACTCCAACTATAAAATGCGTAATCTTCCCTTCGGTTTGCTCCCAAATTTCCGGACCGGTTTGTTCGTAATGTGCTTGAGCATTAGATGGATTATCATATTGATTGACATACCACGAGTTGGGAATTTCTGTCCCTAATCTTTTAGAAACAGAATAATAGGAACGCTCGTCTGTTGGTTCTACATCCGTTGGGCAAACAATAACTTTAGCACCAACAGCTCGTAGAATGTCCATTTTCTCTTTAGACTGCTTGTCTGTAATTACAAAAATACATTTGTATCCTTTTACAATTGCTGCAAGAGCAAGACCCATTCCTGTATTGCCTGAAGTTCCTTCAATAATGGTTCCACCTGGTTTCAATCGACCATCGGCTTCGGCATCTTCCACCATTTTTAGCGCCATTCGATCTTTGGTTGAATTTCCTGGATTAAACGTCTCTACTTTAGCAAGTACCAAAGCATCAATTCCTTCAACGATTTTATTTAATTTTACCAAAGGAGTATTTCCAATAGTTCCAAGTATGTTATCTGAATAATTCATCTTAATTTGTTTGTGGGCACAAATATATTGATAATAATATCGTTTTACAACATCATCATTGTTCATGAAACAGAATACTATTATCTATAAAAAAAGCTCAATTATGTACTGAAATTACTGGAAGAAATTCCATACCAATCCAAATCGAATCATAAAATCGTGATACGGAAGATTGGGCGCGGAATAATACTTATTTCCGGTAAAACTAGAATTAAAATGTTCTGCCTTTAGGAAAATTCGCGTTTGTTTTATCCTAGCATTGATAAAAAAATCTAACATGGGAAAGTTCCCAATTTTTTGAGACTTTTGAACAAAAAATTCTCCCAAAATGGGATTGTAATCATCTGCATAGTATTTTGTAAAATAATTGAAAATTATTCCTGTTTGAAGAAACATTGCTTTTTTAAAAACCTCATCAGAGAAATAGAGTGTATTTCGTATTGTCAATTGAGGAAGATTCAAAATAGTATCTTTTTGCGCTACTTTTTGATAAAGAAATGTATTATCTAAGGCCCATTTTCGGTATTTAAATTCTCGGGCAACCTTTAAAGAAAGATAATCAATAGCACTTGAAAATTGTTTCGGGGATATATATTGCTTATTAGAAATAGTATCATTACTAAAATAAAGATGGTCATTTAACGTCGTTATTTGTAGAGACGCTTTCAGCCATTGGGTATTAGCATTTACAATAAGATTATTTATTTTTTCATTTTTAAAATTATTGTTCCAATTGTATTTATCATAACTGCTATTATTTAAAATATAATTATGATTTGGTAACTTACTGATATTCTGATATTGAAAAGAAATATTGTTTTTTGAATCAAATGAGTAGGTTAAATTGGCATCAAGATTACGCATTGGTTGTGTAGAAATTGAATTGGATAGTGTTGCTGTACCATTCCATTTGCCTTTTCGGTAATCGTATTGACCCCCTATGGTGTTAATTGTAGCTTTGGTTTGTCCAGAATAAATGGTTGTATTAGAGACTCCATAAACTTTTGTGGTTACTGTTTTATCATCGCCAATAAAATAGTTATAAATAAAATTCTCTATAAAAAATTGAAATTTACCCAACATTTTATTTTCATATTGGGCACCAACTTTATTATAAAGTCTATCATACATGGTTTGATCGATAATATTAGATTTTACCGATGAAGTGCCAAACCTTTGAAAAGTAGCGCCCAAAGCACCTATCGTAGAACCTAATGTTGCTTGATTGTACTCAAAAAATTTATGTTCATAATTTATCTGGTGCACCATAATAAGATTATTATCAGCATCATTTGGATTCACTCTAAAACTATGATCAATAAAAAACCTTTTCCCTTTTAGAAATGATTTTGCATCATTAAAATAGACCTGTAGTCGAGGTCTATTTTTATATAACGGATCTTTATCTTCAAAGTTTTCGGGCTCCGTTAATCCTCCATTTTCACCGTTCAAAATATCTTGGCCTGTGTAATGAAAGTTCATATTATAGCGTTTATCCGTTGTATGATAACTCGCGGTGAAACGGAAGTTACCCGAACTAGACAATTGGTTTATATATTTACCCAACGATCGTAATCCTTTAAAAGCTATTGAAAAATTAAAGTTTTTGGACGTATTAATCGTGATTAAGGCATCTACATTTTGACCTTGCTCCATAACAGTTTTAAAATATAACTCTGTTAATGGTGTCGCAACCGAATAATATTTAACATCATTCACTTCAAGATATCCAAAATGTTTAGCTTTAAATCCAAATTCCGGAAATGGATTCAATTTAGTCAATCCGTAGTTTAAGGTAGTATACGTTTGTCCTTCATTTGGAAAAGGCATTAAACCAAAATTATCTTTTCTTAAATAATTATAATCATATTCTTTTTTTATTGAAAGCGTAGTGTCTAAAACGATAGTATCATGTTGGACAGATATAATTTTATAGGACGTAATAGGTGCTTTTTTTGCTAGCTCTTTGGCTCTATCTTCGGCGGTTTTAACTAAACTTTTCGGTTTATTTGCTTTTCCTTTTTCTTGAGAAAAAACTATTAAACCAAAAAACATAAAAAAAATTGTAAAAAGAAATCTCATAATAATATTAAAGCAACAAAAATAAGTAAATGTTTATAAGAAACATATAAGATATTCATAATATAAGATTTCGTGCTAAATTAATAGAATGGGATCAGAAATATGGTCTTATAAAAATTTTTACCTTTGATTTATTGATTTATAATAATGTATATTTATAAGTTGAATAAAATACCTCTAATCATAAACAAAAAAAAACCTACAAAATTATCATTTGTAGGTTTTTACATTTTTTTTGGAGAATTATTAAACGTTAAATCTAAAGTGCATCACATCGCCATCTTTAACAATATATTCTTTTCCTTCGACTCTTAATTTACCAGCTTCTTTTACTTTCGCTTCCGAACCAAAATTAGAAAAATCTTCGAATGCGATAACTTCAGCACGAATAAATCCTTTTTCAAAATCGGTATGGATAACTCCAGCGGCTTTAGGAGCGGTATCCCCAACATTTATGGTCCAAGCTCTCACTTCTTTTACTCCAGCCGTAAAATAGGTTTGTAATTTCAAAAGATTATAAGCAGCACGAATTAATACTGCTGAACCAGGTTCGGTTAATCCCATATCTTCAAGAAAAACTTGACGTTCTTCATAACTTTCTAATTCAGTTATATCAGCCTCAGCTCCTACTGAAAGAATAATCACTTCGGCATCTTCGTCTTTTACTAATTCGCGAACTTGGTCTACATATTGGTTTCCGTTTACTGCAGAACTTTCATCTACATTACAAACATATAAAACTGGTTTATTAGTAATTAACTGAAAATCTTGCATTAAAACTACTTCGTCTTGATTTTGAGGAACCACAGTTCTAGCAGATTTAGCTTGCAATAGAGCTTCACGAATTCGGTCCAAAAGTGCTTTCTCTGCCTGCGCTTCTTTATTTCCCGTTTTAGCAGCTCTATTTACTTTTTCTAAACGTTTTTCAACAGTCTCTAAATCTTTTAATTGCAATTCAATATCAATTGTTTCTTTATCGCGAATCGGATTTACACTTCCATCAACGTGAACAATATTATCATTATCAAAACAACGTAGTACATGAATTATAGCATTACATTCTCTAATATTTCCTAGAAATTGATTTCCCAAACCTTCTCCTTTACTAGCTCCTTTTACCAATCCGGCAATGTCTACAATATCGACTGTGGCCATTTGAACGCGTTCTGGTTTAACCAATTCTTCCAGACGAACTATTCGAGGATCGGGAACGTTTACTACCCCAATATTAGGCTCGATGGTACAAAACGGAAAATTAGCACTTTGCGCTTTAGCATTTGATAAACAATTAAATAAAGTTGATTTTCCAACGTTTGGTAATCCTACAATTCCTGCTTTCATTATGGTTTTATTTTATAAAGTGTGCAAATATAGTTTAATAAAACCAAGTTACAAAAGCGTCAAAATGTTTCGAATCATTTATTTAAATTATCTTCTATTGAATTGATAATTCCTTGTTCTTCTTCGGTTGTGGTCAATCCAGAAACATTCCAATAATCACTCAAAATGACATTTTTTTTATTGAAAAGTGTCTTTTCTTTATAAACATCACTGGGCGTAAAACTATATTTTTGAGTACTTAAATTGGTGGTTACAAAGTAATTTCTAACCTCAATAGTATTCGTGCCTTTTTTGTTGATTTTTTCAAATCCAATTTCCTCTTTAGAGCTTATCAAATAATAATTTGAATCGTCATGTTTATAGATTGTTTTAAACATAGATTTGTAAATATTCTTTGAGCCAACAGTTGTTTTATCTTTAATTTTTGCAACCACTGATGGAGAAACCGACGAACTTGCTTCAATAATTAATTTTTTCTTTTTATCATAAATAATCGAAAAATTATCCAACAAACCCTTGGCATGATCAAGTGGGTCAATCAACATAATATAATAATCACTATTAGCTGTGTAGGATTTAATGATGAAATCGTAATCTTTTTTAGCTCTAGAATCTAGTATGGGATTTAAATATTTAAAATTATAATAATTCTCCATGATATCATTCAAATTATATCCCAGTAAATTATCGCTAACATCAGTGTCTATTAAACCAACCGATCTATTCTGCTCCACCAAAACATCGGTTTTAAAATCTTTTTCTTTACCCGATATTTGAAAATTTATAAGTCCATCGTTGTAATAGGAATAAACACCATTAAGTTTAAAAAATTCCCTAGTATATACTTTCAATCGAGCTGGCGCGGTTAATTTTTTAATTGAGTTTTCAACAATATTTTTTAGGATTTTTTGCGGATGCTGTTTCGTAATTATAATTTCATCTAGATTATTAACGGTACTTTTTAAATAAATAACCGACATTTTATCTTTTAACGTTGTGCTTCTTATGGTAATCGATTTGTAGGAAGTATGCGATATTTGAATAGCTGTAATGCCATTTAACATAAAAGTTACCTTACCTTCTGCGTTACTTACCAAATTCTGTTTAGACTTCACCACAAATACAGTAACATCTTCAATAGGTACATTACTATCTGCATCTTTTAAAATAATGGAAATCTCTGTATTTTGAGCCAGACAGTTACCTAGGACAACAAAAAAAAGAAATGTTAAAACCCTTTTCATAACAAAACAGTTTTAACAAATTTAGTAGAAATTTCGGAAGTATAAAATTTGAATTACTTTTTTATCTAAATAAAAAATCCTGAAGTTGCAATTTTCAGGATTCTATAATTTATTCATTATGCAAAAAAGCTTGTCGATTCAAAAGAGTTTCTTCGCTTTCAACATGATTGTCGTCAGGAACGCAACAATCTACTGGGCAAACTGCAGCACATTGAGGCTCTTCGTGAAAACCTTTACACTCCGTACATTTACCGGGAACAATATAATATACATCATCTGAAATTGGAGTTTGCGCAGCATCAGCATCTATTTCAGTTCCATCAGGAAGAATCACTTTTCCTTTCAGCTTCGTTCCGTCTTTATAGCGCCAATCGTCGGCACCTTCATATATTGCAGTATTCGGACATTCAGGCTCACATGCGCCACAATTGATACACTCGTCTGTTATTATGATTGCCATCTTCTTTTAAATATTAAATTTCAGATATTAGATTTAAAAATCTTTTATACTGGATGATTTGTTTAATTTTGTGCAAAATTACAATCATTACGCTTCATATACAAGTAAACAAATGTTACAAATCGAGAAAAAAAAATGTTTTATTGAACTTGGTACGTTTTTAAGTCAATTTTCAATAGAAAATAGCATCCAAAACAATACTGTTTTACAAAACGATTTGTTTTTTGATGATTTTATTCAACTGATTGAATTATCGCAGTCGCATAATGGATGGTTTACCCAAGAACAAGTATACCATTCGGTACAGTCTTGGGCAAAAGCATTGACTGAGGAAAACCTAAATATATGGCTTATTGAATACGATTTTTCAAAAGTTACCACTAAAACCGTTGGGTTAATTTTAGCTGGAAATATTCCGCTTGTTGGGTTTCATGATTTCTTATCGGTTTTGATTGCAGGACATAAAGTTTTGGTAAAAACCTCTTCTAATGATCAATATTTAATAAAATTTTTAGCAAAATATTTAATTGCAATAAATCCTGAAATTGAAAATTACATCACGTTTACCGATGGAAAATTAGAACATTTTGATGCAATAATTGCCACCGGAAGCAACAATACCGCACGTTATTTTGAATATTATTTTAAAGAAAAACCAAGTATTATTCGCAAGAACAGAAATTCGGTTGCCATTTTAGACGGAACAGAAACTCACGAAGATTTGGAGCAACTTGGTGAAGATATTTTTAGGTATTTCGGATTAGGTTGTCGCAATGTTTCGAAATTATTTATTCCAAAAGGCTACGATTTTCAAACTTTTTTCAAAGCCATTTTCAAATATGGTGATGTAATTCATTATGAAAAATATGCTAACAATTATGATTACAACAAAGCGGTATTTTTGATGAGTAATTTCAAATTATTGGATAACGAATTCCTAACTTTAAAAGAAGATTCAAGCTACGCCTCACCTATTTCTTCGGTTTTCTATGAATATTACGATAGTCTTGATGCGATAAAAAAACAATTGGCAAACGATGCCAAACAAATTCAATGTATTGTTTCTAAAAATTTGATTGAAAATAGTATACCATTTGGAAAAACGCAACAACCCGAACTTTGGGATTATGCCGATAATGTAGATACTTTAGCTTTTTTGCTTTCAATTTAACTACAAAAAAGCTAAAATTTATTATAAACTATTTCGTTTTCGTTAATAACATCGTTGTTTTAGTTTCGTAATTCCATCACTTTTTTGAAAGCTTATAACGAAATTTGCGTTTTTAATTTTGATAATGAAATCATGAAAAAACACAACTACAGCGCCGGACCTTGTATTTTACCGCAAGAAGTATTCGAAAAATCAGCTCAAGCGATTTTAAATTTCAATAATTCGGATTTATCTATTTTAGAAATATCCCATAGAAGTAAAGATTTCGTTGCTGTTATGGACGAAGCTCGTGCCTTGGTTTTAGAACTTTTAGGTTTGGAGGGAAAAGGCTATCAAGCATTATTTTTAGCAGGTGGTGCTAGTTTAGAGTTTTTAATGGTTCCTTACAATTTAATGAAAATTGATGGAAAAGCAGCTTATCTTGATACAGGGACTTGGGCAAATAATGCCATTAAAGAAGCTAAATCGTTTGGAGAAACTCTTGTAGTAGCGTCATCAAAAGAACAAAATTACAATCACATTCCAAAAGCATTTGATATTCCTGAAGATGCTTCGTATTTTCATTGCACCAGCAACAACACCATTTTTGGAACCCAAATGAAATCATTTCCAACTACGAATGTTCCTGTAGTGTGCGATATGAGTTCGGATATCTTTTCAAGAACTTTAGATTTTTCAAAATTTGATTTAATCTATGCCGGAGCTCAAAAAAATATGGGACCAGCGGGAACTACTTTAGTGGTAGTTAAAGAAGAAATTTTAGGAAAATCAGGAAGAAACATTCCGAGCATGTTGGATTATGAAAAACACATCAAAGCAGAAAGCATGTACAATACGCCTCCTGTTTTTCCAGTTTATGCCTCATTGTTAACTTTACAATGGTTGAAAAAATTGGGTGGAATTGCTGCTATTGAAAAAATCAACGAAGCCAAAGCTACTTTACTATACAATGAAATTGACAGAAACCCATTATTCAAAGGAACGGCTGCCGTTGAAGATAGAAGTACTATGAATGCAACCTTCTTATTAAATGATGAAAACCACGCTCCTATTTTTGATAAAATGTGGAAAGAAGCTGGAATATCAGGATTACCTGGTCATCGTTCTGTAGGCGGTTATCGTGCTTCTATGTATAATGCATTGCCGCTAGAAAGCGTTCAAGTTTTGTTAGATGTAATGAAAAAATTGGAAGTAACAGTAAATGAATCTGTTGTTACCACATAAAAAAACAAAACATAAATTATAATTGAGTTTTTAAACCTTTAAACTCATAAACTTTTAAACTCATAAACTCAAATTATGAAAGTATTAGCCAACGATGGTATCTCTAAAAGCGGTATTACAGCTTTAGAAAAAGGCGGTTTTGAAGTAATCACTACAAAAGTTGCTCAAGAACAAGTTGCCAATTTTATAAATTCAAATGACGTTACAGTACTTTTGGTCAGAAGTGCGACTAAAGTTCGCCAAGACATTATCGATGCGTGCCCCGGACTAAAAGTAATTGGTCGCGGTGGTGTTGGAATGGATAATATTGATGTAGAATATGCTCGTGCCAATGGAAAACATGTCATTAATACTCCAGCATCTTCTTCTGAAAGTGTGGCCGAATTGGTTTTCGCTCATTTATTTACAGGAGTTCGATTTTTACAGGATTCCAACCGAAATATGCCTCTTGAAGGTGATACCAACTTTGAAGGTTTGAAAAAAGCCTATGCCAATGGTATTGAACTTCGTGGAAAAACGTTAGGGATTATTGGTTTTGGAAGAATTGGACAAGCAGTTGCCAAAATGGCTCTCGGTCTTGGTATGAAAGTTATTGCCGCCGATAAATTTGTAAGCAATGCTGAAATTAGAGTCGATTTTTACACTGGACAATTCATCAATGTAGATATTGTTACCGAATCATTAGAAGACGTTTTTAAACATTCCGATTTTATTACCTTACACGTACCTGCCCAAGAAGGTTATGTGATTGGTAAAGCAGAATTTGCACAATTAAAAGATGGTGTGGGAATTGTAAACTGCGCTCGTGGTGGCGTAATTGATGAAGTGGCATTGATTGAAGCATTAGATGCCAACAAAGTAGCTTTTGCCGGTTTGGATGTTTTTGAAAACGAACCCACACCAGAAATTCAAATCTTGATGCATCCAAAAATATCTTTAACACCACACATTGGTGCTGCTACTTTGGAAGCTCAAGACCGAATTGGAACGGAACTCGCAGAGCAAATTATTGGAATTTTAAAAAAATAAAGAGAAATATCGTGCGATATTCTTCCAATTGCTAACGATATTCAAGTAAAATCGAACGATATAAAAATTAAAAACAGCGATATTTTAAAAATATTGTGTGATATTATTCCAATTGCAAACGATATTCAAGTAATATCAAACGATAAAACGTTTTACTCCACCTTATATAGAAAAATATCGGTCGATATAAATCGATATGGAAGGTAATAAAAATAAATATCACTCGATATAAATATAATATCGATGTATATTTGTCAATATCGGTCGATATTTTTGCAAATGAGAGGTAATAAGGTTGAATATCGTCCGATATAAAGTTTCACGTGAACACTATTTTTAAAATATCGTTCGATATTGAATTTATATGTTAAAAAATCGAGCCTTTTGAGGAATATTTTACCTTGTTATCAATAGTAAAATATTGACTTGTTTTATATCCAATTTTAATTAAATTTGTTTTAGATAATTTATCAAATGGCAAATTTCAAACATCGTTGGAAAGTAAAATCAAACTGGCAAATGTTTGTCATTATTGTTGTATTTGCTGTTACAGGTTCCACAGCTGCTTATCTTTCCAAACCAATTTTACGATTTTTTGATATTACAAAAGAAAGTACTTCTGTATGGGTATATTATACCTTTTATATTGCTCTTATTTTTCCAATTTATCAAGTATTATTGGTTGGTTTTGGTTTTATTTTTGGACAATTCAACTTCTTTTGGGCTTTTGAAAAAAAAATATTGAAAAGCATTGGACTAGGTTTTCTTGTTTCCAAAAAAAATCCCGAATGAATCGGGATTTACTAACAAAAAAACAAAACACAAAGTAAGCACTAACTTTGCTTTATCATATTGAAAAAATCATTTCGATTTTCTTTCAATTCAAAAATCCCACCATATTGTATGGTCGAAGTATAACTAGTTTCATCTTTTATACCTCTGCTCGAAACACAAAGATGCTTTGCTTCCATAACCACAATAACATCTTCGGTATCCAAAACAGTTTTTAATTCATTAAATATTTGCATGATTAGACGCTCTTGCACTTGTGGTCTCTTGGAATAATAATCCACAATTCTATTTAATTTTGATAAACCAATTACTTTACCACTAGACACATATCCAATATGCGCTTTTCCAATGATTGGCAAAAAATGATGCTCGCAAGTAGAGTTGAAATTAATATTTGCTTCTACTAACATCTTATCGTAATGATAGGAATTTTCAAAAACTGATATTTTTGGTTTATTATCAGGATTTAAGCCCGAAAATATTTCCTGAATAAACATTTTGGCTACACGGTGAGGCGTTCCTTGCAAACTATCATCCGTCATGTCCATTCCCATTTCTAACATAATACTATGAAAATGTTTCTCAATATTTGCCATTTTTTCGGCATCCGATTTATCAAAAGCATCTGGTCGTAAAGGAGTTTCGGCCGATGTCATTTGATGATTATCGCCAATCAATTCGTAAATTTCTTTTTCAATTAATGTGTTCATGGCTGGTTTTTTAAAATTTTGTTTAACAAAAGTAGTTAAATATTAAACAAAAATAACATTTTAACTTATATTTATAATTTACTAACGAATAAATAAAAGTTATAGTTCATTTTATAATCGATGATTTCTTTGTTTCTTTGTAAAAATGTTTGCTATGATTCAAGCCAAAGATATTCATAAATATTACGACCAACTTCACGTGTTGAAAGGAGTCGATTTACACATTAAAAAAGGAGAAATTGTTTCTATTGTTGGCGCTTCCGGAGCCGGATAAACAACTCTTTTACAAATATTAGGAACTTTAGACAAACCATCAACAACTGCATCATCATCACTAAAAATAAACGGAGAAGACATTCTCAAAATGAATGATAAAACCTTATCCAAATTTAGAAATGAACATTTGGGATTTATCTTTCAATTTCATCAATTGTTGCCCGAATTTACGGCTTTAGAAAACGTTTGCATTCCAGCATTCATAGGCGGAAAAGATAAAAATGCAACCGAAATCGAAGCCAAGCGTTTATTAGACTATTTAGGCTTATCACATCGAATGAATCACAAACCTAGCGAACTTTCGGGCGGCGAACAACAACGCGTGGCTGTGGCAAGAGCATTAATCAATAAACCTGCTGTGATTTTTGCCGATGAACCCTCAGGTAATTTAGACACACATTCTGCCGAAAATTTACATCAATTATTTTTTCAACTTCGGGACGAATTCGGGCAAACCTTTGTAATTGTTACCCATAACGAAGAATTGGCCAATATGGCTGATCGAAAATTAGTAATGGTCGATGGTTTGATTTCAAACTAATCCACAACTAGCGAGCAATCATTATTGTTGGATTTTATACTTATAGATTTTTTGCAAATGAATAAATCCGAACTCAAATCTTTCCTTGACGAAAAAGTAGGACTATATAACAATCCAAATTTCATTGAAAGTGACCCAATCCAAATTCCACATCGTTTTTCAATAAAAGAAGATATAGAGATATCAGGCTTTCTTGCAGCAACCATCGCTTGGGGAAATCGAAAAATGATTATTTCAAATTCCAAAAAAATGATGGATTTGATGGGGAATTCCCCTTACGATTTTGTCATCAATCATCAAGATTATCATTTGGAAAAATTAGAAAATTTTGTACATCGAACCTTCAACAGTGTCGATTTAATCACTTTTGTAAAAGGATTACAAAATATTTACAATCATCATGGCGGTTTGGAAGCGGCTTTTTCAAGAAATAGTGAAGGTCATTCTACACAAAAAAGCATTTCCGCATTTAAAAAAATTTTCTTCGAAATTAACCATCAAAATCGTACTCAAAAACACATCTCCGATCCACTTAACAATTCGGCTGCCAAACGCATCAACATGTTCTTACGTTGGATGGTGCGTAACGATAACAAAGGAGTTGATTTTGGAATATGGAAAAACATTCCAATGGCAGCGCTCTCATGCCCTCTTGACGTTCACTCGGGAAATGTCGCTCGAAAATTAGAATTATTAACTCGCAAACAAAACGATGCCAAAGCGTTACAGGAACTCGATGCCAACCTTAGAATTCTCGATCCAAATGATCCCGTAAAATATGATTTTGCTTTATTTGGACTGGGCGTTTTTGAAAAGTTTTAAAGTATTTAGATTGATGCAAATACCATTTTTTATGTGTTTTTTTTAAAACTAATTACTAATTACTAATTACTAATTACTATTTTTGTACAAACCAAAACTAAACATAAAATATGCTCATCATTGGAATTGCCGGCGGAACTGGTTCAGGAAAAACCACTGTAGTTCACCAAATTATGAATGAATTACCTGAAACAGAAGTTGGAATTATCTCGCAAGATTCCTATTATAAACAAAACGTTGGGATGAGCTATGAAGAACGTAGCAATATTAATTTTGACCATCCAAGAGCTATCGACTTCGAACTTTTAGTACAACACCTCAAGGATTTAAAAGCAGGAAAAACTATTGATCAACCGGTTTATTCCTTTGTCACGCACAATAGAACCGACGATACCATCAGCACACATCCAAGAAAAGTAATGATTGTAGAAGGTATTCTGATACTTACCAATCCCGAACTACGCGAAATGTTTGACGTTAAAGTTTTTGTTCATGCAGATTCCGACGAACGATTGATTCGTCGCTTAAAACGTGACATCGCAGAGCGTGGTCGCGATATGGAAGAAGTGTTAAATCGTTACCAAACAACACTAAAACCAATGCACCAGCAGTTCATCGAACCAACCAAAGCATTTGCAGATATTATCATTCCAAATGACAAATACAATACCGTAGCCATTGATGTTGTTCGTGCTGTAATCAATCAGCGTCTTACCTAATTTTTCACAATACATCAACATGAAAAAATGGTTTCAAAACCTTACTGCAAACTACCCATTTCTTAAATTTTTAGGGAATAGATACACCTTGGTTTTGATATTTTTCATCATATGGATGCTCTTTTTGGACAACCAATCTCTGTGGGATCAACGTTCCTTAAACAAGCAAATTAATGAATTAGAGGATAATAAAAAATATTATAAAGAAGAAATAGCCAAAGACGAGCAAAGCATCAAAAATCTAAAAAACCCCGATCAGACCGAAAAATACGCACGCGAAAAATATTATATGAAAAAAGATAGCGAAGATATCTACATCATTGATATTGAAGATGACCGAATTAAAGATAGTTTAGCAGCAGCGAAACAGTAGGCATTTTTCTAATGGCAATTCCTGCTGTCCGCACTACAAGGTAGTCGCTCCCATCAGGGCTATACAGTAAACTATAGACTAGATTTTACGTCTTAAAAGAGGTGCATCGCTAAAATTAAATCCAATTAGTTATACCATATCACTCGGAGCGCAAAAGATGTGCTTTTCAAAATATATAGCTAATTTGCAAAAAATAAATCTATTTTTCGTTTAAAAAATATTTTTTAAGCTAAATTTGAAGTAATAAAAAAGCAATACAATTGTGAATACAACCAACAATCTTTTTTCAGAATTTGAGGCGGTTAGTTCCAAGCAATGGAAACAACAAATTCAATACGAACTCAAGGGGGCAGACTATAACGAAACACTCGTTTGGGAGAGTCCAGAAGGTATCAAAGTAAAACCTTTTTATCACATAGATGAATTCGAAGCAAAACTAAATAGTAACGCACCTGAACATGCGTTTACAATCCTTCAAAACATTTTCGTTCATGATGTTAAAAAATCAAACCAGCGCGCCATAGATACTTTAAATCGTGGAGCAGAAAGCATCCGATTCACTATCGAAAACGAAACCATTGCTATAGATGAGTTAATGCAAAATCTTCCATTGAAGGAAACCACATATTATTTTCATTTACCGTTTCTTTCAATCGATTTCGCTGGTAAAATAAGTAAATATGCGGCCAAATATCATGCTAAATTCATCATGCTAAATGACCCAATTGGACAGCTAACTAAAGACGTCAATTGGTTTGAAAGCTTAGAGAAAGACTTCGAAAAACTAAACAGTATCGCAGCTTCTTCTTCCATAAATTTCTTAAGCATTAGCGCTGGAATTTACCAAAACGCCGGTGCGAATATGGTGCAACAATTAGCCTATACGTTAGCACATGCAAACGAATATTTCAACAGAATTCCAGCGATAAAACATCCTATTACCATTGAAGTAGCGGTTGGAACGAATTATTTCTTTGAAATTGCCAAACTGCGAGCGTTACGCATTTTATTCAATACTTTAGCAAAAGAGTATCACCACAACTTCGATTGTACTATCGTGGCTACTCCTACTCGAAGAAACAAAACCCTCTACGATTACAACGTAAACATGTTGCGCACCACAACCGAGTGCATGAGTGCTATTTTGGGTGGAGCCAATGCCGTAGCCAATTTGCCCTATGATGCTTTGTACCATAAAGACAACGAATTTGGTGATCGAATTTCCCGAAATCAATTGCTCATTTTAAAACACGAAAGTTATTTCGACAAAGTTAACAATCCAGCCGATGGTGCGTATTACATTGAAAATTTGACCGAACAATTAGCCGAAAAAGCGTTATTGTTATTTAAAGATATTGAAGCCAATGGTGGGTTAATCGCACAATTAATCGAAGGAACCATCCAAAGAAAAATTAACGAAAGTGCTCAAAAAGAACAGGATTTATTTGACAGCGGGAAAGAAACTTTGTTAGGAACCAACAAATACCCTAACAAAAACGACCGCATGAAAAACGATTTAGAATTGTATCCGTTCGTAAAACAAAATCCGCGAAAAACGTTAATCATACCCATCATTGAAAAACGATTGGCGGAGAAATTAGAACAAGAGCGATTAGCAACTGAATAGCTTTATAACTTTAACAAAAAAGAAAAATGGAAGCAATAAGACAAACTGTAAAAGTTAAAAATCATACCATTAGAATTATATTACCTGACAATTTTTGTGCTGATGAAGTAGATGTGATTATTTTACCTTCTCAGAAAAAGGAATATTCAATTCCTCAATGGCAAATTGATCAAGTTAGAGAAAGAACGGAAAACTATTTAAAAAATCCAGAAAGTGCTACTGACATTGATGATTTTTTAAAAGAAAGTGAAAATGAGCTATAAAATTATAATACTTGATGAAGCTAAAGTTGATTTTAGAAAATCATTTCAATGGTATAATGACATTAATCCAAAATTAGCTAACCGCTTCTATATTTCATTTAAAGAAAGTATTTCGATTTTAAGAAAAAATCCATTGCATTTTCAAATCCGTTATGATGATGTCAGGATAATAATGTTAACAACATTTCCATATTTGATTCATTACACAATTAATAAAGAGAAAATCATTATAAAAGCAATTTATCATTCATCGAGAGATAGCGAATTAAGTGTCTTTTAATATTTAAACGATGAGAAAAAACATCCAACATATCACCTTGGAAAATTCCAAAAAGGAAACTCCAAAACAGAATAATTCAGCTACTTTTCAAACCGCTGAAAATATTGAAGTAAAACCCATCTACACTCCCAACGACATTGAAGATATGGAACATCTCGGTTTCGGAGCTGGTTTTGCACCCAACCTTCGAGGACCTTACGCCACCATGTACGTGCGCAGACCATGGACCATTCGTCAATATGCAGGTTTCTCAACGGCTGAAGAAAGTAATGCCTTCTACAGAAGAAATCTAGCTGCTGGACAAAAAGGGTTGTCGGTTGCATTCGATTTAGCTACACACAGAGGTTACGATTCCGATCACGAACGTGTAGTCGGCGACGTAGGAAAGGCGGGGGTTGCCATCGATTCTGTAGAAGATATGAAAGTCTTATTCGACCAAATCCCGCTAGGAGAAATGTCGGTTTCGATGACCATGAACGGTGCGGTTTTGCCTATTATGGCATTTTACATCGTGGCTGCCGAAGAAC